>DASZKU010000173.1:0-10739 GCA_035552815.1 Solirubrobacteraceae bacterium | reverse complement strand
ACGCGCTCCCACGAGCAGCGCCATGTTGACACCGTCGAAGGCGGCAACCGGGTCGTCGTAGATGTCGACCCCCGCGAGCAGCGGAAAGGCACCGTCGTCGAGCTCCATGGCTGTGCCCTCGGCCGCCTTCACCGCGCCAGGGATCTCGAGCAGGGCTAGGTGGACGGGAGTATCCGGGCCGAGCAGCTGGCCGCTCGCGATCCGGAACAGGATGGCGTAGCCGATCTGACCGGCGGCACCGGTGACTGCTACGCGTACGGGGGATTGGCTCACGCTCACTGGTTCATCTCCTCGATGACCGCGTCGGCGAAGTGGATCGCTCCCACCGCGGTCGGGTCGGCACGGGTGGCTTCGGCTCGCCGGATGTATACCGAAGGCTCGCCCGCATACGCTCACACGCCGTAGACGCTGGCAACCTTGGCCTTCAGGTAGGTCATGAACGGCGGGACGGCGATGGGGGCGCCGGTGACACGCTCGACCAATTCGGCGGCGCCCCACTTCGAGCCGTGACGGTGGACATGCTCGCGCAGCCACTCGCGTAGCGCCCAGAGCTCGCCGGCCGACGCCTGAGCGTCGAGGTCGGGCAGGTCGTTGCGCACGCGCTCCCAGAACTGCCCGGCCACGAGATTGCCGATGGCATAGGTGGGGAAATAGCCGATCAGGCCCGCCGCCCAATGGACGTCCTGCAGCACCCCGTGGGCATCGTCGGGGACCTCGAGGCCGAAATAGCGACGAAAGCGCTCGTTCCACACCTCGGGCAGTTCCTCGACGGCGATCCGGCCGTCGATGAGCTCCTGCTCGAGCTCGAAGCGCAGGATGATGTGCAGGCCGTAAGTCGCCTCGTCGGCCTCGACTCGGATGAAGGTGGGGTGCACGCGGTTGACGGCGCGATAGAACCCGTCGGGCTCGAGGCCGGAGAGCGAGCCCGCGAACACGTCCGCGATGCGCGGCGCCAGATAGTCGGCGAAGGGGCGGCCGCGGCCGACCATGTTCTCCCACATCCGGCTCTGCGACTCGTGCAACCCGAGCGCTTCGGCCGATCCGAGCGGGGTGCGCCGCAGGCTGGGAGCGATTCCCGCCTCGTAGAGGCCGTGGCCGCACTCGTGCATCGCGCCGTACAGCCCCATGGAGAGGAACGTCTCGTCCCAGCGCGTGGTGATGCGCACGTCGCCGGAGCCGAGGCTCGTGGCGAAGGGGTGCACGGTATCGTCGAGGCGCCAGCCCGCGGGGTCGAAGCCCATCCGCGTCACGACGTCGGTAACGAGTCGGCGCTGGCCTTCGATCGGGAAGGTGCCGTACAGGCACGAGTCATCCACGGCGTTGGGGTGCTCAGCCACCGCCGCGATCAGAGGCACGAGCTCGGCCTTGAGCTCGACGAAGAGCGCTGCCACCTCGGCGGTGCGCATCCCCGGCTCGAAGTCGTCGAGGAGGATGTCGTAGGCGGTGTCGTAGCCGTCGAAGCATTCGACGTAGCGACGCTTGAGCTCGAGGTTCCGGCGCAGGTGGGGAAGGAAGGCGGCGAAATCCGAGCGGGCCCGGGCGTCGACCCATGCCTCCTGGCCGAGCGAAGCCGCGCGGGCGAGCTCGGCGGCGAGCTCGCCCGGTACCCGACGTGCCTTTTCCCAGCGACGCTTGACGACGACGATCAGGCGGGAGTCGTCCGAGTCCGGAGGAAGGTCGCTGCACTGATCCTCGGCGTCGTCAAGGAGCCGCCCGGTCTGCGCCGCGACGAAGCGGTCGTGGAGGATGCGCTGCACGGTCCCGAGCTCATCGGCCCGCAGGTCGGCGCCCCGCGGCGGCATCATCGTCTGCTGATCCCAGTGCAGCAGCTGCACCGTGTTGCGCAGGTCCGTCAGCTCGGCCAGATGGCGCCGCAGCTCCTTCACGATCTCCGTCATGTATCGCTCCTGTTCGTGGCGGCCAGCCGACCCCGCTGGTCTTAGGCGGACCTATGCGACTATTGCAGCATGTTTCGCCGCTCTGGCTCGATCAAGCTGATCGACGCGTTCGGAATCCGGATCGGGGTCGACCTCAGCTGGTTCCTCATCCTCTTCGTGTTGATCTACCTGCTCTCGGGGCCATTCCGGAATGTCCTGCCCAGCTCCGACGGCGTCGCCTACCTCACCACGGTGGCGAGCGTTCTCCTCCTCTTCGCCTCGCTCATCGTGCACGAGCTCGGGCACGCCCTGGCGGCTCGCCGCGAGGGCGTCGAGGTCAAGAGCATCGACTTGTTCCTCTTCGGCGGCATCACCCAGATGAGCCGCGACTCGACCAACCCCGGCGAGGAGTTCCGCATCGCCGCCGCCGGGCCCGCGGCCACCCTCGCCGTCATCGTGCTCTGCCTGGCCATCGACCTCGTCGTCGTCGGCCCCCACCGTCTCCTCGACACCGCCCTGCTCAAGAGCAACGTCAAGGAGACCCCGGTCCTTTTGTGCATGAGCTGGCTGCTGGTCATGAACGTCATCGTCTTCGTCTTCAACCTGGTCCCCGCCTTTCCGCTCGACGGCGGCCGGATCGCCCGCGCCATCGTCTGGCGCCTCACCGGCGATCAGATCCGCGCCACCCGGGTCTCGGCCCGGCTCGGACAGGGCTTCGGCTGGCTGCTCGGTGCGGCGGGCATCGTCATCCTCATCGCCCTGCGCGACGTCACCGGGATCTGGTTCGCCGCCATGGGGTACCTGATCGCCCAGTCGGCGCGGGGAACGCTTGCCCAGACGGCAATCACCCAGCGCGTGGCCGCCGTCCTCGTCTCGGACATCATGGACCGCGAGCCGGTGGCGATCCCCGCCGACACTGCCGTCACCGAAGCGCTCGATGCCTACTTCCTGCGCTACGGCTGGGCGTGGTTCCCCGTCGTCGACCCCAGCGGTCACTTCCTGGGGATCGTGCGCCACGAGCGCGCCGAGGCGGCCCGCGACACCGGCGAGGGCTGGCTCACGGTGGGCGCGGTGGTCGAGGACGGCGGCGCCCGCTCGTGGCGCGTCGACGAGGACCGCCCGCTCAACGAGCTGCTGAACTCAGAGCCGCTCGGCCGGCTCGGGGCCCTCATGGCCGTCGATCGCGAGGGGACGCTACGGGGCGTGATCACCATCGAGCACGTGCGCCGCGCCCTGCAGTCCGCACTCGGCTCGCCCGTCCGCTAGCACGCTCAGCGCCATACAATCGCTCGTCGGGCCCGGGGGCAGCGTCCGCCACATGAGTACCCACAGTCACGCCACCGATTACCGGCCGCATCGCCTGCGGACGCTCTGGCACTCGACGATCGGCAAGAAGTACGTCGCCGCGGTGACGGGGACGATCCTCGCGCTCTTCGTCGTCGCCCACATGCTCGGGAACCTGAAGGCGATCGAGGGACCGGGTCACGGCCACGCGGCGCTCGACGGCTACGCCCACTTCCTGCGCACCGTGGGCTCGCCTGTCCTCCCCCACGACTTCGCCCTATGGGTGGAGCGGATCGTCGTCTTCTCCGCCCTCGTCCTCCACGTCACCGTGGTGGCGCAGCTCTACCGGCTGGCGCGCGCCGCCCAGCCCCGGGAGCACCGGCCCAAGCGGATACGCTCGACGATCGCGGCCCGGACGATGCCGCTCACCGGCCTGGTCATCCTCGTCTTCGTCATCTTCCACGTTCTTCAGTTCACCACCCTCACCATTCACCCCACCCCGCTGCACGACAGCACCGTGTACGCCAATGCCTACGGCGCCTTCCAGAAGTGGTGGCTGGTGCTCATCTACGTCGGGGCTATGGTGTTTCTCGGCTTCCACATGAACCACGCGCTATGGAGCGGAGCCCAGACCGCCGGCGTCGACGGTCCCGACCGCAACTGGTTCTGGCGTCGCCTCGCCTCCGCCGTCACCCTCGTCACCGTGATCGGCTTCGCGCTCGTTCCCACCCTGTTCTGGACCGGCGCGCTCCCCAAGCCGGCGGGAGCGCCTGCGCACGTGGGAGCCGTGCGGTGAACCTCGACGCCCGCATCCCCGACGGACCGATCGAGGAGAAGTGGCGGATCTGGAAGGACAACCACGAGCTCGTGGGCCCGCGCCGCCGCGCCGACCACCGCATCGTCGTGGTGGGCACGGGCCTGGCCGGCGCCAGCGCGGCCGCGACCCTGGCCGGCATGGGGTACCACGTCGAGGCCTTCTGCTACCAGGACAGCGCCCGGCGCGCACACTCGATCGCCGCCCAGGGCGGCATCAACGCGACCAAGGACTACTCCAATGACGGCGACTCGCTCCACCGCCTGTTCGCCGACACCATCAAGGGCGGCGACTTCCGCTCGCGCGAGGCGGGCGTGTGGCGGCTCGCCGAGCTCTCCACCGAGATCATCGACCAGGCGGTGGCCCAGGGGGTGCCCTTCAACCGCGAGTACGGCGGCCTGCTCGCGACGCGGTCCTTCGGCGGGGTCCTCGTCGAGCGCACCTTCTACTGCCGCGGCCAGACCGGCCAGCAGCTCCTGCTGGGCGCCTACGGTGCCCTGTCGCGGCAGATCAAGGCCGGCCTCGTGAACATGCACACGCGCCACGAGATGCTCGACATCGTGGTGTCAGACGGCCGCGCCCGGGGGATCGTGGCGCGTGATCTCGTCACCGGAGAGACCCGCGCCCATCCCGCCGACGCCGTCGTCCTCGCCACCGGCGGTTACTCCAACGTCTACTTCCTCTCCACCAATGCCATGGGATGCAACGTCACCGCGATCTGGCGTGCCTACCGGCGCGGCGCGGGGTTCGCCAACCCCTGTTACACCCAGATTCACCCCACCTGCATCCCCGCCACCGCCGAGCACCAGTCCAAGCTCACCCTGATGAGTGAGTCGCTGCGCAACGACGGGCGGGTGTGGGTTCCCCGCGCGGCCGGCGAGCACCGGGAGCCGGGGGAGATATCCGAGGCGGAGCGCTACTACTTCCTCGAGGAGCTGTACCCGCGCTACGGCAACCTCGTCCCCCGCGACGTCGCCTCGCGCGCCGCCAAGCATGTGTGCGACGAGGGACTCGGCGTCGGCCCCACCGGGCGCGCGGTGTACATGGACTTCCGCGACGCCATCACCCAGCGCGGTGAGCAGGAGATGGCATCACGTTACGGGAACCTCTTCGAGCTCTACGAGCAGATCACCGGCGAGACGCCGTGGAAGGTGCCCATGCGCATCTACCCGGCGCCCCACTACACGATGGGCGGCCTGTGGGTCGACTACACCCTCCAGAGCACGATCCCCGGCCTCTTCGCGATCGGGGAGGCGAACTACTCCGACCACGGTGCCAACCGCCTCGGCGCCAGCGCGATGATGCAGTGCCTGGCCGACGGCTACTTCATCCTCCCCCACGCCGTCACCGACTATCTCGCCCGCCTCGAGCAGCCTCATGCCGACCCGCGCGATCCCGCCTACGCGGAAGCCGAGGCGGCCGTCAATGGTCGTCTCGAGCGCCTGCTCTCCGTGGAGGGCGCGACGCCCGCGAGCCACTTCCATCGCGAGCTCGGCAGGCTCATGCTCGACGCCTGCGGGGTCTCGCGCTCGGCCGCGGGGTTGTCTGCTGCCCTCGACGCGCTCCCGGGCATCCGCGAGCGCTTCTGGTCCGAGCTCAAGGTCGGCGGCGACGGGCGGTCTTTGAACCAGAGCCTCGAGTACGCCGGTCGCGTGGCCGACTTCATCGAGCTCGCCGAGCTCATGTGCCGCGACGCGCTCGTGCGCGACGAGTCGTGCGGCTGCCACCTGCGCGAGGAGCACCAGGGCGCGGACGGCGAGCCGATCCGCGACGATGAGCGCTTCGCCCACGTGGCGGTGTGGGAGCACGCCGGTGCGGGCGCCGAGCCGGTGCGTCACGTCGAGCAGCTCGAGTGGGGCGAGATCAAGCCCACGGCGAGGAACTACCGGTGAACTTCACCCTGCGCGTGTGGCGCCAGGCCGAGCACGAGGCCCGCGGCGGCTTCGAGACCTACGAGGTGGCCGGCGTCGAGCCCGACGAGTCGTTCCTGGAGATGATGGACGCCCTCAACGACCGCCTGATCGTCGAGGGTGGCGACGCCGTCGCCTTCGACCACGACTGCCGCGAGGGCATCTGCGGCGCCTGCTCGATGAGCATCGACGGCCGCCCCCACGGACCGGGCTCTGGCACCACCACGTGCCAGGTCTATATGCGCCAGTTCGAGGACGGGGCCACGATCACCGTCGAGCCTTTCGGCGCCCGGGCCTTCCCGGTGATCAAGGACCTGATCGTCGACCGCTCCGCGCTCGACCGGATCCAGCAGGCGGGCGGCTACACCGGCGTCGGCACCGGCCCCAAGCCCGAGCCCAACGCCAACCCCGTCTCTCCCGAGGACGCCGAAGAGGCGATCGACGCCGCCATCTGCATCGGCTGCGGAGCCTGCGTCGCCGCCTGCCCCAACAGCGCCGCCATGCTCTTCACCGGCGCCAAGATCGCCCACCTCGGGCATCTCCCCCAAGGCCAGCCCGGCCGCTTCGCCCGCGTCCAGGACATGGTCGAGCAGATGGACGCCGAAGGCTTCGGCGGCTGCACCAACTTCGGCGAGTGCGAGGCGGCCTGTCCCAAGGAGATCTCGATCCGCGTGATCGGGCGCCTGAACCGCGACTACCTCACGGGTGTGCTCCGCCACCCGCGTGGGCCGCGCGGCGCGATGAAGCCGCAGTAGGGGGCGGCGCGCGGGGCGGGCGCGGGCGCGGGCGGGGCCTGTGATGAAAAAGTGGTGTGTGAGGCAACTTTTTCATCACAGGTCGGGTCGCCGCGCGCTCAGCCCCCCGGCCGCGGGCGAGTCGGTGGGCGGTGAGTCCGGCGCCACCCACCGGGGGCCCGAAGCGCGGCGACGAATAGAATCGAATCGGCATGCCCCAACACGACGTACTCATCATCGGTGCAGGCCTGGCAGGCCAGCGGGCCGCTCTCGCCGCGGCGGGGGCGGGCGCTTCGGTGGCGGTGATCAGCAAGGTCCACCCCGTCCGCTCGCACTCGGTGGCGGCCGCCGGCGGGATCAATGCCGCGCTCAATCCCGAGGACTCGTGGGAGTCGCACGCCTTCGACACGGTCAAGGGCTCGGACTACCTGGGCGACCAGGATGCGATCGAGATCATGTGCCGCGAGGCGCCTGACGAGATCCTCTTCCTCGAGCACATCGGCGTCACCTTCCACCGCTCCGACGACGGCCATCTCGGCACGCGGGCGTTCGGGGGCGCCTCGCAGGCGCGCACCTATTACGTGGCCGACATCGCCGGCCAGGCGATCCTCCACGTGCTCTACGAGCAGCTCATGAAGCACTGGACGACGGTCGACCGCTACGAGGAGTGGTTCACCACCGACCTGCTCCGGGACGAGGCCGGGCACTGCGTGGGGGCGATCTGCCGCAATCTCCGCGACGGACGCATGGAGGTGTTCGACGCCAAGGCGGTGATCCTTGCCTCCGGCGGCGCCGGACAGGCCTTCAAGCCGACCACCAACGGCCTCATCGTCACCGGCGACGGCATCGCCCAGGCGTACCGGATCGGCGCCAAGCTCATGGACATGGAGATGGTCCAGTACCACCCGACCACCCTGGCCGAGAACGGCTTTCTCATCACCGAGGGGGCACGCGGGGAGGGCGCGTGGCTCCTCAACGCGCGCGGCGAGCGCTTCATGGAGAAGTACGCGCCGAACAAGCTCGACCTCGCCTCGCGCGACGTCGTCTCCCGCGCCGAGCAGACCGAGATCAACGAGGGCCGGGGCTTTCCCGACGGCACCGTGGCCCTCGACATCACCAAGGTGCCCCGCAAGCGCACGCTCGAGGCGCTGCGCGAGATCGTCAACATCGGCCGCGACTTCGCGGGCGTCGACATCACCCGCGAGCCGATCCACATCCGCCCCGGCATGCACTACATCATGGGCGGAGTCAAGACCGACTCGTTCGGGGAGACGACGATCCCGGGCCTGTACGCGGCCGGCGAGGTGGCGTGCGTCTCGGTCCACGGCGGCAACCGGCTCGGGGCCAACTCGCTCCTCGACACCCTGATCTTCGGGCGCCGATCGGGCGAGCACGCCGCCGCTCGCGCCAAGCGTATGCCCATGCCCTCGACGCCGTCCTCGAAGCTCGCCGACGCCGAGGCGAACATCGCCGCGATCATCAACCGCGAGAACGGCGGCCGGCGCATCGCCGCGATCAAGGAAGAGCTCGGGACGACGATGAACCGCTACTGCGCCGTCTTCCGCGACGCCGAGGGCCTGGCCAAGGCGCATGAGATCGTCCGCCGGCTCAAGGAGGAGGCGCCCAAGGCGGGAATCGACGACCGGGGCACGGTGTTCAACCAGGACGTGATCGCCGCCATCGAGCTCGGGTACATGCTCGACGTGGCCGAGGCGATCCTGGTGGCGGCGCAGGAGCGCAAGGAGTCGCGGGGCGCCCAGTTCCGCACCGACTTCCCCAAGCGCAACGACGAAGAATGGCTCAAGCACATCGACGTGTCGGTCAACGGCAGCGACGTGCCCACGATCGACTACTCGCCGGTGACGATCACGCGGTGGGAGCCGCAGGAAAGGACTTACTAGGCTGCGATGCCCGATTACACGCTGAGGATCCGCCGCTACAACCCCGAGTCGGGCGAGGCCGCCTACTGGGAGGAGCACACCGTCGAGATGAAGCCCGTGAGCTCGGTGCTCGAGGCCATCCTCCGGGTCAAGGCCGACGAGGACGGGTCGATCGGGATCCGCTGCTCGTGCCGGGCGGCGATCTGCGGCTCCTGCGGCGTGCGCATCAACGGCAAGCCCGGCCTCGCCTGTAACACGCACCTGGCCGAGGCCGAGAAGCGAGCGCCCGGGCAGCCGATCACCGTCGAGCCGATGGGGAACATGCCGGTCATCCGCGACCTCATCGTCGACATGGACGCCGTGCACTGGAAAAAGATCCGCCGGGTCACGCCGTGGCTCATCAACCGCGAGCCGGTCCCCGAGCGCGAGTACATCGTCCCCCACGAGAACATGGTCGACGTCACCCAGTCGATGGCGTGCATCCAGTGCGGGGCGTGCGTCTCGGACTGCCTGTCGATGGAGGTCGACCCCGGGTTCATCGGGCCGGCGGCGCTGGCCAAGGCCTACCGCTTCGTCGGCGATCCCCGCGACGCCGAGCCCCTCGAGCGACTGACCGATCTCGCCGAGGACGAGCACGGGATCTACGACTGCACCCACTGCTTCAACTGCATCGACGCGTGCCCCAAGGGCGTCGCCCCCATGAGCCAGATCATGCGCCTGCGCCGCCGGGCCGGGAACGACTTCGAGATCGAGGACGACAACAACGGCGCGCGCCACGAGCACGCCTTCGTCAAGAACATCCAGCGCAACGGCCTCCTCCACGAGGCCGACCTCCTGCCCGACTCCTACGGCGGGAAGTTCCACCCGCGCGCGGCACCCGAGCTCATCGAGTCGATGCCCACCGCGATCAAGGCGATGGCGCGGGGCAAGATGACCCCCGCGGGTGCTCTCCTTCACCCCCACAAGGCCCCCAAGGCGGTCAAGGAGATCTTCAAGTCGATCGAGGCAAAGCCCGAGCGCTTCGAGCTCAACCTCTACATCGTGGGCTATGAGGATGTGGAATCGGCTGGCGCCGATTCCATTGATGGCGCCGTCGATCCCCCAGCCGACAAGTCGCCCACCTTCGGGGCGAGCAAGACCGAAAGCGAGTCCACATGAAGGTCGCCTACTGGCCCGGGTGCGTGAGCCGCGGGTTCACCCCCGAGCTGCACGGATCGATGGCCAAGGTCGCTCCCCTGCTCGACCTCGAGCTCATCGAGCTCGACCGGGCCGCGTGCTGCGGCGCCGGCGTCATCGCCGAGCACAACCAGGAGCTGGCGGACACCCTCAACGCCCGCACCTTCGCCCTCGCCCAGCAGACCGACGGCGAGCTGATGATGAACATCTGCTCGACCTGCCAGGGCGCGCAGTCGGAGTGCCAGGAGCGCCTCGACGCCAACACCGAGTACCGCGAGCACGTCAACGGCAATCTCGCGAGCGAGGGTCTGAGCTATGAAAAGGACCCCGCGCGCCCGCTGACCAATAAGAACTTCCTCTGGCTCCTGGTCGAGGAGATCGGCCTCGAGACGCTCCAGGCCAAGGTCAAGCGCCCCCTCACCAATCTCCGCGTCGGGCCCTTCTACGGCTGCTACATCGTCCGGCCCGCCGAGCGCCTCGGGGTCGACGACGAGCACCCCCGCGACCGCTATCTGCACATGGTCATCGAGGCCCTCGGGGGTACGGTGATCGACTATGCCGGGGTCTACAAGTGCTGCGGGTTCCCGATCGTGACCATGAACAAGCACGCCTCGCTGACCATGGCCGGACGCCATCTCGGGGACGCCATCGACGCCGAGGCCGACTGCCTCGTCGTCCCCTGCCCCCTGTGCCACCTCAACCTCGACCTCCAGCAGCCGGCCGCCTCGAAGGTGGTCGCGCGCGACCTGGGCATGCCCGTGCTCCATCTCCCCCAGCTCGTCGGTCTCGCGCTCGGGCTCGAGACCAAGGAGCTGGGGATGACCAAGCACATCGTCAGGCCCACCGCGGTGATCGACTGGACCACCTCGGTGGTGGCGGCCGCCGCCGCGTAACCGGCTGCCGCCGGCGCTTAAACGAAGAGCGGGGCCTCGATGCCCCGCTCTCGTGTACCCCTTCTGCCGTCCCGAGGAAGTCTGCTCCACCATATTGATGGCCGGTGGGCACGGTGTCGTCCCCTGAGGGGGGTGATCATGGGGTGAGCGCGCGACTTGATAAGGGTGATG
>DASZKU010000172.1:0-13043 GCA_035552815.1 Solirubrobacteraceae bacterium | reverse complement strand
ACGAGATCTCGTTGTCCTGGCACCAGGCGTTGTTGTTGCCGTGCTGGGTGCGATTCATCTCGTCGCCGCCCAGGAGCATGGGCGTGCCCTGGGAGAGGAGCAGGGTGGCGAGGAAGTTCCTCTGCTGGCGAGCGCGCAGCGTGAGCACATCGGGATCGTCGGTGGGACCCTCGACGCCGCAGTTCCACGAGCGGTTGTCGTCGGTGCCGTCCTGGTTGTCCTCGAGGTTGGCCTCGTTGTGCTTGTGCTCGTAGGCGACGAGGTCGGCGAGGGTGAAGCCGTCGTGGGCGGTGATGAAGTTGATCGATGCGAAGGGGTCGCGGCCGTCGTCGGCGTAGAGGTCAGAGGACGCGGTGAGGCGCGCGGCGAAGTCGCCCGTGCTCGCGTGCAGGCGCCAGAAGTCGCGCATGGTGTCGCGGTACATCCCGTTCCACTCCGACCACAGGACGGGAAAGTTGCCCACCTGGTAGCCGCCCGGGCCGACGTCCCAGGGCTCGGCGATGAGCTTGACCTGGGAGAGCACGGGGTCCTGGTGGATGACGTCGAAGAAGGCCGACAGGCGGTCGACGTCGTAGAACTCCCGGGCCAGGGCCGAGGCGAGGTCGAAGCGGAACCCGTCGACGTGGCACTCGACGACCCAGCAGCGCAGCGAGTCCATGATCAGGCGCAGGACGCTCGGGTGCACGGGGTTGAGCGAGTTCCCGGTGCCCGTGAAGTCCATGTAGTGGCGCAGGTCGTCGGGCACGAGCCGGTAGTAGGACTCGTTGTCGGCGCCCTTGAAGGAGAGCATGGGACCGAGGTGGTTGCCCTCGGCGGTGTGGTTGTAGACGACGTCGAGGATGACCTCGATGCCCGCGCGGTGCAGCGCCTTGACCATCCCCTTGAACTCCGTGACCTGCTCGCCCAGCCGGCCCGAGGCCGAGTACTCCGAATGCGGGGCGAGGTAGCCGATCGTGCTGTACCCCCAGTAGTTGGTCAGGCCCCGCTCGGCGAGGAAGGACTCGTCGGCGATGTGGTGGACGGGCAGAAGCTCGACGGCGGTCACCCCCAGCGACTGCAGGTACGCCAGCGCGGGCTCTGAGGCAAGCCCGGCGTAGGTGCCGCGGAGATCCTCGCGGACCTCGGGGTGGAGCTTGGTGAAGCCCTTGACGTGGGTCTCGTAGATCACCGTGTCGGCCCACGGGATGCGGGGGGGCCGGTCGCCCTCCCAGTCGAAGCCCTGGCCGGTGACCACCGACTTGGGGATCGCCTCGGCGTCGTCCTCGTCGTCGGCCTCGAGGTCGGCATCGTCCTCGCCGGTGGGGACGTAGGGAATGACGGTGCCGCCCTCGTTCCAGTCGACGATGCCCTCGATCGACTTCGCGTAGGGGTCGATGAGGAGCTTGGCGGGGTTGAAGCGGTGCCCTTCGGCGGGGTCGTAGCGCCCGCGGACGCGGAAGCCGTAGCGCTGGCCCGGGCCCACGCCGGGGAGGTAGCAGTGGTAGTTGAGCGCCGTGCGCTCGGCCATCTCGATCCGGGTCTCCTTGCCCTCGTCGTCGAACAGGCAGAGCACGGCGCCCTCACCGTTCTCGGTGAAGATCGAGAAGTTCGTTCCGTGGCCATCCCACGTGGCCCCCAGTGGGAAGGGATGGCCGGGCCAGACCTCCGTCATCGGTCGCGAGACTATCGTGATCTGAGGAGCGCGCCCGAGCACGCCGCGAGCTCGACGTGTCCGTCTCCCGTCCGCGCGTCGGAATCGGTGGCGAGGCGGATCTCGGGTCCCTGGCACGGCACGCGGCCGCGGCCCGGCGCGAAGTTGCAGGCGAGCTCGTAGTCCCCGCGCCTGACGCGCAGCCAGGCGGCGTCCTCGTCGAAGGCGATCTCGTCGGCGTCGCCGGGCGGGAGCTCGCGCCGCGCGGCGATGAGCTCGCGGTACAGGCGCGCGAGCTCGGGGTCGCCCGAGCGCGTGAGCTTCGAGGCCTCGAAGGTCGAGGCGGCCTGGGGGTCGGGGATCTCCTGGCCGAACTGCTTGAAGGCGGCGAACTCGCGCCGGCGCCCCTCGCGGGTGGCGGTGGCGATCTCCTCGTCGATGTGGTCTGAGAAGAACTGGAAGGGCGCCTCCTCGCCGTACTCCTCGCCCATGAAGAGCAGGGGCACGAAGGGCGCGAGGAGCACGCAGAAGGCGGCCAGGGGCCGAGCCGCGGCGGGGAGCCGGTCGCCGTAGGCGCGGTTGCCGACCTGGTCGTGATTCTGGTCGAAGACGACGAAGTGATCGCTGGGCACGTCGTCGGCGGGGGCGCCGAAGCGGTGGCGACGGAAGCTCGAATAGTCGCCATCGTGCACGTGGGGTCGGTGGAAGGCCTTGGCGAGCTGGGCGACGCGCCCGAACTCCTCGTAGTAGCCCTCTCGGTATCCGGTCAAGAGCACGCGCAGCGCATGGTGGAAGTCGTCGGCCCATTCGGCGTCGCACGCGTACCCGCCGCGGTCGCGCGGGCGCATGACCTTGGGGTCGTTGAGCCCGCTCTCGGCGATCACGAGCGCGCCCTCGCGGGCCTCGTGAACGCGGCGGGCGATCGCGGCGACGATGTGCTCGGCGCTCGAGTCGAAGATGGCGTGGATGGCGTCGAGGCGCAGCCCGTCGATGCCGAAGTCCCGGACCCACCCGACCGCGCTCTGGCACACCCACTCCCGCACCGGGTCGCAGTCGGCGTCGTCGTAGTTCATCGCCCGCCCCCACGGCGTCTCGTACTTCTCGGTGAAGTAGGGCCCGAAGGCCTCGATCGCCTGCACCCCCGAGGCCCCCAGGTGGTTGTAGACGACGTCGAGGATGACCGCGAGCCCGGCCGCATGGGCGGCGTGGACGAGGCGGGCGAGCCCCTCGGGGCCGCCGTAGGAGGACTGCGCCGCCGAGATGTAGACACCGTCGTAGCCCCAGCCCCGCGCACCGGGGAATTCGGCCACGGGCATGATCTCGATCGCTCCGATGCCCAGGGACGCCAGCTCGCGCAGGTGCGGGACGGCAGCGTCGAACGTCCCCTCAGGCGTGAAGGTGCCGATGTGGAGCTCGTAGAGCACGAGCTCGCGTAGTGGCGGCGCCGTGAACGGGGCCCCGAGCCCGCCCCAGCCCGCCGGGTCGACGACCCGCGAGGGGCCGCGCAGCCCCTCGGGCTGCCAGCGCGTGCACGGGTCGGGTTGCGCTTGCCCGTCGAGGACGAACCAGTAGTCCTCGCCTGGTTGGCACGGCGCCACTCCCTGGTAGACGCCGAAGCCGGCGTGCTCGAGCGCGACGTCGCCCGTGGGCAGGCGCACCGCCACCGAGTCCGAGGCGCGCGGGGCCCACACGCGGAACTCACAGCGCCCGTCGCCGAGCGGGCGCGCGCCGAGTTCCTCCTCCCAGGGATATTTCGCCGCGTGCACCCCTCAGTCGCGGTCCGGGACGAGCCAGACCCCGGCGAGCGGCGGCAGCGTGACTTCGGCGGAGACCGGCTGTCCGTTCCACGGGATGGGCTCGGCCTCGATGCCTCCGAGGTTGCCCACGTCGCTGCCGCCGTAAAACGTCGAGTCGGTGTTCAGCGCCTCGCGCCAGCGGCCGGCGCGGGGCAGGCCGAGCCGGTAATGCTCGCGGGGAATGGGCGATAGGTTGGCGGCGAACACGAGCACGCGCTCACCGTCGCGCGAGGCCCGGGCGAAGGCGAGCACGTTGCGGTCGGCGTCGTTGGGCTCGAGCCACCAGAACCCGGAGGGATCGGCGTCGCGCTCGTAGAGCGCGGGCTCCTCGCGGTACAGGCGGTTGAGGTCGCGCACCAGCGCCTGGATGCCGGCGTGCTCGGGCTGTTCGAGGAGATGCCAGTCGAGCGAGCGCTCGTGGCTCCATTCGCGCTCCTGGGCGAACTCCGAGCCCATGAACAGGAGCTTCTTGCCCGGGTGGGCCCACATGTAGGCGTACAGGGTGCGAAGGTTGGCGAGCTTCTGCCACCGGTCCCCGGCCATCTTCTGCACGAGCGAGCCCTTGCCGTGGACCACCTCGTCGTGGGACAGGGGGAGGATGAAGTTCTCCGAGAAGGCGTAGAGCAGGCTGAAGGTGAGCTCGTGGTGGTGGAAGCGACGGTAGATGGGGTCCTGCTGGAAGTACTCGAGGGTGTCGTGCATCCACCCCATGTTCCACTTGAAGCCGAACCCGAGCCCGCCGAGGTAGGTGGGCCGGGAGACGCCGGGCCACGAGGTCGACTCCTCGGCGGCGGAGATGATCCCGGGCTCGTGCCCGTAGAGCACCTCGTTGAGCTCCTTGAGGAACGCCACCGCCTCGAGGTCCTCGCGGCCGCCGAACTGGTTGGGCACCCACTCCCCCTCGCGCCGGGAGTAGTCGAGGTAGAGCATCGAGGCCACGGCGTCGACGCGGATCCCGTCGACGTGATACTCGCGCAGCCAGAAGAGGGCGTTGGAGATGAGGAAGTTGCGCACCTCGTGGCGCGCATAGTTGAAGACCAGGGTCCCCCAGTCGGGGTGGGCACCGCGCCGGGGATCGGCGTGCTCGTAGAGCGCGGTGCCGTCGAAGCGCGCGAGCGCGAACTCGTCGCGGGGGAAGTGCGCGGGAACCCAGTCGAGGATCACCCCGATCCCGTGCTCGTGCATGCGGTCGATGAAGTGGCGCAGGTCGTCGGGCGAGCCGTAGGCTGGGGTGGGCGCGAAGTAGCCGGTGACCTGGTAGCCCCACGAGCCGCTGAACGGGTGGGCCATCACCGGGAGGAGCTCGATGTGGGTGAAGCCCATGTCCTGCACGTAGGCGGCGAGCTCGTCGGCAAGCTCGGTGTAGGTGAGGGGCCGGTTCCCGTCAAGGGTGTTGAGACGCCACGAGCCGAGGTGGACCTCGTAGATCGACACCGGGTCATAGAGCGGGTCGTCCGCACGCCGGCGCGCGAGCCACTCGCCGTCCTCGCTGCTCCACTGGTAGTGGGGCTCGAAGACGACCGACGCCGTCTTCGGTGGGACCTCGGTCCGCTGGGCGAAGGGATCGGCCTTGAGCGTGAGGTCGCCGGCGGTGGTGAGGATCTCGTACTTGTAACAGGCACCGTCCTCGACGCCGGGGAGGAAGATCTCCCAGATGCCGCCCGAGCCCAGCGAGCGCATGGCGTGCAGGCGCCCGTCCCAGGAGTTGAAGTCGCCGACCACGCTCGCCGCCCGCGCCGCCGGGGCCCACACCGCGAACGCCGTCCCCCGAACACCCTCGTGCGTGCGCACGTGCGATCCGAGCCGGTCGTAGAGCTCCTCGTGGCGGCCCTCGCCGATGAGGTGGAGATCGAGCTCGCCCAGGGTGGGCGAGAACCGGTAGGGGTCCTCGACGGTAAAGGTGCCGCCGGGTCCGTAGTCAACCTCGAGCAGATACCCCACCGGCACCTCCGCCCCCTCGATCAGCCCCTCGAAGACGCCGCCGGGATGGATCTCCTCGAGCGCCACCGTGCGCCCGCCGTCCTCGAGGCGCACGGCCACGCTCGCCGCCCCGGGACGGTAGGCGCGGATGATCACCCCGCCGTCTGCCGGGTGGGGGCCGAGGACGGCGTGGGGGCTCGAGTGCTCGCGGCGGACGACGGCGTCGAGCTCTGAGGTGGTGACGCTCATGAGGACTCCAGCATGCGCACGATCCCGGCCACGGGGATGGTTACCCAGTCGGGCCGGTTGTTGATCTCGTACTGGAGCTCGTAGATGGCCTTCTCGAGCTCGAAGATCGAGAGCAGGTTGGCCACCGCGGCCGGCCCTCCGGGGAGCAGGGTGGGTTCAACGGTCTCGAAGTAGTGCTCGAGGAAGGTCTCTCGCGCGCGCTCCTCGAAGTCCTCGGGCGCCGGGCGCCCGCGGAGGATCTCGAGCGCCGAGGTGGCGTAGGCGAAGGAGCGGAGCATGCTCGCCACGTCGCGCAGGGGCGAGCGCTTCTGGCGGCGCTCGGGGAGCGGACGAGCGGGCTCGCCTTCGAAGTCGATGATCACCCAGCCGCGGGGCGTGTACAGGGTCTGCCCGAGGTGGAAGTCCCCGTGGCTGCGGATCACATGTCCGCCGGAGCTGATGGCCGAGCGCTGCGCGAGCCGCTCGCGCACGTCGGCGCCGCGCCCGGCGATGGGAGCGAGGCGCTCGTCGTCGGGGAGGCGGGCGAAGATCCTCTGGATGTCCTCGTCGATGGTGGCGGTGAGGAGCGAGAGGGCCTCGTTGCTCGGCTCCTCGGGGATGAAGGCGGGATCGGTGGCATCGGAAGCGAGAACCGAGTGCATCTCGGCGGTCACCGTCCCGAGGCTGCCGAGGAGCTCGAGGAACCCCTCGGGGTCCTCGGCGATGCGGTCGAGGGCAAGCTCCCAGCCGTCCTGGGCGTCGGGGAGGAACTCCTGGGCCACTCCGAGGGTGGCCGCCACCGGTCGGCCCTCGTACTCGTACCAGCCCCGCAAGGGGGCGATGTGGGGGAATCCCCGCGCGGTGAGGAAGCGGAGCATCTCGAGCTCGGGGTTGGTGCCGGGCTCGATCCGGCGGAATATCTTGAGCACGAGGTCGTCGCCGAAGACGAGCGAGGAGTTCGACTGCTCGACGCCGACGGGACGCACGGAGGCGTCCTCGGACACGCCGAGGGAGGCGTCGGCGCGGCGGAAGCGCAGGCAGCCGTCGGCGCTCTCGAGGTCCTCCGAGGCATCGATATGGCGCAGGAGCTCGAGGGCCAGGTCGGGGTCGGCAAGGGCGTCGAAGACGCTCCAGCCCTCGGCGACGGCGATCGCCTCGGGGCCCGAGTCATCGCCCTCGCGGCGAAAGCCGAGCGGGAGCTGGTAGAGCTCGTGCTGACCGGTGGCGAAGACGGCCTGGACGAGGGCGAGGAGGAGCATGGGGTCCTCGGAGAGGACGATGCTCTCGTCGAGTTCGATCGAGGCCACGCGCCGCGACTTGGAGGCGTACCACCGCTGGTTCTCGATCCACTCCTTGAGCGCGTCGATGTCGAGGAAGTGCCGTAACTCCCCGACCGGGGTTTGGACCTCGTCAGTCATCGCGGCCATCCTCCTCGTTCTCGTCGACAAGCCGGAACCAGAAGAACCCGCGCGGGGCGAGCGTCAACAGGTAGGGCAGGCTTCCGATCCGCGGGAATCGGGAACGTCCGAACATCTCGACCGGGTGGCTGCGCTCGTAGGCGGAGAGGTCGAGCTCCACCGCCTGCGCCGAGCGGGCCAGGTTGTGCACGCACAGCACCAGGTCGTCCTCCCAGCGCCGCAGCACGGCGAAGATGCGCATGTTCGAGGTGACGATCGGCTCGTAGGTCCCGAACCCGAACACCGGGTGCTCCTTGCGCAGCTCGATGAAGCGGTGCACCCAGCGCAACAGCGAGCTCGGGGAGCGCAGCTGGGCCTCGACGTTGACCGCCTGGTAGCCGAACACCGGATCCATGAGCGGCGGCGCGTAGAGCTGGGCGAAGTCGGCGGTCGAGAACCCGCCGTTGCGGTCGCCCGTCCACTGCATCGGGGTGCGCACACCATCACGGTCGCCGAGGAAGACGTTGTCCCCCATCCCGACCTCGTCGCCGTAGTAGATGACGGGCGAGCCGGGGAGCGAGAAGAGGATCGCGGTCATGAGCTGGATCTCGTCGCGCCCGTTGTCGAGCAGCGGGGCGAGCCGGCGCTTGATCCCCACGTTGAGCTTCATGCGCGGGTCCTTGGCGTACTCGGAGTACATGTAGTCGCGCTCCTCGTCGGTGACCATCTCGAGCGTGAGCTCGTCGTGGTTGCGCAGGAACAGCCCCCACTGGCAGGTGTCGGGGATCTCCGGGGTCTGGGCGAGGATCTCGTAGATGGGCACCGCCTCCTCGCGGCGCACCGCCATGAACATCCGCGGCATGACCGGGAAGTGGAAGGCCATCTGGCACTCGTCGCCGCGGCCGAAGTACTCGACGACGTCGGAAGGCCACTGGTTGGCCTCGGCGAGGAGCACCCGGTCGGGGTAGTTCTCGTCGATCTCGCGACGGATGCGCCTGAGGTACTGGTGGGTCTCGGGGAGGTTCTCGCAGTTCGTGCCCTCGCGCTCGAACAGGTAGGGAACGGCGTCGAGGCGCAGCCCGTCGAGGCCGAGATCGAGCCAGAAGCGCAGCACGTCGAGCATCGCCTCCTGGACCTCGCGGTTGTCGTAGTTGAGGTCGGGCTGGTGGGAGAAGAAGCGGTGCCAGTAATAGGCCCCGGCGACGGGGTCGTAAGTCCAGTTCGAGTTCTCGGTGTCGACGAAGATGATCCGCGCGTCCGGGTACGGCGCGTCGGAGTCCGACCACACATACCAGTCGCGCTTGGGGTTCTCCGGACTCGAGCGCGACTCCTGGAACCACGGGTGGTCGCCCGAGGTGTGGTTCATGACGAGATCGGCGATCACCCGGATCTTCCTGGCGTGGGCGGCGTCGATGAACTCGCGCACGTCGTCGACGGTGCCGTAGTCGGGATGCACCCCGGTGAAGTCGGAGATGTCATAGCCCCCGTCGCGCAGCGGCGAGGGGTAGAAAGGGAGCAGCCAGATGCAGTCGACGCCCAGCCACTGAAGGTAGTCGAGCTTCTCGGTGAGGCCGCGGAAGTCGCCGAGGCCGTCTCCGTCTGAGTCATAGAAGCCGCGGATGTGGATTTCGTAGAACACCGCCCGCTTGAACCACAGCGGGTCGGACTCGAACCACTGCCGGCTCGGCGCCAGCGCCCCGTCGCTCGCGGGCTCGGGCTCGGGCTCGCGGCGCTCGGGCGGGGTCCGGCGCGGGGCGATCAGGTGGGTGAGGGTCGGGGGGCCGACCACGCTAGATGGTCTCCACCAAGTTCACATGGGCCTGGCGCACCCCGGGCTCGAGGCGAACGTAGTTGGGGCCGATGCGCCACTGGAAGCGCTCGCCGCTGAGGAGATCGTGCACGGTGAAGATGGGCGGCAGGCCGAGCTCGGCGGGCACCACGGCGACCCCTTCCTGGGCCTGATGGGGATCGATATTGACCACGGCTATCAGGGTATTTCCCCCTGACTGCTTCGCATAAGCAATTAGGGCCTCGTTAGCGGTTTCCAGGAAGGTGACGTTCGAGAGCTCCTGGAGCGCGGGATTCGCTCGCCGCGCCTCGTTGAGCGTGCGCATCATCGCCAGCAGCGGGCCCCCGAGCTTGCGCTCCTTGGCCTCGAACTTCTCCGAGTGCAGGTACTCCTCCGAGCCCTCGCGCACCGGCGTGCGCTCGATGTTCTCGTACCCGGAGTACACGCCGTAGCTCGGGCTCAGGGTGGCGGCGAGCACGAGCCGGGCCTCGAAGGCGGGCCGGCCGCCGTGCTGCAGGTAGGCGTGGAGGATGTCCGGCGTATTGACGAAGAAGTTCGGCCGGAAGTACTCCTGCTCGCCCGAGTAAGCGAGCTCGCTCACGTATTCGATCAGCTCCCAGCGCGCGTTCTTCCACGTGAAGTACGTATAGGACTGGCTGAAGCCAACCTTGCCGAGGTGGCGCATGACGGCGCGGCGGGTGAACGCCTCGGCCAGGAAGATGACGTCGCCGTCGCGGGCGTGGACCTCGCGGATCAGCCACTCCCAGAACGCGAAGGGCTTGGTGTGCGGATTGTCGACGCGGAAGATCTTGACGCCGAGCTCGACCCACTGGAGCATGATCTCGAGCAGCGCCTGCCACAGGGCTCGCCAGTCGGGCGTGTCCCAGTTGACGTTGTAGATGTCCTGGTAGCGCTTGGGGGGATTCTCGGCGTACTTGAGCGTCCCGTCGGGGCGGCGATGGAACCACTCGGGGTGCTCGCGCAGCCACGGATGGTCGGCCGAGCACTGGATCGCGAAGTCCAGGGCGATGTCCATCTCGAGCTCGTGCGCGGCCTCGGTCAGGGCGCGCACGTCCTCGAGCGTGCCGAGCTCTGGGTGCACCGCCTCGTGGCCGCCCTCCTCGGATCCGATCGCCCACGGCGATCCCGGGTCGCCCGGCGCCGCCGTCAGCGCGTTGTCGCGGCCCTTGCGATTGGTGAGGCCGATGGGATGGATGGGCGGCAGATAGACGACGTCGAAGCCCAGGGCGGCGAGCCCGGGGAGGGCCTCCCTGACCCCCTCGAGACCGCCCCAGGAGCGGGGGAAGAGCTCGTACCAGGCGCCGAAGCGCGCCCGGATGCGGTCCACCTCGATGCTCAGGGGCTCGTCCAGGGTGACCGCGCCATAGCGCTCCTGGGAGCGCTCGACGGCCTCGAAGAGCTCGGCGCCGAGGATCACGTCGTGCTTGACCTCCTCGGCGCTCGCCTTGTCCTCGAGCACGGACAGGGCATGCTCGATGAGCGCGCGGTCGCCCTTCGAGCGCGCGGTCTCCGCCGCCGCGCGCAGGAGCACCGCGCCTTCTGAGAGCTCGCCGCTGAGATCGGTCTGGCCGCCGCTGAGATCGGTCTGGCCGCCGCCCGCGAGCTTGCGCTCGAGCTCGTCGCGCCAGGTGCCGAACACGTCGGTCCACGCCTCCACCGTGTAGAGCCAGCGACCCTGGCTCTCGACCGCGAAGCTTCCGCTCCAGCGCACACCGCCGAGATGATCGTCGATCGGCTCGAGCTCGGACTCGCGCCACCGGCGCTGGCCCGGAGCCTTGGAGCGGACCACGGTGCGGAGCTTGTCGTGGCCGTCGCGGAAGACGTCGGCCTCGACGGTGACGACATCACCGACGCAGCGCTTGGCCGGGAACGCCCCACCATCGACGCTGGGCACCGGGTACTGGATGACGATCCGCTTCGGCGGTTGACCAGCGGCGGGCAGGGGCACCCTGAGAAGGTATCCGGTGCGCCGCATGCGCTAAACCACTTTTTTGTGACCGCCCTTCCGCGCTCGAGCGGCATCCAGCTCCATATCACCTCGCTGCCGGGCGGTCGTCTCGGTAAGCCGGCGTACCGATTCGTCGACTGGCTCGCCGCCGCCGGGCAGTCCTGGTGGCAGGTCCTCCCCCTTGGCCCGCCCGACCGGTTTCGCTCCCCGTACAAGTCGCGCTCGGCCTTCGCGGCCTGGCCCGGACTCCTCGCCGATCCCCGCGCCCCCGTGTCCGCCGCCGAGATCGCCGACTTCCGCGAGCGCCAGGCGTACTGGATCGGCGACTGGGAGCGCTTCTCCGCCCGGCGAGCGGTGGCCGACCAGGTCCGCTTCGATCGCGAGTGGTCGGCCCTGCGCTCCTACGCTGCCGAGCGCGGCGTGCGCATCCTCGGCGACGTCGCCATCTACGTCGCTCCCGACAGCGCCGACCATCGCGCCCACCCCGAGCTCTTCCAGGAGGGGCTGGTGGCGGGGGCGCCGCCCGACTCGTTCTCGAAGACCGGGCAGCTGTGGGGCAACCCCCTGTACGACTGGCCGGCGCTGCGCCGGCGTCGCTACCGCTGGTGGGTCGAGCGCCTGCGGCGCACGCTCGAGCTCTTCGACCTCGCGCGCATCGACCACTTCCGCGGCTTCGTCGCCTACTGGGCGGTGCCCGCGGGCGCCCCCACCGCCGCCTCGGGGTCGTGGAGGCGCGGGCCGGGGCGGGCGCTCTTCGACGCCGTCGAGCGCGAGCTCGTGGGGCGCGAGCTCGTGGGGCGCGAGGTCGTGGGGCGCGAGGTCGTGGGGCGCGAGGTCGTGGGGCGCGAGCGCCCCCTACCCTTCGGCGCCGAGGACCTCGGGCGCGAGCGCCCCCTCCCCTTCGTGGCCGAGGACCTCGGGGTGATCACCCCGCCGGTCGAGCGCCTGCGCGACTCCCTCGGCCTGCCGGGGATGATCGTCCTTCAGTTCGGGTTCGATCCCGGCGACCCGGGCAACCCCCACGACCCCGCCAACCACCGCGAGCACCGCCTCGTGTACACGGGCACGCACGACACCGACACCGCGCGCGGGTGGTACGAATCGCTCCCTGCCTCGCGCCGCGCACTCGTGTCACGGGCTTTCGCCGAGTTCGGGGTCGCCGAGCAGGAGCCGTGGTGGGGCCTGATCGGTCTGGCGCTGCGCTCTCCGGCGCGCGTGGCGATGATGCAGGCTCAGGACATCCTCGGGCTGGGGAGCGAGGCGCGGATGAACGACCCATCACGTGCCGGGGGGAGCTGGCGCTGGCAGATGGCCGAGCGCGCCCTCACTCCGACGCTCGCCCGCCGCCTGCGCGACGCGACCGAAGCCGGCGGCCGGCTGCCTGGGTGATCTGCCCGCGCCCGTCGAATTTGGCGCGGCGATAGGTATAGGTCAGGTCGCCCCGCAGCCGCCCCCACCGCGTCGTCTGGTAGCTGATCAGCGAGGTGGGCATGATCGCCGGTTTGAGACCGTCGCGCTCGAGGACGGCGAGGGCACGCTCGGCGATCGCCACCTGGCCGAGGGCGGTCGGGTGGATGTGGTCGGCCATGATCAGATTGCGCGAGCGCAGGTCGCGCAGGTCGACGACGAGCACACGCTTTTCGCCGGCGGCGCGCTCGATGGCTCGGTTCAGCTCGTTGACCTTCGCCCCGGCGCGCGGGCGCCCGAGGTCGAGCGGCGCGGTCATGGTCAGCGTCCGCCGGCAGCGCGCGGTGAGGAAGTCGAGCGCGGCGGCGTAGTCGCTCGCGAAGCGCCTGACCTCGAAGTCGGGCCGGCGGACGTCGTTGACCCCGATGTACAGGCAGCCGAGCTCGTAGCGGGCGTGCGGATACGCGGTCAGCGACTCGAAGGCGGGGATCTGCCACTGCACCACGTGGTGGACGTCGGCGCCGTCGACGGCGTAGCCCGTGTACGGGACCCCGAGCCCTCGCGCCACCCACAGGGCCCACGACTGCAGCGCCACCCCCCATTGCAGCTCGCCGCCCCCGTTGGTGATCGAGTCGCCGAAGGCGAGCACGCCGAGGGGCTGGTCGGGGGCGCCGGGCACGGGCGGGGAGGTTAAAGCCCACGCGGCGGGGCAGCACGCGGCGAGCGGCGAGGCGGCGGGCCCGCGGACGACGGGGCGGCGAACCCGCGGGACGACGGGGCGGCGAGCCCGCGGAGCGGCGGCCGACGGGCCGACGGGCGACGGGCCGACGGGCGACGAGGCGGCGGGCGACGAGGCGGCGGGCGACGGGCCGACGGGCGACGGGCCGACGGGCCGACGGGCCGACGG
>DASZKU010000171.1:0-8403 GCA_035552815.1 Solirubrobacteraceae bacterium | reverse complement strand
GGCGACCATGCGGGCGTCGTCCTCGGCGGCGTCGTAGAACTGCACGGCGCCGACGACGCCGGTGGCGTTGAGGCCCGGGGCCTCGGCGAGGGCGCCGCGGCGGCCGAGGTGGCGATGGCGGGGGACCGAGCGCGCGCCGCCCAGGGTGTCGTAGAGGACGAGGCCGGCCCCCAGGTAGAGGCGCTCCCACCCCCGCCGCCGCAGCGGCCACAGGAAGGGAACGGGCGCGAGGAGATGGGGAGCGAGGCGGGTGAGCAGGAGCTCGCGCTCGCGCAGAGCCTCGCGCACGAGGCCGATGTCGCCCATCTCCAAGTAGCGCAGGCCGCCGTGGATGAGCTTGCTCGACTTGCTGGAGGCGCCCGAGGCGAGGTCGGCGGCCTCGACGAGTCCCACCTTGAGCCCTCGGGTGGCGGCGTCGAGCGCCGCCCCGGCGCCGGTGATGCCGCCACCGACGACGAGGAGATCGAGGCCGCCCGCGGCCATGCTCGCCAGCGCCTCGCGGCGGGTATCGGCGTTCAGGGCACTAATGCCACACCTCGAAGTGGCGCCGGTGAGTGTCGAGGTAGGCCCCGGGCCTGAAGAAGCGGTCGTAGAAGTCGAGGTCGATGTGCTGGGCCTGGAGGAAGTTCATGACCCACACGCTGGGCACGGTCCCCGGGAACTTCCCCCACGTCTCGAGCGTGTAATCGCACTGCCGCGTGACGCAGGCGAGGAAGCGCTCGTCGTGGCGCTCGGCCGAGGCGCGCACTCCGCGCGAGTCGAGCCACGGGCCCGGCGTCTCGGGGTGGTAGGGACCGCCGGGGCCGAACTTGCGCTCGGCGAAGGCGGCGACGGCGTCGGCCATGGTGGCGAAGTGCGGCGGGCAGAAGGCGTGGAAGGTCCCGTCCGTGCGCCCCGTCGGATTCGGAGTGCCCCAGCGCGGATCGGTGTCGTAGCGGAAGCCGAGGCCGGGCACATTCTCCTCGCCCGAGGCGCCGAGCAGGGCCATGTGCTCGATCCCGTCAAAGGACCAGCCGCCGAGGCCCATGGCCTGGAGGAGGAGGGCACCGTTGTAGCTCGAGCACATGAGCTCGGCGGTGGCCTCGGTGAGCGAGTACTGCTCGACGAAGGACAGGGGGATGGGGGCGGCGGTGTCGACCAAGTCGTCGAACTCCTCGAGGCCGGGCACCGGCCGCTGATTGATGTCGTCGTAGACGCAGTAGCCGTTCTGGGCGAAGAAGCACAGGTTGGCGATGTGGTGCTGGGCGATGTCGGCGACGGGGATCACGAGCAGGGAGCCCGGCTCGTTGGCGATCCAGGTGTTGTGGCCCTCGAGATAGGGCTCGGTGCGGGGCAGGTGCAGGCGCTCACCGGAGAGCTTGAGCACGCGGTCGCGGTGGCGGGCGACCATGAGCTCGGCGGTGATCTCCTCCTCGTCCTCGGGGTGGACGAGGGCGCCCGCGTCGCGGGTGGGCATGAAGTAGAGGCCGCTGTCGTCGGTGTAGAAGAGCTCGGCAGTGTGGAAGCCCGCGGCCGAGGGGATGGTGCGCCCGGCGGCGGCGCCGTTGTAGTTGGCCAGATGCGGGGCGTAGCGCTCGTGGCGAGTGATCCCGAAGTGCCAGCCCGTGGTTCCGCCCATGACGGCGAGGATGAGCAGGGTCTCGAGCTCGGAGAGGGGCACGTGATCGTGCTCGGAGCGGTAGGCGAGGGGGCCGTCGGGGATCTCGCCCCCCATCGGGAAGCGGCGCGAGCGGCGCCCGAGGAGCGCCGCCATGAGGGGGAACTCGGCAAGGGCCTCGCGCTGGCGATCGGTGAACGCGGATGGGTCGGTCATTGGAGCTCGAAGAGCGGGCGCAGGGCAGCGTAGAGGCGCAAGTGGCGCGCATGCAGTTCGTCGTACACCGCGCGGAGCTCGGGTTCGGGTTGGAGCGGCTCGGCGCGCGGCCCGGCCATCGCCCCGGCGGCGGCGGCCACGCTCGGGTGCAGACCCGCCCCGGCGGCGGCGAGCATCGCCGCCCCCCGCGCCGTCGTCTCGACGTCGAGGGGCCGGCACACGGGAAGCCCGGTCACATGGGCGCGGATGCTGAGCAGGAGATCGCCGCGCGCGCCGCCCCCCACGCACACGAGGCCGCTCAAGGCGAGACCGCTCGCGGCGATCGCCTCGACGACGTCGCGCAGGGCCATGGCGTTGCCCTCGAGCAGGGCCCTCGCCATGTGCGCCCGCCCGTGCGCGGCGGTGAGCCCGTACCACCCGGCCCGGGCGCGGGCGTTCCATTCCGGGGTCATCGCCCCCGACAGAGCGGGGACCCAGGAGACGCCGTCGGCGCCCGCGGGCGCCCCCCGCGCGAGCGTGTTCAAGAGCTCGTAGACGTCGGCCCCGGTGGCCGCCGCGCGCGCGATCTCCGGGCCGCCGAGCTCGTCGCGAAACCAGCGGTAGGCGCCCCCGGAGAGCCAGCCCGGATTCTCGAGCAGCCACCGGTCGGGCGCAGCGTGGGGATGGAGCTCGACGAGCGGGGGAGGATCGCCGTCGGGCTCGTCGGTCACCGCGCACACGGGCTCGGCCGTCCCCATCACATCGCACACCTCGCCGGGCTCGACGACGCCGGCGCCGAGCACGGCGGCCATCTCGTCGCCGGCGCCGAGGACGACCTGGGCGGTGGCGGACAGGCCGGTGGCCTCGCGCAGCCACGGCGCGATGTGACCGAGCACGGCGTGGGCGGGGCGGACGGGCGCGAGGCGAGCGGGATCGACATCGAAGGCCGCGCACGCCTCCTCGCACCACACCATCCGGCGCGGGTCGAGCAGACCCGTCGAGGAGGCGTTGGAGGGGTCGACGGCGAGCTCGCCCGAGGCCTGGCACGCCACCCATGAACCCGGGAGCAGGTAGGTGGCGACCTCGGCGTCGACGTCGGGCTCGTGGGCGCGCAGCCAGGCGATCTTGGCGGCGACGTGGCCGGGATCGAGGTTGCAGCCCGTGCGCGCGCGGAGACCGTCGACGTCGACGCTCTCGGCCACGCGCTCGCACTCGGCCCCGGCGCGGCGATCTGACCAGATGAGCGCCGGACGCAGGGCGCGACCGCCGCGGTCGGTGGCCACGAGACCGTCGAGCTGAGAGCCGAAGGACACGGCGGCGATGGGGCGCCCGGCGGCGGCGAGGCGGACCTCGGCGAGCGTCTGCACGAGCGCCCGCGTCCACTCGGCCGGGTCCTGCTCTGACCACCCCGGGCGCGGATAGGCGAGCTCGTGGGCCGCGTAGGTCGAGGCGACGAGGCCCCCGTCGGGCGCCAGCGCCTGCGCGCACGTCCCCTGCGAGCCGACGTCGACCCCGACGACAAGCGGGGCGTCGTCGCTCAGCGCGACACCTCGGGCGCCACCCCCGGGCCGTGGCGCACGACGGTGAAGGAGAAGGCGCCGGCGAGGTGGTGCTCGCGGGAGACGAGCACGGGGATCCCCTCGGCGGTCATGTCAACCTGGTCGATGGTGAGGAGCAGGGCGCCGCGGGCCACGTCGAGGCGCCGGGCCGTCTCGGCGTCGGCGTTACCGGGGGTGATGGTGGCGACGCCGTGGTGGACGACGAGGCCGCGCGCGGTGAGGGCCGCGTACACGGAGCCGTCGCCGATGTCGTGGAGCTCCTCGGGACTCAGGTGATCGGCGCGGCACCAGTCGGTGGTGTCGACGACGCGGCGCCCGTCGGCGGTGCGCACGCGGCAGAGCTCGCACACCTCGGCGCCCTCGTCGAGCCCGAGCGCTGCGGCGACGAAGGACGGCGCGGCGACGAGCTCGCACGTCTCCTCGGCCGTCCCGGGCTCGAGGCCGGTCGAGGCGATGAGCGAGGAGACGCCGAAGTTGCGGCTCAGGTCGTTGTTGAGCGCGGGCCGGTGGGTGACGTAGGTGCCCGAGCCGTGGCGGCGGCGGACGAACCCCTCCTCCTCGAGCATGGTGATCGCCGCGCGCATCGAGGAGCGCGAGACGGCCCGCTCGTGGGCGAGCTCGGGCTCGGAGGGAAGCTTGTCGCCCGGAGCGAGCTTGCCCGAGCGGATCAGGCCGCGCAGCTCCTGGGCGAGCTGGTGGCGCAGCGACTGGCTCGTGCTCACGGAGCCACGACGAGCTTGAGTGCGTCGCCGGCGCGGATCCGCTCGAACGCCCCCGGGGTCTCGTCGAGGGGGATGATCTCCGAGACGACGGCGCAGATGCCGCCGATGTCGGCGGCGAGCATGTCGAGCGCGCTCACCTGGTCGCGGTGGCGCGAGGCGTAGGAGCCGTGGACCTGGACCTCCTGGTAGTGGAGGACGTTGGAGGGGAAGGAGATCGCCGTCGTGCCCTTGGGAAGGCCGCCGAAGAACATCACCCGTCCGCGGGGGGCGGCGAGGAGCATCGCCTCCTCCTGGGCGGCGTCGCTCGAGCACGCGACGATGACGACATCGGCGCCGAAGTCGCTCGTGGCCCGCATCACGGCGGCGGGCCCGTCCTCCGTCTCGGTGTCGACGTAGCGGAGGCGCTCGTCTCCGAGGATGGCGCGGGCGAGCTCGAGGCGCTGGGCGGTGCGCTCGAGGAGGAGCACGTGGCCGGCGCCCTGGAGGCGCGCGAGGGCCGCGTGGGCCGTCCCCACCGGACCGGCGCCGATGACGACGACGACGTCGTCGAGGGTGATGGCGAGATCCTTGTGCCCGCAGATGACGTCGGACAGGGGATCGGCGAAGGTGGCGTGGGCGGGGGTGAGCCCGGCCGGGATGCGGAAGAGGTTCTTCAGCGCGATCTGGGGGATGGCCACGTGCTCGGCGTAGGCCCCCTGGTGGTCGAAGCCCATGAGCTCGCCGTGCAGGCACAGATTCTCGTGGCCGCTTCGGCACATGCGGCAGCGCCCGCACCACAGCGTGGAGATGCAGTGCACGTCGTCGCCGACGTTCAGGGCCGCCTCGGCGACCTCGCGCTCGGCGCGCGGCCCGATCTCGACGAGCTCGCCGGAGATCTCGTGCCCGAGCACCCAGGGCGGGGCGATGCGGCGGTCGCCGTTGTAGAACGAGCGCACGTCGGTACCGCAGATGCCGCAGGCGATGACGCGGAGGAGGACCCCGTCCTCGGGACATCTCACGTCGGGCGCGCTCTCCACCGACATCGCTCCCGGGCCGTTCCAAACCGCTGCGCGCACGGTCGAGACACTAACAGGGTTGTCTGACAACTTCATGTGGTGGGTGGGTGGTGGGTCGCGGGGTGGTGGGAGCCGTCACGCCGGTCGGGCGGGTCGCCGTGCCGGGTGGGCGTGCTAGGTGGGCGTGCTGGGTGGGCGTGCTGGGTGGGCGTGCCGGGTGGGCGTGCCGGGTGGGCGCGCCGCGCGAGCGGGCCGGGTGGGCGCGACGCGCGAGCGGGCCGGGTGGGCGCGCGGGGTGGGCGAGCCGCGTGGGCGCGCGGGCGCGAGCCGCGTGGGCGCGCCGCGCGAGCGGGCCGGGTGGGCGCGCGAGCGGCGCGCGACGAGGCTGGGCGGCTAACGCTACTCACAGGGACGTTTCCCGCCCAGCCTCCTGATTGCCGGGGCGGGGGGGGCCGGCCGCGGTCGGACGGGCCGGCCGCGGTCGGGGGGGGCCGCCGCGGTCGGGAAGGCCGGCCGCTGTCGGGGGGGCCGCCCGCAGTCGGGGGGCCGCCCGCGGTCGGGGGGCCGGCGCGGTCGGGGGGCCGCCGCAGTCGGGGGCCGCGGCGGTCGGGGGCCGCGGCGAGCGCGCGGGGACGCGCCGGACCGAACACCTTCGTCTGGGCCTTGCCATCCTCGGCAGCGCCCGCTAGGCTCCCGCAAGTTGTCCGACAACCTGGAGCGTGAATGGCCGGGCCCGAGTTCATCTTCATGCTGACCCGCGATGACCGGACGATTGCCGATGCGCGCGCGGTCTACGAGTCGGTCGCGGAGACGGGGATCCGCCACGTCGGGTGCAAGGACCTCGGTCTCAGCCGCGACGAGCTCGCCAACCTGATGGGCGATATTCGCGCCCACGGGCACACGAGCTACCTCGAGGTGGTCTCGGAGACCGAGGAGGCGACGCTGGCCTCGGCGCGGGTGGCCGCCGAGATCCGGCCCGACTACCTGATCGGCGGCACGCTGATCGAGCCCGTCCAGGAGATCATCGCCGGGACCGGGGTGCGCTTCTGTCCCTACATCGGGACGGTGATCGACCACCCCTGCCTGCTGCGCGGGACGATCGAGGAGATCGCCGCCGACGCGCGCAACGCCGAGGCGCTCGGGGTCGACGGCATCAACCTGCTCGCCTACCGCTACGACGGCGACGTCGACGAGCTCGTGGACGCGGTGGTGGGCGCCACCCCGCTCCCGGTGATCGCCGCGGGCTCGGTCGACTCGGCGCAGCGCATCGCCGACCTGGGCGAGCGCGGGGTGTGGGCCTTCACCATCGGCACCGCTGCGCTCGACGGCAAGCTCGTGCCCGGGGCGGCGCTCACCGAGCAGCTCGAGTATGTACTGGAAGCGGCTGGGGGGTCAAGGCAACCCGTGGGAGGAGAGACATGACGGGGGCGGAACGGCAGCTGCGCGCGGATCTCGCCGTTCTCGCGGCCTCCGATCACGGCCGCCGGCTCCTGCAGCTGGGACTGCGCGGCATCGCGAGGGGCGAGCGCGGGGTGAGCGCCGGGTGCTGGACGCGGCATGGGAGCGCAGGCTGCCTGTTCCAGCACGCGTACTGGGAGGGCGTGAGGGACGGCGTGTTCGCCGACCGGGGCCGCCCTGGGGACTGGATCGGCAGCTTCGTCGGTCCGCACGACTACGGCATCGTCATCCGGGTCATCGACGCGTTCGATCGGCTGGCCCGGTCCGCCTATGCGGACATCGAGCCGCGGGCGGTGCTGCCCGACCGGATCCGGCTCAGGCAAGGGGAATGGAACCGAGCGGTGGAACGGCTGCTCGTGGAGGTCCTCGGCGAGAGCGATGCCGAGGCGGTCACCGAGACCGATCCGGTGGCTGCGGGCGTGTAGGTCAGATCAGCACGAGCCCAGCGCGAGACCGAGGAGAGCAAAATTGAGCACTCAGGGCGAAGTACTGCGAGAGCATCACGAAGGGATGCTCCCAGTTGTAGAGAGCGTCGATGTCGCCGGGCGCGAAGACCTGCATAAGCTGAGATCCGGGTCCGTCGGCCTCGTCGGCGTCCTCTTCCTCACCGTGACCGGCTCGGCGCCGATCTCGGCGATGCTCTTCAACACGCCGATCTCGGTGGGTTACGGCAACGGCATCGGCACCCCCGCAGGCTTCATCTTCGCGGCCGTCGTGCTCCTCATCTTCGGGGTGGGGTATGTCGCGATGGCGCGCAAGGTCACCACCGCGGGAGGCTTCTACAGCTTCATCAGCCACGGCCTGGGGCGGGAACTGGGGATGGCGAGCGGATTCGCCATGGTCGCCGCCTACAGCGTGTTCGAGGTCTCGCTCGTCGGCGGTTTCGCCTACTTCGCCTCGCTCAAGGCCGCCCGTTACGGCTGGCACGTGCAGTGGTACTGGCTCGGCTTCATCATGATCGCGGTCATCGCCATCCTCGCCTACTTCGACGTCCGCCTATCCGCGCGCGTCCTCGGCGCGGCGCTGCTGTGCGAGATCGTCACCCTGATCGTCTTCGACGGCTTCATTTTCGCCAACGGCCATGTCTCGGCGAGCGCCATCAACCCGGGCAACGCCTTCAAGTCGCTCCCGGCCGGCCACTTCCAGGGTACGGCGCTGGCGGCCGGAGCCGCCGGCATCGGCATCTTCTTCGCCTTCTGGTCCTGGGTGGGGTGGGAGATGGCACCCAACTACGGCGAGGAATCCAAGAATCCGAAGAAGAACGTGCCGCGTGCGATGTACATCTCGGTGATCGGACTCGGTGTCTTCTACGCGGTCACCTCATGGGCGGGGATCAGCGGATATTCGTCGTTCTCAGAAGCGGTGAGCGTCTCCCAGAACAACTCCGCGAACTTCTTCTTCATCCCCGCCCAGCACTACGGGGGGCTGTTCCTCAAGGACTGCCTGAGCTGGTTCATCATCAGCGGCTCGTTCGCGTGCGGCATGGCCTTCCACAACACGACCGCCCGCTACATGTACTCGCTGGGCCGCGAAGGGGTAATGCCCCGGTTCCTCGGGCGCACCCATGCCAGGTACCACAGTCCGCACCTGGCCTCCACCGCGCAGTCGGTGATCGCGGCGCTCATCCTCCTCGCCTTCGCTCTCTTCGCCGCCGTGGACGCGAAGCTGGGGGCGGCCGACTCCGTCGGCTTCCTCCAGGTCTACGGACTGATGGCGGTGATGGGGGTGGTGTCGATTCTCGCCATCCAGGCGCTCGTGTCGCTGGCCATCTTCAATTACTTCCGCACCCATCACAAGGCCGACCACCACTGGTGGACGACGATCACCGCGCCGCTGCTCGCCACCGTGACCCAGGGTTACGTGCTCTACCTGGCGAT
>DASZKU010000170.1:0-22488 GCA_035552815.1 Solirubrobacteraceae bacterium | reverse complement strand
GCTCGACCTCCTTTCGGGCCCGCGCGCAGCTTCCGCGGCGGCCGTCGGGAGGAGCCTCAGCCCAAGATCAGCTCTCGGGATGCGTGGGGACGCTCACGTTGGCAGCCGCGGTGGTGCTACTTCGCGGCAGTTCGCTGTCTTGATGTGTCTGTTCGTCGTCCATCGCTTGTTCGAGGGTACCAGCGAGGTTCTTAGCGTTCTGTGTTTCCGTTTCCAGTGGAGTTACCCGCGCGCGAGGCCGGCGCGCCGGCGCCACTGGTCGGGGAGGAGCCGCTCGACGACGTCGTCGACGGCGACCACGCCGATCGGGTACTCGTCGCCGTCGACGACGGGGATCGCCACCAGGTTGAAGTCGGCCATGAGACGCGCCACCTCCGCCAGCTCGGTCTCCGGGGCGACCGTGGGCACCGCCGTCTCGATCAAGCTCGAGACCGGCGCATCCTCGCTCGCGCGCACGAGCTCGGAGGAGAGCACACCGCCGAGGAGATGACCGCCGGCATCGATCACCCATAGCGTCAGCAGCTGACTGGGAGCGAGCTCGCTCGCGCGGACGCGGGCGAGCGCTTCGCCGACCGTCGCGTCGGCCGCCAGCGAGGGGAAGTCCGGATTCATGAGGCCGCCCGCGGTCGACGGGTTGTAGCCGAGCAGGAGCCTGATCTTCAGCTGCTTGGCGGCGGGGAGAAGGTTGAGGATGGGGATGCGGCGATCCTGGTCGATCTCGAGCAGGAGGTCGGCGGCGTCGTCGCTCGCCATCCGTGCCAATACTCCGGCGACCTCCTCGTCGGAGCGCTGGCGCAAGAACTCGACCTGGTGCTCGTCGTCGAGCTCCTCGAAGACGTCGGCCTCGAGCTCCTTGTCCTGCCCCACCGCCTGGAGGATCTCCTCGCCCTCGTCGTGCGAGGCGGCCTCGACGAGATCGGCGATCTGCGCGGGGTGGAGCCGGGCCAGGCGGCGGGAGGCCAAGCGCAGGCGCGAGGTGGGCACGTGACCGACGAAGGCCTCGGTCTCCGTCCAGGGGATGAACTGGGAGTGCTCACCCTCGTGGGGCTGGGAGCGGTCACCCTCGTGGCGGCGCGTCCGCCAGGGGAGGAAGCGCCGCATCCCCGCCCCCAGGCTTGGATCGATGCCCGCCACGCGCCAGCTGCCGTCGGTGAACACGAGTTCGACCTCGCGCGCGGTGACGAGCCGAGCGGTGGTGACGTTGATGAGGCTGCGCCCGAGGACGTCGCGACGCAAGAGGACCTCCCCGGGCCGGCGCTCGAACTGAGCGAGGTTGAGCTCCGTGGTCGAGGTGCGGGCCGCGTGGGGCTCGAGGCGCGCGAGCCGGTCGGCAGGGACGAACATCTCGCGACCGCCGATCCGCGCCTTCAGGCCGGTGACCGGCGGTAGCGCATCGCCGGTGTCGAGCCTGACGATGACATCGTCGACGCGTCCCAAGCGATCGCCTGAGGAGTCAAGGAGGGGACTGCGGGCCAGCGCGGATAAGTGAAGGACGTCTTCGGGCATCGCCCAGTCCTCGCTAAGGCTACTTAGGTGGCCTCCGCGGCGATGATGTCGGGGGCTGTCTGCGACCTGCCGGCACCTCAGGGGCCGAGGACCACGGCGGCCTCCGGCGTGGCGACGCGGAAGCTGAAGCTCTCCTCGAGGTAGAAGCGGACGATCTCGCCGTCGCTGCTGTCGTAGCCGATGGCGAGATCCTGACCCGACTCGAAGAGGAAGTCGCCGCCGCGCATGCTCAGCACGAGCGCGCCCTTGACCCCGGGGGCCCAGACGATCGGGCCCTCGAGGATCTTGCCCAGGTGCTCGAGCAGGGGATAGCCGCCGTGCTCGGCGGTCTGCACCACACGCTGGTACTGCTCGCCGCCGAGGGCGAGCGCATAGGGCCCGCTGATCCCGTTGTGGAGCAGGCGCTCGACGGCGGCCGCCACGGGCCGGGGATACCCGTCGGTGCTCTCGCCGAGGTTCAGGCGCTCGTGCGGCGAGGCCTCCTCGATGCCGATGATGGCGCCGTGCCAGCCGTGGAAGACGCTGATGTTCTCGGCCACCGCGATCTGGTGAGCGGCGATGTCGAGGGCCTCGAGGTCGGGGTCGATGGCGCCGCGATCGGCGTCGCGGAGCTCGGCGCGGGAGATCTCGAAGTCGGCACGGAGCTCGACGAGCGCCATCACCCGCCGCTGCAGGCCGCTTACTCCGTCGCAGGGGGCGGAGGCGAGGGGAGCGGTGCGGCCGAGGTTGCTGGCCGAATACTCCCAGCCGTGGGGACCGAAGAAGTCGACGAGCTTGCGCGCCGCCAGCGCCGGGGTCAGGCGCTCGGTCGCCTCCTCGTCGAGGAGCTCCCAGCTCGAGTCGCTGATGGGGGCAAGGGAGCGGAGGAGATGGTTCATCGCGATGCTCCCTTCAGGCTCCCGATGCCCAGCGAGCCGGCCGGGCCCGATGGCGCCTCGCCTTCGAGCGCCTCGGCCTCTGCCTCCTCGCCGTGCTCGACGATGTCGCCGGCCTGGAAGAGGACACCCCGTGCGATCTCGCGCCACGCCGGCGTGCGGCGCAGGAGGAACTCGAGGTCCATGCTGAAGTGCTTGAACTCCTCGCCCTGGGCATCGCTCATGATCGCGCGGGCGTCGGGGTCGGTCTCCACGGCCAGCCGCTGCTGGTACCAGCCGATCGCCTCGGCCTCCTCGGTCAGCGAGGCGCACAGCCGCGCGAAAGTGCGAGCCGCCGGCGGTAGCTCGTCAGGTGGCTCGTGATACTGATCGAAACCCATCTGGCCTCCTCATTTTTGCGCAGCGTATCCCGCGCTCGGGCTACCCGTTGGCATGTAGGCCCACACGCCCTAAGAGAAAGGGAGCCGGGTGAGTAGATTCTTCGTTCCGACCCAGGAGGCGACCGTGGCACAGCAAGCAGAGTCCGTGACCCAGCGAGCACGCGTTCGGACGCTCGCCGACGGAAACCGCATCCCCCGTCTCGGCCTCGGCGTATGGCAGGTGCCCGACGGCCCCGAGACGGTCAACGCCGTGCGCTGGGCGCTCGAGCTCGGCTACCGCCACATCGACACGGCGCAGGCGTACGGCAACGAGGCGAGCGTCGGCCAGGGGCTGCGCGAGAGCGGCGTCCCCCGCGACGAGGTGTTCCTCACGACCAAGTTCTACCCAGGCGCTCGGGACCCCGAGGCCGAGGCGGCCAAGAGCCTCGAGCGCCTCGGCGTCGACCACGTCGACCTCTACATCATCCATTGGCCCAAGGGCGGCCCCACATGGGCGTGGCCGGGGATGGAGGGCGCCCTCGACCGCGGCTACGCGCGCTCGATCGGCGTCTCCAACTTCAGCGCCGCCGAACTCGAGGAGGTCATGGGCATCGCCACCACCCCGCCCGTCGTCGACCAGGTCCAGTTCAGCCCCTTCGAATACCGCCGCCGGCTCCTCGAGGCATGCGAGGCCCACCACGTGGCGCTCGAGGCCTACAGCCCGCTGGGGACCGGCCAGCACCTCTCGAGCCCCGAGGTCACGCGGATCGCCGAGGGCCTGGGCCGGACCCCGGCACAGGTGCTCCTGCGCTGGGGCCTCCAGCGCGCCGGCATCGTCATCCCCAAGTCGACTCATCGCGAGCGCATCGCCGAGAACGCCGAGATCTTCGCCTTCGAGCTCACGGCGCAGGACATGGCGGCCCTCGACGCCCTCGACCGCACGGGAGGGACCGACAAGGCGCGCGAGCACAAATGGTGGGACTGACCCGTGGGCGTTTCGGGCCGGTGATCGGGCCCTGTCAGAATCAGAACCATGGACATCCCGATCAGCGTCCTCGATCAGTCGCCCATCCCCGAGGGTCTCAGCGGGGCCGACGCCCTACGTAACTCCGTCGACCTCGCGCGGCGCGCCGACGAGCTCGGCTACCGCCGCTACTGGGTTGCCGAGCACCACGGCACCCCGGGCTTGGCCAGCGCCTCGCCGGAAGCGCTGATCGGGCCGATCGCCGCCGCCACCGAGCGGATCCGCGTGGGCAGCGGCGGCGTCATGCTCCCGCACTACAGCCCGCTCAAGGTCGCCGAGACCTTCACCGCCCTGGCCGGGCTCTTCCCCGGGCGCATCGACCTCGGGTTCGGCCGTGCTCCCGGGACCGACCCGATGACCACCTACGCGCTCCAGCGCGACCGCCGCGACGCCACCCCCGACGACTTCCCCGAGCAGATGGCCGAGCTCCTCGGCTACCTGAACGACAACCTCCCCGGCGAGCACCCCTTCGCCCGCCTCGCCGCCACCCTCCCCGGCCTTCCCGAGCGCCCCGAGCCGTGGCTGCTGGGATCCTCGCCGCAGAGCGGGATCTGGGCCGCCGAGCTCGGCCTGCCCTACGCCTTCGCCGACTTCATCAACTCGGGCGGCGCCTCGATCGCCGCTCAGTACCGGGCGCAAGCGGAGCGTCCCTATCTCGCCGTCGCCACCTGGGCGATCGCCGCCGACACCGAGGAGGAGGCGCAGCGCCTGGCCGCGAGCAGCCGGATGATGATGCGCCTCCTCGCCCAGGGCCGGCTCATCCCCGTGCCCCCCGTCGAGAAGGCGCTCCGCTTCCTCGCCGCCCAGGGGTCCGAGCCCGTGAGCTCTCGCGAGCGCCGCCGCCGCGCCATCATCGGCGATCCCGAGCAGGTGCGGACCGGGCTCGAGGGCGTGGCGGCCGAGTACGGAGCCGACGAGCTCATGGTCGTGAGCATCACCCACGACCACGAGGCCCGGCGGCGGTCCTACGAGCTCATCGCCGAGGCGTTCGGGCTCCGGGCGGGCGCGGGGACCGACGCCGGCGTGCGGGTGGGCTAGCCCGAGGTGCTCGCGCGCGCCTTGGACCACTCGGCCTTGTGGACGCGCTTCTTGGCCTGATAGTCGGCGAGCGCCTCGGGCGAGTCCACGTCACCGAGGGTGGGATGCCAGGGCACGAGCTCGGCCGCGGTGGCGACGCCGTAGCGCTTGGCGAGGACCCCGGCGAGGGCCTTGACCTTCATCTCGCCGAAGCCCGGCAGCCCGCTGAGGTTGGCGCGCAGCGCATCGGCGTCGGCGGCGTCGGTCCACACGCGCGCAGCATCGCCGTCGTACTCCTCGCGCACGTGGACGGCGAGATCATGGACGCGCTTGGCCATCGAACCGGGGAAGCGGTGGATGGCGGGCTTGTCGCGGAACACGGGCTCGAGGTCGGCCTCGGCCAGCGTGGCCGCGTCGAGCCCGCCGAGGCGCTCCTTGAGTGCGAGCGGCCCCGAGAACGCCTTCTGGACGCTGACCTGCTGGTCGAGCGCGAAGCCGACGAGCAGGGCCATGGGATCCGAGGCGATGAGCGCGTTGGCCTCGTCGGATTCGGTGAAGTAGAGCCGGTCGGGCACAGGGGCGATCGTAGCCCTTTCGGGTCCGCCTCAGCGGCCCGCCCGCGCGCGGCAGCCCCGCCGCGCGCGGTGGCCCCTACGCCGCGGCCTGAGCCTCCACCGTCCTGTACTCGGTCACGTGCTCGGCGACGTGGCAGGCGTCACGGTCGATCCCGGCGAAGCGGCCCGAGCCCCAGGTATGGAGCCACGGGAGCCCGAGCACGTAGAGCCCGGGCACGGTGGTGACCCCGCGTCGATGGACCGGGTACCCGCTGCCGTCGAACGCCGGGACCTTCACCCATGACCAGTCGCTGCGGAACCCGGTCGCCCACACCACGGTGCTGAGCCCCTCGAGGCCCAGCGAAAGGCGCTCCGCCGCGCCCGCCTCCGGCTCCCACACCGGCGAGTAGCGCGGCTCGGTAGGTGCCTCGATGCCGCGGGCGCCGATGTAGCGGTCGATCGCGTCCTTGATGCGCTCGGCGGTGGCGTCGGCCGAGTCGAGGTTCGAGGCGAGGTCATCGGCGAAGGCAAGCTCCGACCCCTCGACCCCGAGCAGGCGCCCGTGAACGTGCATCCCCTCCCGGGCCATGGCGCGGAGGTCGAGGTCGTGCCCGCCGTCGCGACCGGTGACGTAATGGTTGGGCTCCTTGCGGGCGGCGAGCCCCTCCGGGTGCTCCTCGATCGGCATGTCGTAGTGACCCATGTCCTCGAGCCAGGCCACGCAGTCGCGCCCACGGTAGAAGCGCGCGACGCGGGGCGCGCTCCCGACGCTGAGATGGACCTCGCGGCCCGCGAGGTGGAGGTCCTCGGCGATCTGCGCCCCCGACTGGCCGCTCCCGACCACGAGCACCGCCCCGTCGGGAAGCGAGCTCGGGTTCCGGTAGCTCGAGGAGTGCAGCTGGGTGACCTCGGGGCCCAGCGCGGCGGCGACGGGGGGCAGGGCGGGAACGTGATAGCCGCCGACGGCGAGGATCACCTGCTCGGCGGTGAGCTCGCCGTGCGAGGTATGGACGCGGAAGCCCTCCTCCTCGTCGTCCTCGACCCGCTCCACCGTCACGCCCTCATAGAGCGGCGGATGGAACGAGGAGGCGAAGCCCTCGACGTAGGCGACGATCTCTTCCCTGACCATGAACCCGTCGGGATCATCGCCCCGGTACGGGTAACCCGGAAGCCGGCACTGCCAGTTGGGGGTGACCAGGCAGAAGGTGTCCCAGCGATGCTTGCGCCACGAGCTGGCGAGGCAGTCGCGTTCGAGGACGACATGGGGGACGCTGCGCTCCCGCAGGTGATAGCTCACGGCCAGGCCCGCCTGGCCGCCGCCGATGACGATCGCCCCGGCATGCCCGCTCAGCCGCTCGGGGGCGGGGCTCGAGGGCGGCGGCTCCTCGCGGCGCAGGCCCTCCACGCGCACCGAGCCCGTCGCGAAGCCGCCGGCTCGTCCCTCGATCGCCGCCAGCTGCTCGGCGGCGGCGGTGCAGGCGAAGCCGCGCTGCTCGCGCACCCGCTCACTGGCCCGCTCGAGTCCCGCCTGGCAGCGGCGCACGAGCTCGGCGACCGGGTAGACGCCACCGGGCACGAGCACCTGCTCGATCGCCCGCGAGGGTGAGTAGCAGCGCTCGACGGCGCCGTCGGGCCAGCGCAGGGTGAATTCGACCGAGGGCATCGTTCAGGCGTAGGGCACAGGCTCGGCGACCCGGTACACGTCGGGGCGCAGGTCCCTGATCGGCGACAGGGCGCGCCGCGCGCGCTCGAGCGTCTCCGCCACGTCGAGCGTCGCCAGCGCCAGTCCCGGCTGCGTCCCCGTGCGGGCGAGGAGATCGCCGCCGGGCCCGACGACGCGGGCGCCGCCGAGGAAGCGCAGACGCCCGAAGCTCCCGGTCTGGTTGGCCGAGGCGACGATCAGCGAGTTCTCGGCCGCGCGCGCCCGGTCCCAGAGCTCGGCGCGGCGCCACTGGCGGTCGTCCTCGAGGCGGGGGGCCGCGTTGGAGGCGCTGCACGGCCACGCCGACAGGAAGCACAGGACCTCGGCGCCGTCGAGGGTCAGCGTGCGGGCCGCCTCGGGGAACGCCTTGTCGTAGCAGATGAGCATGCCCAGGCGGCCCACCGGGGTGTCGAACGCCTCCAGGCTGTCGCCCGGAGTGGTGAGGCGGTTCTCGTCGAGGGGGAGATGGACCTTGCGGTGCAGGCCGTGGAGACCCTCGCCGGAGACGCAGGCGGCGACGTTGTGGCGGGCACCGCCCTCACCCTCCTCGCAGAAGCCCACGCATACCACCATGTCGCCGGCGAGCTCCGCCACCCGGGCGAGCTCGGGGCCGGCGGGGTCGAGCGCGGGCGGGGGATCGGCGTCGCCGCTCAGGGTCTCGACGTAGCCGCCGAGTGCTGCCTCGGGAAGGACCAGGAGGTCCACCTGCTGCAGGCGCGCGCGGGCGATGAGATCCTCGATGGTGCTCAGGCACCCGTCCATGTCGCGGCTGAACGGAGCAGCTGCCGCGGCGATCGTGAGCTCGGTCATGGGCATCCTCCTCTAGCGGGTCCGAGACCGGTGATCGCCTCGGTGGCGATCACGGTCGTTATCTCGTCATCCGGCCAGCTCAGGCGCACGCCTCCCTGGGCCGAGAGGTGGCCGCAGCCCGCGCACACGGCGGCGCCGCCGCGGGGCGCGGGCGCCCCCGGTGACTGGGCGAGGACGAGGGCGAAGCCGGGGAAGCAGGTCAGCCAGTCGGCCATCTGGGCGGTGGCGGGGCGGGGCATCCGCGCGATGTCGATCTCCGCTCCGCATCCCGACGCCTCGGCGAGCATCGCCACCGTCCCGACGATGCCGGCCATGGAGGCGTCCTTGGCGGCGCGCGGCCGGGTCCGGCGCACGAGCTCGAGCATGGGACGCAGCTCGTCGCGCGTGCGCTGCGAGGTCGAGTCCCACTGGCGCCCGTGATAGCCCGGACGCCAGCGGCCGTCGAGATCCGCGCATACCCACAGCGCGTCACCGGGGCGACCACCGCCGCCGGGCACGGGCTCGGCGGTGCGACCGAGGCCGGTCACGGTCAGCGCCCCGGGCACGCCGAGCTGGGTATGACCTCCCAGCACCGGGAGCTCGAAGGCATCGGAGCCGTCGCGGATGCCGCTCAGGACGCGGGCCACGTGGGCGGCGTCGCGGCCCGCGACGGCATCGAGGACGCCGACCGGGGAGGCGCCCATGGCCGCGAGGTCGTTGGCGGTCACGAGCATCCCGCACCAGCCGGCCCAGCTCGGGTCGCGGTCGACCATCGAGGGCGTGATCGCGTCGGTGCACGCCACCACGTCGGTGCCGGCGACGGGCACGCCGTCGTCGCCGCGCCAGGGGTCGTGGGGGAGGACGTGGCCGATGAGCTCGCCGAGCGATTCCTTGCTCGCCTCGGCGTGGTCGGCGATCCGGCGCACCGGCCAGCGCATGAGGAGGTGGGGCGCGCCGCCGATCGGGGCCGGGCGGATCGTCTCCCACCCCAGGCGGGTGAAGAACTTGGCGTGAGCGGGCTGGACGTGGGCGTCGAAGCGGATCGCGCCCGCGTCGAGGGCGCGGCCGCAGGCGGCGCGCACGAGGGCGGCCCCGATCTCCCCGCGCTGGAGCCCCGGCCCGGCCCCCGCCACGAGCCGGCTCCCGCGCCACCAGCCGAGCTCGCCCCCGCCCTCCTGGCCCGGGTGCAGGCGCACGCCGCCGAGGACCGAGCCGTCGCCGGCGAGGGCGGCGAGGAAGATCGTCGCCGGATGCTCATCCCATTCGTCGGTGTCGCTGCCCGCGAACAGGCGCTGCTCATCGACGAAGGCGCGGTGGCGTAGCTCGCGGTAGGCGCGCAGGCGGGCCGGGTCCTCGCCCACGTCGACGACGACGAGCGGGGGGGCCTGCGGCGCGGCGCGCCCACCGACCCTCGACGGCGGGCCGCCGAGGAGCTCGATCACGTCGATGGGGCCGTCACCCACCGGCATGAGCTAGCGCCGAGCACGCGCCGCAGGCGGCGCAGCCCGCGACCTGGTCGCGACCCCGCATTCCCGCCTTGGCGAGCGCCGCCCCGACCCGGCGCGTGACGTCGGTGAGGACGGCAGGGGACGGCGCCTGCACGCCGTCGCCGTGGGCCAGCGACCCCGCGAGCGGGCGGTAGGGGACGACGAAGGGATAGATGCCGCGCTCGATCAGCCGCTGGGCCCCGGCCACGAGCTCATCGGGGTCTTCTCCCAGCCCCACGAGGAGATAGGTGGAGACGCGATTACGGCCAAAGGCCGCCAGGGCCCGGTCCCACGCCTCCTCGTAGCGCTGCACCGAGACGGTGGCCTTACCCGGCGTCCACCGCTCACGCACTTCCTGGTCCAGGGCTTCGATGTGGATCCCGATGGCGTCGGCGCCCGCCTCGGCGAGTGCGTCGATCCACCTCAGGTCGACCGGGGGCTCGATCTGGACCTGGATCGGGAGCCCGGGCACGGCGGCCTTGATCGCCCGCACGCACTTGCACAAGTGCTTGGCGCCACGGTCGGCGCCCCGCGAGGTCCCCGTCGTCATCACCATCTGACGCACGCCGTCGAGCCTGACGGCGGCGGCCGCGACCTCGGCGAGCTGCTCGGGGCGCTTGACCTGGGTGGTGGCGCCGGCACGCAGCGACTCCTCGATCGTGCAGAAACGACAGCGGGTGTTCTCGGACGTGTAGCGGATGCACGTCTGCACCACCGTGGTCGCGAGCACGTGGCGCCCGTGGAGCCGGGCCAGCTGGTCGAAGCGAATGCCGTCGGCGGTCTCGAGGTCGTAGAAGCGGGGCCGCTCGACGGCCTCGACCATGGTGTCCTCGACCACGACCCCGTCGCGGGTCAGCCGTCCGTGCGCGTCGAGGGCGAAGGGCGAGGCGGGAGCGAGCGGCAGGGTGGCCGCGCACCCGCCGGCGAGCTGCCAGTGGCCGTCGTCGCTCGGCCCCGCGCCGGCACGGCGCCGGACCGGGGGCGCCGCGCGCAGGCCGCGGACGGCGAGCTCAGCCCGTAGCGAGAGCTCCACCTGGACTCAGAACATCCACGTCGTGTTGATGACCGCGCCCTTGCGGGCGTACTCGATCATCGCGTCCTGGAGATCGAGGGGATGGCAGGGGATGACGCCTTCCATGAGGTCCTCCTCGCGCGCTCCGTGCAGCGAGAGGCCGAGCCGGCAGGCGTACACCTTGCCGCCCTCCTCGATGAACTTCGCGAGCTGGTTGTTCTCGTTGCGCATGCCCGGGAAGAGCTCATTGCCGACGGTGGGGAAGCCCCGCGTCGCCAGACAGTTGAGGGCGCCGATGCCGAAGAAATAGAGCGCGGATTCGAATCCCTTGCGCTGCGCACGGAGCGCCAGCAGTACCGCCACGAAGCTGACCGAGGATTCGTGGACGATGCCGTGAACCATTCCCAGGTAGCTCTCGCCCGGTTCTGCCTGGTAGTCGGGGAAGACCTTCGTCTGCCCGTAGATCGACTCCCCGATCCCCTTCGTCGGGTGAGGGATCTCCATCAGGCTGGTGATCTCCTCGTCTCTGAGCTTCGGCTCGACCGCCATGCAGCCTCCTTTGGTCGTTGTTACGCGGTGGACGTGCAGGGTCACCCGAGCAGGCTCGGGACGGTATGGACGTCGGGCCGAAATTCGCCCCCCCGATTCGGGACGAACGGCCAGTTAGGCATATGGAGGAGAGGCCCGGTCTCGTTTTTTGCGACTAGGTTTCCTGGCCGTGCAAGCAAGCGATCCTCGCCAGCGCTCGATCGAGGCCCGGCGGCGTGGGATCTCGCGCATCGGCTTCCTCGTGGTCGTGGCCGCGCTCATCGCCGGCGGCGTCGTCGAGTTCCTCGGCGGGGTGAAGGCGCCGGCACCGGGCCCGTTCTACGTGCAGCCCGCCCCGCTCCCGACCGGGCCGCCGGGCACGGTGGTGCGGGCCGAGCCCCTCGCCGGCGCCCCCGAAGGCGCGCGCGCCTGGAAGATCCTCTACCTCTCGCGCAGCTACACGGGGAAGCGGACGGCGATGAGCGGCCTCCTCTTCGTGCCGAGCACCCCGCCGCCCGGTGCCGGCCGCGACGTGGTGGCGTTCACCCACGGCACCGTGGGCGTCGCCCCGGCCTGCGCGGTCTCGAACGGCAAGGAGTTCTGGCCCCACATCGACGGTCTCGCGCAGTTCCTCCGCGCCGGCGACGACGTCGTCGTGCCCGATTACCAGGGGCTGGGTACGGCCGGTCCCCATCCCTACCTCGTCGGAGACGCCGAGGCCACCGCGACCCTCGACGCCGTCCGCGCCGCCCACCTCTTCGCCGCCGCCGACGGCGGCACGCGCTTCGTCGTCTGGGGTCCCTCACAGGGAGGCCACGCCGCTCTCTTCACCGGTCAGCAGGCGCGCTCCTACGCTCCGGGACTCCACCTCGAGGGGGTCGCCGCGGCCGCGCCCGCCACCGAGCTCGAGGAGCTCTTCAAGGTCAACCGCGACGGCACCTTCGGGCGCATCCTCTCCGCCTACACCCTCGACATGTGGAGCCAGGTGTACCCCGAGCTCCACCTCGACCAGGTCGTCAGCCCTCTCGCGCGTCCGGTCGTCCGCACCCTGTCGAGGATCTGCATCTCCGCCGACAACGGCCCGATCGCCGCCGCCGCCATCAGCCTCGCCCTCAAGCTCACCTACCTGCACAAGCTCCCCTGGGACCTCGAGCCGTGGAAGGGCCTGCTCGAGCTCAACACCCCGGGAGCAGCGAAGATCCCCGCGCCCATCCTCATCACCCAGGGCGCCGCCGACCGGCTCGTGCGCCCCGCCGTCACGGCCGCTTTCGCCAAGCACCTGTGCGGGCAGGGGGCGACGGTCGACTACCGCTCCTACCCGGGCGTCGACCACATCCGCGCCGGACCGGACACCGTCTCCGCGGTGGCGCGATGGATCGCCGAGCGCTTCGCCGGCGCCAAGGCGCCGAGCACGTGCGCGGCGGGTCGCTGAACGCCCGAAGCCGGGAATACGCTACGCGCATCGCCGCCCCCGACACGACAGCCACGCTCGATCGCCGCCGCTTCCTGCGCCAGGGCGCCGCCGCGATGGCGGCCCTCACCGTCCCCGCGCTCGCGGGGTGCGGCGGGGGGTCCTCGCCCCGCCGCGCGAGCCGTACCGTGCTCAGGAGCACGTCGGGCGGCCTCACCGAGGGAGTGATCATCGAGAAGGTCCCGATCGATTGGCGCCCGCTCGCCAAGTCGCTCTCCGGGCGCCTCGTGCTCCCTTCCGACCACGGCTACGCCACCGCCCGGGAGCTCTACGACCCGCGGTTCGACAGGATCCGGCCGGCGGCGGTCGCCTACTGCGCCTCGCCCGCCGACGTGCAGAAGACGGTCGACTTCGCCCGCAGTCACGGCATCCGCCCGATCCCCCGCGGGGGCGGCCACAGCTACGGCGGGTACTCGACGGGAACCGGCCTCGTCATCGACGTCACGCGCATGGGCTCGGTCACCGTCACCCCGGCGAGGAAGGGCGCCCCGGCAACCGCCGCGGTGGGCGCGGGCGCCCGGCTCGTCGACTTCTACGACGGCCTCGCGCGCGCGAACGTGCTCGTCCCCGGAGGCTCGTGTCCGACGGTGGGGATCTCGGGGCTCGCCCTCGGGGGCGGGATCGGTGTCCTCGCCCGCAAGTACGGCTTGACCTCCGACGCCATCCGCTCGCTCGAGGTCGTCACCGCCGACGGGCGCCTGCTCAGGTGCAGCGGCGCCGGCCACGCGGACCTGTACTGGGCCTCGCGGGGCGGGGGCGGCGGCAACTTCGGGGTCGTCACCTCCTTCACCTTCACCGCGCACCCGATCCCCTCGCAGCTCACCCTGTTCACCGTCCACTGGCCGTGGGCGGCGGCGGACGAGGCGCTCGGCGGGTGGATCGACTGGCTGCGCGGCGCCCCCGACGAGGTGTGGTCGAACTTCCAGCTCCTCTCCGCCGGGAGCAGCGGCCTCGTCGCCAAGAGCACGGGGGTCTTCGTCGGGAGCAAGGGCGCGCTCACCGCCCTCGTGAACAAGCTCGTGGCCTCGGTGGGAGCGGCGCCGTCCTCGACCTTCGTCGGCGGTCCGGATCCCTACCTCCATCTCATGCTCGTCGAGGGCGGGTGCGACGGTAAGTCAGTCGCCCAGTGTCACCTGCGCAGCCAGAACCGGGCGGGCATGCTCCAGCGCTCGGCCTACGCCGCCAAGTCCGCCTACGTGGGCAAGCCGCTGCCCAGCGCCGGGCTCGCCGCGGCGGTGGGCGCCGTCGAGGAGCTCCACTCAGAGCACCCGGGGCTCGGCGGGGGACTGGTCTGCGACGCCTACGGCGGCGCCGTCAACCGGGTCCCGTCGGGGGCGACGGCGTTCGTGCACCGCGGCACGATCTGCGGGATTCAGATGACGGTGACATGGGGGAGCGCGCCCTCGGGCCCCGCCTTCGCCGCCGGCGAGGCGTGGCTCGGCTCCGCCGCCCACGCCTTCGCCCCCTTCACCACCGGCGGGGCCTACCAGAACTACATCGACCCCCGTTTGAGCAACTGGCAACACGCCTACTACGGGTCGAACCTCGGCCGGCTCACGTCGGTCAAGCGCAAGTACGACCCCGATAACGCCTTCCGCTTCGCCCAGTCGATCCCGCTCCACGCCTGAACTCATCCGCCGGCGACGATCTTCTCGGTGGCGCCGAGCTCGCGGAGGGGCACGGGGCCGGTCGACGCTCCGGGACGCGCGCGTGAGTGGCGCTCAGGAGGCGCGCGTGAGGGCGCTCAGGAGGCGCGCGTGAGCCCGAGGCGCAGGACCTCGGCCCCGGGGGTGCCGCCGCTGACGGGCTCGCTGGTGACGTCGTCGCTGAGGAAATGGAGCAGCGAGCCGACGCCGGACAGGGTGGCGTCGGCGACGATGGCGTCGCTCCCGCCCGCCTGGAGGGGACCGACGCGGAGCTCGAAGCCGGACTCGCGGTCGGCGGCGCTGACGTGGAAGCGGCCGTTGAGGGCGCGTTGGGGGGCGTGGCGGGCGAGGGCGTCGCTGACGAGCTGAAGATCGGACATGCGGTCGAGCGAGAGGTTGGCGCGCGCCGCGAGCAGGGAGATGAAGCGGCCGAGCACGGCCGCCGCGGGGACGCCGGGGGTGAGGGCGAGGACGATGTCGCCGGCGGGCGCGGGACCGTCGTCGAGGAGCCCGGCGCCCGCGAGCAGGTCCTCTCCCTCCGGAGCCGGCGCTCCGCGCAGCGCGAAGCGCATGCGCACCTCGGTGCCGCCGGCGCCGCTGTTGATCCCGAACTGGTCGGCGAGCGAGGACATCATCGCGAAGCCAAAGCCGAGCGTACGGGCGGGCTCGCCCGTATCGGGGTCGGGCTCGGCGGGAAACGGGTTCACGCCCGTACCCTCGTCGCGGACGGTGATCACGAGCTGGTCGAGCACCTCGGTGATCGTCACCTCGGCGGTGCCCACACCGTCGGGGTAGGCGTGGAGGACGACGTTGTTGCACGCCTCGGTGACGGCGATATTGATGTCCGCCAGCAGCTCCTCGTCGATGAGCAGCTCCTCGGCGAGCCCGGCGATCACCTGCCGCGCCAGGGCGACGTTCTCCGGGCGGGCGGGCAAGCTCAGCCGCACCGTGGTCGGCTGGGTTTCGTCTGCGGTGCTGTGCGCGGAAGAGCTCATACGGGAACCCCTCCCGTGGCAACCGTATCAGCGAGTATCGGCAATCCAATACTCGGTATCGGCGCTTCTGCTCGCCGCCAAACCTCTCGCCTCATGCTAAAAGGTCGCGCGGGCGATGCGGCCCGAGACCATGGCGGTCCAGGCGGCGTCGGCGAAGCGCTCGCGCACGGCGGCGGCGCTGGCCTCATGGTCGTAGCGGACACGGCGCTGGTGGGGGCGTCCATCGGCGTCGATGATCGCGTATGCGGCCCTGGCGTCGCCGTCGAAGGGCATTCCCACGCTGCCGGGATTGAGGAGCTCGATCCCGGTCTGAGCGGTTCGGCGGAAGGGAAGATGGGTGTGGCCGAACACGAGCCGGGGCTCGCTCACGCCCCCCAGGAGCTCGTCCTCGTCGTCCGCCGCCGCGGGAAGGAAGGAGCGCACGTCGGACACCGGCGAGGCGTGGCAGTAACGCGTCGAGTCGAGCACGACCTGCTCGGGCAAGCTCGCGAGCTCATCCACCGCCGAGGGGCCGAGCGCCTCACGACAGGCGCTGATCGCGCCCTGGACCACTTCGTCCCGCGGTGCCGCGTCCGGGTGGGCGGTCCAGCGCTCGCCGTTGCCGCGGATCCACGTCGCCTGCGGTAGCGAGCGCAGCGTGGCGAGGGTCTCGACCGGCCACGCACCGAAGAGCGCGTAGTCGCCGCCGAGCACCCAGCGCCCCACGTCCGCCGCCTCGGCGTCGGCGAGCACCGCCTCCAGCGCGGGGAGGTTCCCGTGCACGTCGTAGAGGAGCCCGGTGACCGGCACGGGGCAGATATACCATCGTCTCGGACATGAGCGACATGGTCGTCGTGGTCCACGCCGGCGCCGGGAGACTCAGCGATGACCTCCGCGAGCGCGAACCCGCCTGCCGCGACGCGCTCGCGGCGGCGCTCTCGGCGGCCGCCCGAGCACTGGCCGAGGGCGGCGACGCGGTCGCCGCCGTGCGCTCCGCCGTCATCGAGATGGAGTCCTTCCCGCTGTTCAACGCGGGCTACGGCTCGGCCCTGTGCGCCGACGGCTCGGTCGAGATGAGCGCCGGCCTCATGCGCGGCCCGGACCGGGCCGCGGGAGCGGTGGCGGCGATCACCCGCACGAGGCATCCCATCCTCGGCGCCGAGGCGTTGCTCGATGCCGAGGAGGTGCTGATGGTCGGCCCGCACGCCGACGCTTTCGCGGCGGCCCACGGCGCCGAGCAGTGGGAGCCCTGGCAGTTCGTCACCGAGCGCCAGCGGCGCCGTCTCGAGCTGTGCCTGGCCGCCCGCGGCGACGGCCGGCCAGGGGCTGCCGCGCGGGGGCACGGGGAGGCGGGCAGCGCCGCCCTTGGGGATGGGGGGGCGGGCGGTGCCGCCTGCGGGCACGGGACCGTCGGGGCGGTGTGCCGCGACGCCGCCGGCGACCTCGCGGCGGCCACCTCGACGGGCGGGCGCATGGGCCAGCCTCCGGGGCGGGTGGGGGATCCGCCGGTCATCGGGGCGGGTACCTGGGCCGACGGCTCAGTCGCCGTGTCGTGCACCGGCGACGGTGAGTCCTTCATCCGCGCCGGCGCCGGGCGCCTGCTCAGCACCCTCGTCGAGCGGGGTGCCGCGGTGGCCGCGGCGGCCGGGACCGTGCTCGAGGAGGTCCGACTCTGCCAGGGGACCGGAGGTCTGATCGCCGTCGACGCCCGCGGCCGGGTGGCGACCCGGTTCACGAGCGAGGCGATGCCGCGCGGGGTGTGGCGGGAGGGTGGGGGGGTGGTGGTCGAGGTGGTCTAAGGGTTCCGGCGCGCGGCCCTGTCCTCAGCGCGCCTCGGCCCTTACGCGCGGCGGTGTCCTTAGCGCGCTTTGGCCCTTACGCGCGGCGGTGTCCTTAGCGCGCTTTGGCCCTTGCGCGTGGTCGTGTCCTTAGCGCGCCTTGGCCCTTACGCGCGGCGCTGGTCCCAGCTGAAGCCCCGGACGGCGAAAATGATCCCCAGTACCGCCCACGCCGCGACCACCCCGAGCGCGCTGACGTTGGCCGAGAAGCTCGTGCCCCTGACCATGGCCCCCGATAACCCGGAGATCAGGTGGTAGAGGGGCAGGGCCTCGGCGATTCCCTTCATGAAGCCCGGGGTGTGGGCGGTGTCGAAGAACACGCCCGAGACGGCGACGACAGGGAGAAAGACCGCGTTGACGTAGGCCGGGGCCGAGTCGAAGTTGGGGATCACGTGCGAGAACGCCACCCCGAGCGAGGCGAAGCACACGACGCCGACGACCACGAAGACGATGAGCTCGACCCAGTTGCGCGGCCAGCCCGTTCCGAAGAACACCCGTCCGGCGATGGTGATGATGGTGATCTGGAGCGCGGTGTTGGTGACGGCGTTGCCGGCGATCCCCAGCAGGTAGGACACCCCCGGCATCGGAGTGCCCCGGATGCGCTTGAGGACGCCCTGCTCGCGCAGGAAGGTCATGTTGAAGGCGAGCGCGGTGAAGGTGGTGGACATCACGCTCATGGCGGCGATGCCGGGCACGATGATCCGCAGCTCCTTATGGTCTGAATGGAAGGCGGCGCCGAAGAAGGCGAGGAAGAGGAGGGGGAGGAGGAAGTTGAAGAAGGCCGCGCTCGGATTGCGCCAGAACAGGCGCCGCTCGAGCCGGTACTGGCGCCAGGCGAGGACCGCGACCTCGGTCATCCCCGCCCCCGCGTCCGGTGGCCGGCAACCGGGGGCGCCTCATCGCTGGGCGCGGCGGCCTCCTCCCCCTCCTCGGCCTCGTCGGCGGTGAGCTCGAGGTACACGTCCTCGAGGGTAGGACGGGTGACCGCGAGCCCTTCGAGCCGCTCCCCCCTGGCGAGCGCCGCGCCCGTGAGCTCGTGGAGCAAAGTGGTGGGGTCGTCGGTCTCCTGCTCGACCTCACGCCCGGTGCCGTTCCGGTAGGCAACCCGGTACCGCGGCGCCTCCCCATCCGACCCGAGGTCCCCGGGAGCGCCCTCGATGGCGATCCGCCCGTCCTTGATGATCGCCACCCGATCGGCGATCGCCTGCGCCTCGTCGAGGTAGTGCGTGGTGAGGAGCACCGTCTTGCCGAGGTCCCTGAGCGAGCGGATCGTCTCCCACGCCGTCCGCCGCGCTGCCGGGTCGAATCCGGTCGTCGGCTCGTCGAGGAACACGAGCTCGGGGTCGCCGATGAGGGCGAGCGCGAGGTCAAGCCGCCGCCGCTGCCCGCCCGAGAGCGTGCGCGCCGTGGCATCCTCCTTGCCCTCGAGCCCGGTCAGGGCGATCACCTCGTCGACGTCGCGAGGATGGGGGTACATCGAGCCGAAGTGCGCGAGCGCCTCGCGGACGCGGATGTGCCGGTACAGCCCCGTGCTCTGCAGGACGATTCCCACGCGCGCGCGAAACTCACGCGGGCGCTCACCGGGGTCGAAGCCGAGCACGCTCACCTCGCCCGAGCTCCGGGCCCGGTAGCCCTCGAGGATCTCCACCGTCGTCGTCTTGCCCGCTCCGTTGGGACCGAGGAGCCCGAACACCTCGCCGCACCGGACCTCGAAGTCGATGCCCCGGACCGCCTCGAAGTCGCCATAGGCCTTGCGCAGGCCGCGGACGTCGAGGGCGGTGTCGGACACGGAGCGGATCATGTCATCCGGCCGTGGCCGGGGCGCCTGGCGCGCGGGGATGGGGTTCCGGGCGGGCCGGGGTGCCGGGCGGGCCCGGGGTGCCGGGCGGCCCGGGGGTGCCGGGCGGCCCGGGGGTGCCGGGCGGGCGGGGGGTGCCGGGCGGGCGGGGGGTGCCGGGCGGGCCGGGGGTGCCGGGCGGGCCGGGGTGCCGGGCGGCCCGGGGGTGCCGGGCGGGCGGGAATCCGGGAGGATGTGCTCTATGCGGACCATATGCGTCCGCATAGAGCACCGGCCCCTGACCGCGCGCGCCGCGGCGCCCGTTATCAGCCACCCGCAACGGCCGAACGGGTGGGCTACGCCTGCTCGATGCCCGCGAGCGCCTGCGGTAGGCCCTCGCGCCTGAGCACGCGGGGGAGGGGGAGGCGGTGCAGGACGGGCTGGAAGGCGTTGTCGCGGGCGAAGGGGAGCTCGGCGTTGACGATCTCACCGGCCGCGGCGACGACGTGGGGGTCGAGTTCCGAGCCGGCGGCGAGCTCGAGCCCGAGCAGGGCCTCGGCGTGGGGGAGCTGCTGGGACCCGGCGGCCGTGAGCTCGGCCCAGCGCCTGGCGACGGCGAGGATCCGGCTGTCGAGGGGGATATGGGTGGCGGCTAGCGCTGCCGGCTTGCCGGCGCCGTCATAGCACTCGCCGGCGTAGCGGGCGGCGAACTCGATGCTGTGAAGATCGTCCCAGCGTGCGTTCGGCGCATGCTTTCCGTGGTGCGCGAGGTGCGCGGCGCCGGCGAGCACGCGCCGGCGGTGGCGGCTCAGCTGCAGGACGTCGCCCAATGCCGTGGCGTAGAGCGCCGCCGCCGCCCCGGGATCGAGCTGGGTTACCGAATGACGGGTGGCCAGGGCGGGGAGGACGAGGCTGGGGACGAGGATGACGAGGGCGAAGATCACGAAGGCGGGGATCCCGACGGCGCCGAAGAGCACCGCGGTGATCGTCCCGAGCAGGACGTCGACGAGGAGAACCGAGAGCGCGTTGGGGAATTCGCTGCGGAGCAGCGACCAGGGCCGGAATCCCTGGTAGAGCGTCCCGTAGAAGAGGCGCGCGACGGCGAATTGCACCACTCCCATGACGATCCCGGCCGTGAACAGCCCGGTCGCGGCCCGAGGCGCGAGCGTTGTCGCGTCCGCGAGCTTGAGGATCTCGCCCGCCGCGAGGACGCACCAGCCGTAGGAGGCGACGTTGGCGAGCGCTCCCGGCGTGAAGACCTTGTGCTCACGCCAGATCAAGCGGCTGGCGATCTCCCACGGGAGGAGGACGATGAGGCCGGCGAGGGGACCCGAGAGGGCGACCGCGACCAGGGCCATGGCCGCGCCACCGTCGATCTTCAGCGGCACCTTGATCTTCAGGCGCACGTCGACGCGATAGGCGCAGATCCCGAAGGCGAAGAGCATGGCGAGAAGCCCGGGATGGGCGAGGTGAAGGGTGGGGGAGAGGAAGAAGAACGCCGGGACGAGCCCGATCGTGGCGATGCCGAGCAGCAGGAGCGCGACCCTCCGCGTCCCGACCGTCCTGGCTGTTTGCTTTGCCTCTTGCATGCCCTAGCCATCACGGTCAGCAGGCACCCTTGCCGCCAACCACCCCTACGACGGAAAGCATACCGCTTTCCGCCACCATGGTGGGCATAACTATGGACCGGTTCCCAGGTTCGCTAGCCGTTGCGCACAGGCATGGAACCCTCCTTGTATTTACCTACGCCTCGCTGAACCTAACCATCCATCGTACGCGCGAGGCAGCGTGTTCGGACTGCATACCCGATCCTCGCTTGAGAGTAACTTCGTGAGAACAGCTGCGCCCAGCCGACTAAGTGGTCTCTCACATAAGTGGGGGACCACTAAGGTGCGGCGCACATGCGCCGCGCCTGCATCGACATCGGCTCGAACACCACGCGCCTCCTGGTGGCCGAGTGCCAGGGGAAGCATCTGAGCGAGGTTCATCAGGATCGGGCCTTCACCCGCATCGGTCGTGGACTGGCCGGGAACGGGACGATCGAGGAGGCGAAGATCGCCGAGGTCGTCGGGGTCGTCAGCGCCCAGCTCGAGCGTGCTCGTGATCTCGGCTCGAGCGAGGTCCTCGGCGTCGCCACCGCGGCGATCCGGCGCGCGGCCAACGGGTCCGCCCTCGTCGGCGCGATCGAGACGGCCTGCGGGCTCAAGGTCCAGATCCTCTCCGGGGAGGACGAGGCGAGGCTGGCCTTCGTCGGCGCCGCCGGGACGCTCGACCACCGCCCCGCGGGTGCGCTCGGCGTCGTCGACGTCGGCGGTGGTTCGTCTGAGATCGTCGTCGGCACCGCTCCCCGCCAGGTCGCCTGGTGGCATTCCTTCACCATCGGCTCGGGCGACATCGCCGACACCTATCTGCGCTCAGATCCGCCTCGCGCCAGTGAGTTCGCCGCGGCGAGGGCCCGCGTCGTCGCCGGGCTCGGGGGTGTCGAGGTGCCGCCCCCTGGCGAGGCGGTGGCCGTGGGCGGGAGCGCCACCTCGCTGCGCCGCCTCGCCGGAGGCGTCCTCGACCGGGCCGCCTTCGAGCGCTCGTTCGCCATGCTCGCCGGCGAACGCGCCGCCGAGGTGGCACAGCGCTTCGGGCTCGACTTCGAACGCGTGCGCCTCCTGCCCGCCGGCCTGCTCATCCTCGAGGCGGTGTCGATCCTGTTCGGGACCGCGCTTCAGGTCGGGTGCGGCGGGATCCGCGAAGGTGTGCTGCTCGAAGCCGGCGCCTAGACCTCGCCTAGGGATTCGCTTGGGCTTGGCCCTGATCGCCTCACAGGTAAGATCGGCGGCCTCGTCGGGAGAGATGGTCGGAAAGCAGATCTTGGTGGGGGCGATCATCGGCGTGCGCACGAGCGGCATGTTGATGGTGGTGAAGTGGACGTTGTCGCCGATGCACTCCGAGGCCACGACCCGCGTCCACGAGTCGAGCGCCGCCTTTCGAGGCCATGTAAGGCCGAGAAGCGCGGCGGGCTCGTATGGACCGATCGAGGAGACGTCGACGATCAGCCCCGACTTGCGCTCGCGCATGTGCGGGAGCAGGCCCATGATGAGCTTGCTCGTGCCCAGGTAGTTGAGCTGGAGGATCGTGCGCTCGAAATCGTGGAAGCGGTCGTAGGAGAGGGCGATCGAGCGCCGGATCGAGCGACCGGCGTCGTTGACGAGGACACCGACGTTCGGGTGGTCGGCGAGGATCCGGGCGCAGAGATCGTCGATCGCATCGGGATCGGAGAGGTCGGCGGCGTAGGCGCGGGCGGCGCCACCCAGGTCCTCGATCTCGTGCCTGGCTTGCTCGAGCTTCTCGGGCCCCGCGCGCGACGAGGATGCGTACGACGCCGACCCGGGCGATCTTGATCGCCGCCGCCCGGCCGATCCCGCTCGAGTTTGGTCGCTTCGTTCGGTAGGTGCGTATGAGCGGGGTACTTCACCAGCGAGCCACAGGGCGAGCGCGGTGTGCACTACTACTCGATCGGGTCCCGCTACCTTCCGCTGCCCAGGAGTCCGAATCGGAACAGTTGGCCAGCCTTTGCGCTAGCTCCGATGGCCCAAAGTTGGATGCTGTCTGCTCAAGCGGCCGGTAGCCGCCGATGATGGAGACACCGGTCCGACGGTCTGCCGGTACCTGATCCAAACACGCACGCCACCGATGCGGGTCGACAGCCACTGGCGTCGGGTGACTCGATCCCGTCCGTGAGGTCTTCTCCGCGGTGACTCGATATCCAACTGTACGTGCGCCATGCGATCGCCGACTCAGGGATTCATCGATCAGTCAGTCGGGTATCCCTCCTGCAAGTCCCGGATGGGACGTCGCCGATCGCACGCGCCCGGGGCATGCACCAGCGCGTCTAGGTATTTGCTTACCACAAGCAGCGCGAGACCTGAGCGCACCAT
>DASZKU010000169.1:0-1901 GCA_035552815.1 Solirubrobacteraceae bacterium | reverse complement strand
TGCCTCGGCGCGGGTCGCCAGCCGTCGCGCCTCGGGGCCGGCGCCGAGGACGTGATCCTTGAGCGTGGCCTCGACATCCTGCGCCTCGTACCAGACCGGCAGATCGCTCACGGCGCGGATGGCGGGGAAGGGGTAGGGATGGCACGCGACCACGGCCCGGGCTCCCTTCGCCGCCTCACCCAGGGCCGCCAGATATTCGGGCGTGTAGGGGTAGAGGTCGGACATGGCGATATCGGTCACCACTGTTCCCGCCTCGCGCTCGAGCTCGCGCTCTCGGGTCGCGTGCCGCGCGGACTTCGGGACCTGGCGCTCGCGCAGCGACGGTGTGATCTGGGTCGTCTTCCCCCGCATCTCGGGATTGGTGAGCGTCACCAGCTCGACATCGAAGACATCCGAGAGCCCGCGGTAAAGGTGCGCCGCGCGTACTTGGCCGCCTCCCATCGGGGGGTGGACCGGGTAGGTAGTGGCCACGACGAGGCGGGGCCGCCGACCCGAGGTGTCCCCATTCGCCCTCCCCGGGCACTCGGTTTCGACCGTCATCACGCACGGACGATTCTGTCAGGGATTCCACTGGCACAAGCGCGACATTGGTCACTCCCCGGACACCGGCGGGCCGGGGAACCGGTTGACAGAATCACGCCCCATGGACATCGCTCTCGTCGCGCCCAGTCCCGTGCCGCTGGCCATCGGCGGGGCCGAGAACCTGTGGTGGGGGCTGCTCGAGCACCTCAACCGGCGGACCGAGCACCACGCCGACCTGATCAAGCTGCCGACCCCGGAGCGCAATTTCTGGGAGATCGTCGACTCCTACCGGCGCTGGTCAGCGCTTGACGTGTCCGGCTACGACGCCGTCATCAGCGGCAAGTACCCGGGCTGGATGGTCGCGCATCCGCGTCACGTCGTCTATCTCCTCCACCCGCTGCGAGGGCTGTACGACACCTACCCGCCGGAGTGGCCGTTGCGCTGCGAACTGCCGCATCCGGAGGTGGCCTCCCTCGTCGCCTTCCTGGACCAGGGCGGCGAGGACCGCGCCTTGCTCGCCGAGTGCTTCGAGCGCCTCGACGCGCTCCGCGCTCGTGACGACGTTCCCGCCGAGGCCGTCGTGCTCCCGGGCCCCCTCATCCGCCAGGTCGTTCACTTCCTGGACGGGATCGGCCGCGCGCCCGGGGCGATAGCCCATTCGGTTGCGCTCTCCGCCACCGTGGCCGGGCGCCCCGACTACTTCCCGGACGGCGCGCGCGTGCCCGTGGCTCATGCTCCGAGCTGGCGCGACGGCCTGCATGGCGGGCGCGGGAGCTATCTCTTCACCGTCAGCCGGCTCGACCGCGCCAAGCGGATCGACCTCCTAATCCGGGCCATGGAGCATGTCCGCAGCCCGGTGCCGCTCTGCATAGCCGGCACCGGTCCTCAGGAGGGCCCGCTGCGCGAGCTCGCCGCCGGCGACCCGCGCATCAGCCTCGTCGGCTTTCTCAACGACGCCGACCTGGCCGACGCCTACGCTGGCTCGCTCGCCGTCCTCTTCGCCCCCTACCAGGAGGATTACGGCTACATCACCCTGGAGGCCATGCTCAGCGGTAAGCCGGTCATCACGACGACCGACGCCGGTGGGCCCGTCGAGCTCATCGACGACGGCGTCAGCGGCCTCATCGTCGAGCCCGACCCGGCCGCCCTCGGAGCCGCCATCGACGGGCTCGTGAGCAGCCGGCGGCGTGTTCGGCGCATGGGCAGGGCGGGACGGGAACGGGCGAGCGGCATAAACTGGGACGACGTGGTGGCGAAGTTGCTCGACGGGATCGAGCTCGTGTTCGCGGACGAGGCGCTCATCTCCGTCGCCGACAAGGCGCTCGAGCGCGAAACGGGCGCTCGCGGTCTGCGCTCGATCATCGAGGAGGTCCTCCTCG
>DASZKU010000168.1:0-11197 GCA_035552815.1 Solirubrobacteraceae bacterium | reverse complement strand
CTGGCCGTGGCAGACCGACTTCACGACCGTGCTCGACGCGATCCGGGCGCTCCCCACGCTCACCTGACCACGCCCGCGAACCAAACGACGACAAGCAACCCCTCTCACGGCACACGCCGCGATCATCGCAGCCCGAAACCGACCGTGACAGGTCCGAAACCAGCGCCGAGGCCCGCGATCACACCACCAGAACCAACCGACACCTCCCGACCCCGACCAACTCCCCGCGAAACGCGGAAACCACCTCACCCACCCAGCCGATCGGTGACTTCAGGCTTAGTTGCCCCGGCGCCCGCCGGTCTGGCAAATATTTCCTGGTCGCGGGGTTGCAATTGGTAACTCGCTCGGTTACCCTGCGACGCAGCGACCACTAGGTACTTCTTATGGCAAACACTCACACTCATATCCACCTCGTCTCCGCTCTCGCCGCCGTTAATCCGGCTGGCGCGTGGACGGCTTCGTGCGTGCCCAACGTGGCGGCCGGCAACCAGACGATGAACCCTTCCCTCATTGAGGTGAGCCAGCGCTGAGACCAAGCGCGGATAGGCAAACCCGGTGAGGGCGATCCAGGCGGATCGCCCTTTTTTTGTGCCCTGATCGATGCGAGCTGCGAAGGAGAGGCCCATATGAACAAGTCGGATCCCAAGTAACAGAGCCGCTCCGGCGGCCATCAGTCACGTCACTCATACGGTGAAGTAACCACGCGGCTCTGCGGGTTGCTTACGTGCGCCCTCACCGGTGAGCGACCCATTGCCACGTGACCGTGGTGCACAGGCAGGTTCCGGGGTGTCCACCCCGCAGCGCCGGTTCGAGCCCGGCCGGTCACCCCTGGGCGCTTCTCCGCGCTCGTAGTGCCACACATAACCAACTCCCAGATCCAAAGGAGCACCTCCGATGTTAGGGCTGTTGACAGGCTCCCGCCTTGCCCTGGTCAGACCGAGTCTGCCCACGCCACGAGCGGCGTTCTCGATCGTCGCCATGCTCAGGCGGCGGCGGGAACGTGAGGCCGAGCGTGCGTACCGGCGGGCGGCCGCGCGCGGCCACCTGCCACGCGAGTTCAGGGCGCCGTTCTACCGCGAAGTCCCGCGCGAGCGCTGGTACCGGTAATGCCATGGATGACGGCACCGCACCCCCCGAGGGCGTAGACGAGCCCTCGGGGCGGTGCAGATCCGGCGTGGGGCCGCTATTGGGTCGCGTAGGCGAGGTGTAGGACCCCGTTGTCGTAGGCCTGCGTCTCGGCCAGCGTGAACCTGACGCTCGGGCCTCCATCGGTGAAGAGTCGCTCGCCGGAGCCGAGCGCGAGCGGATAGACGAACAGGTGCAGGTCGTCGACGAGGCCGTCGGCGAGCATGGCGCGGACGAGGGTGGCGCTGCCGCTCACGTAGAGGTTTCCATCGACGCGATCCTTGAGCGCCTGGATCGCCTCGGTGTCGTAGGGACCGATGATCGTCGAGTTGTTCCAGTCGGCGCTCTCCAGCGTCGAGGAGACGACGTACTTGGGCGACTCGTTCATGAACGGGGCGCCGGGATCGTCCTCGGCCGTTCGCCCCGCCCACGAAGCGGCGAACATCTCGTAGGTGTTGCGCCCCAGGAGCAGCCCCGCGGCCGATCCCATGATGGCGCCGATCGCCTCGCCCATCTTCGGGTCAAAGCCGTAGCCCCGCGTCCATGCCGGTGTCTCGATGACACCGTCGACGGTGATGAATTCGTGTACCAGGATCTTGCCCATGGTTGCCTCCTCGGAATTTGCCGAAGTCGTTTGCGTGTACCAGAAGACCGAGCGCGGGCAGGGAACTCATCGCGCCGCGACACACCGGACGGCCACAACCGCGACCTGCCCGAGCCAACCTCGGCCAGGCTTCTGGGCCGCTACGTTACGAGCCTGACCGGGAACGAACCAACCAGAGTGTGGGCGCGCTTCGACGATCTCCGCCCGGGCGCGCAGAGCATGCTCCTCACCGATCCTGCGCAAGAGTTCGTCGCCCACGCGCCCGAGGAGGTCAAGGACGCCCTCCGCGCCGCCGAGCACGCGGCGCGCGCCGGTCACTGGGTGGCGGGGTTCGTCACCTACGAGGCGGCCCACGGGCTCGATTCCGCGCTCCCGGCCCTCGCCTGGGCCCCCGGTCACCCCCTGGCCGGCCTGCCCTTGGCGTGGTTCGCGGCCTTCCGGTGCCGGGAGGAGGTCGGCCCGCCCGAGCGCGTCGGCGGCGAGGCAGCGCAGGCCGGCTGGTCGCTCGATCGGGAGCGCACCTGGCACCGGGACGCGGTCGCCTGCGTCCGGGAGGCGATCGCCGCGGGCGACTACTACGAGCTCAATCTGACCGCCCGCCTCACGGCGACGGTCACCGACCCGGCCGAGCTCTACGCCCGCCTCGCCGACGCCCAGCCGGGCGGGTACAACGCCCTCATCGTCACCGGCGAGCACACCGTCGTGTCCGCCTCGCCCGAGCTCTTCTTCGCCCGCCACGGAGACGAGGTCGTCACCCGCCCGATGAAGGGGACGACGCGCCGGGGCCGGTGGCCCGAGGAGGACGTCGACCGAGAGCGGGCGCTGCGGACCTCCGAGAAGGAGCGCGCCGAGAACGTGATGATCGTCGACGTCATGCGCAACGACCTCGGTCGCGTCGCGGCGCTGGGGTCGGTCGAGGTTCCCGTCCTCTTCGAGACCGAGCGCTATCCGACGCTGTGGCAGCTGACCTCCACGGTCACCGCCCGCGCGGCGCCGGGCACCGATCTCGCCGATCTCTTCGCCGCCCTCTTCCCCTCGGGGTCGGTCACCGGCGCCCCCAAGCGCGCCGCCATGCAGGCCATCGCCGCCATCGAGCAGCGACCGCGCGGGGTCTACTGCGGCGCTGTCGGCTACCTGTCCCCCGATCCTCACCTGCCCGGGGCGCGCTTCTCGGTGGCCATCCGGACCGCGACCCGTTCGAACGTGTCCGGATACGCCGAATACGGAACCGGGGGCGCCATCACCTGGTCCTCTGACCCGGAAGCCGAATGGGCGGAGCTGCAGACCAAGGCGGCGGCGCTCAGCGGTTCGCCGCCACCCGCGCGCCTGCTCGAGACCCTGCGCTTCGATCCCCCCGGCACGCTCGTCAACCTCGAGCGCCACCTCGCCCGCCTCAGCGCTTCGGCCCACTACTTCGGCTTTCGCTACCGGCGGGCGGCGGTCGACACAGCCCTGGCCGAGGCGCTCGCCCGCCGCTGCGCCGTCGCCCGCGTGCGTCTCGTCCTCGAGCGCTCGGGCGCGGTCCACGTGGAGGCCGAGGATTTCCTCCCCACCCCGGGCGCCGTCCGCCTGGCCATCGCCGATGACCCCGTCCGTTCGAGCGACGTCCTCCTCTACCACAAGCACGCCGACCGCGAGCTCTACGACTCCGCCCGCCGAGCGCACCCCGGCGTCGATGATGTCGTCCTGTGGAACGAGCGTCGACAGGTCACCGAGACGACGACCGCCAACCTTGCCGTCCGGCTCGACGAGCGGTGGTGGACCCCATCGCTCGCCTGCGGCCTGCTCCCCGGGGCGGAGCGGGCGCGCCTGATCGAACTCGGGGAGCTGGCCGAGCGTGAGATCACCGTCGAGGAGCTCATACAGGCAGAGCGAGTGGCGGTGGTTAACTCACTGCGAGGGTGGCGGGAAGCGCAGCTGACGGCCGCCCAACTACTCCCACAGGAGTAGGCGCGGGCCGTCCGCGCGGCCGATGACGGGCCCGGGTGCGCCGAGTAGCGTGTTGGGGCAATGCTCTTACGACGGCTTGGATACGGGAATGTCGCTCTCGCCGCGGTGGGCGCCGTCGCGCTCATCGTCGAGGGGATGGTGCGTGCCAAGGGCGGCCTCTCCCCCGGCGACTACCTGCTCGCGCTCGCCACCGCCGCCCCGCTCGCCTGGCGCACCCGCGCCCCCCTGACCGCCCTCATCGCCGTCGAGATCGGCGCCGTACTCTGCGTGGCCCTGTTCGAGGCGGGCGTGGTGGCCACCGGGCTCGTCGTCATCCAGCTCTTCACGGTGGCGCTGCTCGGCGATCGGCAGCGCTCGGTAGCGGTTGGCGCGCTCACCGCGATCGGGGTCATCCTCGCCATCGTCCTCATCAGCGGCTCCCTCGACCTCGGCGCCGTGGGGAGCCGTGTCCCGCTGGTATTCGCATCGCTCGCGCTCGGGGACACGCTGCGCTCGCGTCAGGCCCTCCACGGCGCGGCGCACGAGCGGGCGCAGCGAGAGGCTCACGAGCGTGAGGAGGAGGGTCGGCGCCGCGTCGCCGACGAGCGGCTGCGGATCGCGCGCGAGCTCCACGACACCCTCGCGCACTCGCTCGTCGCCATCAACGTGAGAGCCGGCGTGGCCGTCGATCTCGACGACGCCGAGGACCGATCGGGAGCGCTCCGCGACATCAAGCACGTCTCGGCCACCGCCCTGCGCGATCTGCGCGCGACCCTGAGCCTCCTGCGCGACCAGGACGACGCCGCCCCCACGGCACCGGCCTTCGCACTCGAGGCCCTGCCCGGGCTCGTCGATCGCGTGCGCTCGGCGGGCCTGGCCGCCGACGTGTAGGTCGAAGTCGACGGGGCCGCCGTCCCCTCGGCGATCGGCGGCGCGGCGTTCAGGATCGTCCAGGAGGCGCTGACCAACGTGCTGCGCCACGCCGAGGCGTCGAGCGCCCACGTCGGGGTGAGGGCGACCTCGGATCTCCTCGATATCGAGGTCACCGAGGGCATGAGTTGCGAGCCGTGCACACGGGGATGGCTCCGAGGCGCTCGAGCTCGACGGTGAGGCTCGGGGAGTCGTTGAGCGCGGGGCCGGTACGGCCACCGATGGTCAGCCGCACGTAGTTGCATCCGGCCAGCTCCTCCGCCGCGCGCGCGACGATGTTCCCGCCCGCTCCGGTGAAGGTCATGTCCACGGAGGCCAGCGACCCGGACGGACAGGACCGAGCGCCCGGCTGCTCGACCTCGAGACCGTTGATCAAGGCCACCAGTCGCCGCGCCGCCGCGCCGGTGAGCGTTCTCGGGGCGGAGACGGGGCTGTTCGGCCCCGCCGTCGCCGTGACGGCGACGCTCTGCACCCCGCTCGGGATCCGCTCCCACGCCGGGCGCGGGGTGATCCACACCGCCTCGCCGTCGGTGCGCACGGCCGTGGTGGTGCTCGTGAGCTGGAAAACGGTGACGACGAGGAAGCGCTGGCCGAGGACGCCGGGGATCGGCGCCAGCGTGAAGTTCTCCGACGCGACGGGCGGCGAATTCCCGGAGCCGGAACCGGAGAACTTGGCGGCGGCGGGGCGATGGGCGGACACGTAGGCGAGGACGGCAGCCGCGCTCCCGGGCACCGTCCACCAGCCGTGGGCGTCGACCAGGTTCGGCGTCGCCTCGTCCAGCCCGATGTGCGAGAGCGCGCCGTGGTCGCCGGCCGGCTCGGTGGCCGAGCCCACGGCGCCGGGCGGGAGCGGGATCATGCCCAGGAGCCGCGCCGCGTCGGCGTGGGCCCGGGCGCGGTTACTCGCGGCGGTGCGGGCGCGGGGCGCGGCGGCCGTCCTTGACGCCACCGCCGCGAGCGCCCCGACGATCACCTGACCCTTGCGAGTGGCGGCGAGGCACAGGTGCACGGACGGACAGCCGAGGGCGGTGATCGGGTCCTTGGCCGCCACCACCTGTGAGGTCCAGCTCGTGGCTCCGGCGGCCGGCCTCGAGGAGGTGTGCACACGGCCCGAGTCGTCGCCGAGCAGGCAGAAGGAGGCCGAGGGGCACGCCGCCGCGTTGATCGCCACGTTGGTGGTGAGCGTCGCCGCGTGCCACGAGGAGCCGTGGGTGGGATCGGTCGCCGTCATCACCGCGCCGGCCTGGGTCGGGGCGACGCACAGTGAGCGGTTGGGGCAGGCGAGGGCGGTGAAGGAATTGTCGTTGAACTCCTTGGTCAGGTTCCACTTGCCCGGCCGGGTGGGGTGGGTCGAGGTGAAGACGTCGTCGATGAAGCCCTCGCCGCTGCTCTGGTCTACCCCTACGCACAGGGACTTGGCGGGGCAGGAGAAGCCGGACATGGTGCCCGGGCTGTCGCCGTTGCCGGGCAGGGAGATGTGCTGCCAGGCGTGCTTGGCGGCGGTCGGTTTCCTCGCCACGAAGGCGTTGCCCTGGTTATCGCCGGTCACGCACAGGTTCGACCGGCACGCGACCGCCGAGAGCTCGCGGGGGGTGATGGTGTCGACCAGGGTCCTCGTCCACGTCTTCGCCCCGCCCGCCGGGCGCCGCGAGGTGAGCACGAAGCCGTTGAAGTCGACGGCCACGCACAGGCGGGTCGACGGGCAGGCGAGGGCGGTCAGGCCCCTGTCCACGTGCGTGCGCTTCCAGGACTTGGCGCCCGCGAGCGGGTTCCTGGTGGTGAGGACGTTGCCCGCGTTGTCGATTGCCACGCACAGCGACGCCGCCGGGCAGCGGATGGCGATCAGGGCATGCTTGTCGATGGCCTGGGGCGTCGACCAGGCGAGCAGGGCGGCGGCCGACGCGCGCGGGGCGGCGGCCGACGCGCGCGGGGCGGCGGACGCGCGCGAGGCGGCGGACGCGCGCGAGGCGGCGCCCACCGCGCCGGCCGAGCCGAGCACGGATACCGACACGCCGACGGCAAGCGCGAGGCGGAGCAATCCCCTCACGCCGCGAGCATACCTCGGTTGTATGTAACTTTTGCTCCGCTTTAGTGGGGGGGTAACTTCGCCCGCGGGCACGGGGGGCGCGCCGGCTGACCCCGCACCCGATCGCTACGCTCGGTCGATGAGCACCGCGGAGGACGATCCGCCGCCCGAGGCGGGCAAGCTGCCCACCGGGCGGCTCGCGCGCACGGCCCGGGTGGGCGGCCTCGTGACCGGGCAGGGCCTGCGGTGGGCGGGGATGCGCACGGCCAACCGGGTCCGCACCCCCGAGCGCGCCGCCGCCGCTCAGAGCGAGCGAACCGCCGCGCTCGTGCGCGAGCTCGTCGATCAGCTCGGGCAGATGCGCGGTGCGGCGATGAAGGTCGGGCAGATGATCTCGATGGTCGAGTTCGACGGCCTCCCCGAGGACGAGCAGGACGAGCTCCAGCGCCGGCTCGCCGCCCTCCGCGACGACGTGCCCCCGGTCCCCTTCAAGGATCTCGAGAAGCTCATGCGCCAGGAGTTCGGCGGCCCGCCGAGCCGGGTGTTCTCGGACTTCGACGAGCGCGCCTTCGCCGCCGCCTCGATCGGCCAGGTCCATCGCGCCACCACCCGCGAGGGCGAGGACGTGGTCGTGAAGACCCAGTACCCCGGGGTGGCCGAGGCGGTCGAGACCGACCTGCGCAACGCCGTGCTCCTGCTCCCCCTGCTTCGGCGCCTGGCCCCCGGCCTCGACGCCAGGGCCCTGCTCGCCGAGCTCCGCGAGCGCATCGCCGAGGAGCTCGACTACGAGCTCGAAGCCCAGAACCAGCGCCGGATCGAGCGGATCATGCGCGGGCATCCCTTCGGGCGCGTCCCTCGCGTCAACCTGACGCTCTCGACCCGCCGGGTGCTCGTCTCCGAGTACGTCGAAGGCGAGCGCTTCGAGGCGGTGCGCCGCGCCGACACCCCCGTGCGCGATCGCTACGGCGAGATCATCTTCCGCTTCTTCTTCGGCCGCCTCTATCGCGACGGGATCGCCCTCGGCGACCCGCATCCGGGCAACTACCTGCTCTGCCCCGACGGGAAGGTGTGCTTCCTGGACTTCGGCCTCCTCCGCGACGTCGAGCCCGCACGGGTCGCCAAGGAGCGCGCCATCGCCCGGGGCGTCCGCGCCAAGGACGCGCCGGCCCTGAAGGCGGCCCTCGTCGACGCCGGCTACCTGCCCGCCGACCGGGCCGACGCGGTGCAGGACGAGTGGGCGCTGCGGCTCATGCGCATGGCCATCAAGTGGTATGCCGTGCCCGGCGAGCGGCGCTTCTCTCCCGAGGCGGCCCGCCGCGGGCGCGGGCGCGGCGACGAGAGCCACGACGGCCACGAGAGCCGCGACGGCCACGGCGGCCGGGACGGCCGGGACGGCCGGGACGGCCGGGACGGCCACGAGAGCCGCGACGACGACGGCGAGCGGCGCGGCCAGGCGCGCGAGCAGGTCAACCAGTTCACCCTGCCCCCCGAGGCGATCCTCATCCGGCGCATGCACGGTCTCGTGGCCATCGTCCTCCAGCAGCTCCGAGCGGGCGCGGACTGGGGCACCATCGCCGCCGAGTACCTCGACGGGGCGGACCCGGCCACCCCCCTCGGCGAGGCCGAAGCGGAGTTCTTCGCCCGCCAGGGCCGGCGCCCGCGGGTCGCCACCGAGGCCGCCGGTTAGCTGACGTGCGCGGGGACGTTGCCAATAGCGTGAGGTAGGAGGAGGTCCGGGCCTGCCGAAAAGGTGCGGGCGAGCTCACCAGCTCGGTTGGCCTCGCGGTCCTTCATCGCTGTGGAGCGCCGGTATCCAGGCGCACGCTGCGGCGGCATGTGACCGCCCAACTCGCCAACATCACCTCGTGCCGACAATCACATACGCCGGGTAAGACATGCGCTCGAGCCAGATCGCGGGCGCGGTGCGGGCGGTCTTCGCCAATCCCCGGCTGCGCCGGCTCGAGCTCGCCTTCGCGGGCTTCAACGCCGCGGAGTGGGGCGTGTGGATCGCCATGCTCGTCTACGCCTACCGGCACGGCGGGTCGCTCGCCGCCGGTCTCGTCGCCCTCGCCCAGCTCGCACCCTCGGCGCTCTTCGCGCCCTTCGCAGCGACGCTCGCCGATCGCTATCCGCCCGCCCGCGTGCTCGCGCTCGGGTACGCGGCGCAGGCCTCGGCGATGGGCGCGACGGCGCTGGCGCTCTCGGTCTCGGCCCCGCCCGCCCTCGCCTACGCGCTCGCCGCCGTCGCCGCCACCGCGGTCACGATCACGCGCCCGACCCAGGCGGTGATCGTGCCCTCGCTCGTCCGCGGCCTCAACGAGCTCACGGCCGTGAACGTCGTCTCGGGCTGGATCGAGAGCGTGAGCCTGTTCATCGCCCCGGTGGTCACGGGCGCGCTCCTCGCCCTGAGCGGACCGGCGGCGGTGTTCTGGGTCATGGCGGGCGCGGCCGCGGTGGCGACCGTACTCGCCGCGGGCGTGCGCGGGCCGGCGCCGGCGGCGGCGACGACGGACACGGCGCTGACGCGGGCCGCCACGGTGATCCGCGAGGTCGGGCGCGATCCCGCCGCGCGCCTGCTCGTGTCGCTCCTCGGAGCTCAGTTCGTCGTCCTCGGCGCGCTCGACGTGCTCTTCGTGGTCCTCGCCATCCGCGTCCTCGGCCTCGGCGGTGGCGGTGCCGGGTACCTGAACGCCGCCTTCGGCGCCGGCGGCGTGCTCGGGATCCTCGTGACCATCCGCCTCGTGGGCCGCGCTCGTCTCGGGCCGCCACTGACCTCGGCCGCGCTCGTGTCGGCCGTGGCCCTCCTCCTCCTCGGGCTCTGGCCCACCGTGCTCGGCGCCCTGGTCCTGTTCGCGCTCGCCGGCGCGGCGCGCACGCTCCTCGATATCGCCATCCGCACCCTGCTCCAGCGCACGGTGTCCTCCGAGGTCCTGGCCCGGGTGTTCGGGCTCCTGGAGACGCTCGACTCGGTGGGGCTCGCGATCGGCTCGCTGCTCGCCCCCGCCCTGGTCGCGGTGCTCGGCGCGCGCCACGCCATCGCCGGCCTCGCCGCGGTGTTCCCGGCCCTGCTCCTCCTCACCGCGCGCCAGCTCCGGAACATCGACGCCCGGGCCGACGTCCCCGTCGTCGAGGTGGCGCTCCTGCGCTCGCTGCCCATCTTCGCCGCCCTCGGTGCCCCAGCCCTCGAGGGTCTGGCGCGCGCTTCGAGGGCGCTCGAGATCCCCGCCGGGCGCTACCTGATCCGCGAAGGCCAGTTCGGGGACAGCTACTACGCGATCGTCGACGGCACGCTCGAGGTGTCGAGGCGATCGGTGCCCGTCGCCACCGTGGGCCGCGGGGAGGGCGTGGGGGAGGTGGCGCTCCTGGCCGGGGTCCCGCGGACGGCGACGGTGACGGCGAAGACGCCGGCGCAGCTCCTGGCGATCGACTCGGAGAGCTTCATCGAGGTGATCACGCAGCATCCCGCGAGCGCCCGGATCGCCGGCGACCTCGTCCGCGAGCGCCAGCCACCGCCGGTTCAGCCGGCGAGCGCGTAGCGCGGCGCAGGACATCGCGCAGGAGCCGCTGGTCGCTCGGCGACAGCCTGCGAATGGCATCCGGCGGCTCGGCGAGCTGGGCGCGGATGCGGTCGCGAAGCTCGACTCCCGCGGGGGTGAGGCCGACATGCTTGACGCGGCGATCCTGAGCGTAGGGACGGCGGGCGACGAGCCCGCGGGCCTCGAGGCGGTCGACGATGCCGGTGACGTTGGAGTTGTCGCACGCGAGCATCGTGGCGAGCTCGTGCATGGGCATCGCCGCGTCGGGCTCCATCTGCAGGAGTGCCCCTGCCTGGGCGGGATGGAGATCGAGCGCGGAAGCGGCGGCGAGGAAGCGCCGGCGCCCGTCGAGCAGGAAGCCACGGAGGATCGTCCAGGCCTCGTCGCCCGGCGACTGCTCCGTCTCACGGACCGTAGCCATGCTCCACTTCAGTTTATTGACTTCCTCGATAGTTGACAACCTCAAGTTTCTCGCGCTACCGTGGCACGCATGAGCGATGCGAGCGCAGCGATCGAGGTGGAGGAGCTGGTCAGGGAGTTCCGCAAGGGCCCGCGCGCCGTCGACGGGATCGACCTCGCGGTCGCCCCCGGCGAGATCTATGGCTTCCTGGGCCCCAACGGCGCGGGCAAGTCGACGACCGTCCTCATGCTCACCACGCTCCTGCCCCCGACCAGCGGGCGGGCGAGCGTGGGCGGGTCCGACATCGTCCGCCAGGGGCCACAGGTGCGCTCGACGATCGGGGCGGCGCTCCAGGAGGCTGCCCTCGATCCCATCCTCACCGGCCGCGAGCACCTGCTCCTCCAGGCCACGCTCCAGGGGATGGCCAAGGCCGATCGGGTGAGCCGCTCCGGTGCCCTGCTCGAGCGCGTGGGTCTGACCGAGGCCGCGGACCGGCGGGTGGGCGGCTACTCGGGCGGGATGAAGCGCCGCCTCGACCTCGCCCTCGCCCTCGTCCACGGGCCGCGGATCCTCTTCCTCGACGAGCCCACCACCGGCCTTGACCCGCAGAGCCGGGCCGCGCTGTGGGAGGAGGTCGCTCGCCTCGC
>DASZKU010000167.1:0-12526 GCA_035552815.1 Solirubrobacteraceae bacterium | reverse complement strand
CGTCAGCGTGCGGGCGAGCATCCGCCGCAGGGGCGGGTCGTCATCGACGACCAGGACCCGTCGGGTCGGGGCCCTCGTCCACGGTCACCCACCGGCGACGTCGCGGCGCAGGAAGACGAGGTACGCGGCGGCGAGGGCGGGAAGTCCGTAGAGCGCACACACCCAGGCGGCGCGGATGATCGGGGCCCAGTCGGTCGGCGTTCGCAAGAGCCCCTGCCAGGCGTTGAACTGGGTGCTCAGGAGGTAGGGCTGGACGCCGCCGAGGCCGGGGATGATGGAGATGAGCTGGAGGATGAGCGAGAACATCAGGGTGCCCACCACCGCCGCTGCGCTGTTGTGGGTCACGGTCGAGAGGAGCAGGCCGATGCACACGATGGCGAGGATGGGGATCAGGTAGACGAGCAGGCTCACGACCACGAGCTCGAGCGCCTTGGGGGCGGAGACGATGGTTCCCGACAGGCTCTGCAGGGGGTTGAAGCCCGACCTCATGACCCCGGCGACGATCGACACCACGCCGTCGAGGAGGATGGCCACGATCGCGTAGGTGGTGGCGGCAAGGGCCTTCCCGGTGAAGATCTGGCCGCGGTCGAGCGAGCGCGTGAGGATCGTCTTCAGGGTGCCGTTGTGGTCCTCGGAGGCGACGATGTCGCCGGCCACGAGCGCGGTGATGAGGGGGAACATCCACACCGCGCCGAACAAGAGGATGACGAGGGGGATGGCGAGCCCGCTGCGATCGATGTAGTCGCCGAAGGCGACGTCGTGCGGTCCGCCGTTCCTGAAGCTGACGGCGACGACGAAGATGATGGGGACGATCACCGTGAGCCCGAGGCCGAGATAGGTGCGCTTCTGGTAGCGGAGCTTGCGCAGCTCCCAGCGGTAGACGGTCGCGACGCCGGGGTTCAACTCGACACCGCCGTCGTCACCGCGTCCTCGCCGGCCCCGGGCTTGTCGCCCTCGGTGAGCGAGAAGAAGAGGTCCTCGAGGGTCACCGTCTCGGGCGCCAGGAGCTGGATCAGCGCGCCCGCCTCGACGAGGGCCTGGGAGAGCTCGGCGGCCGCCGCCGCATCGGCCGAGAAGCAGATATAGCCGTGCTCGATCCGGATCTCGCCGAGGCCGCGCTGGGCGCGGCATACCGCCAGCGCGCGCTCGTCGTCGGTGGTCGAGAGCCGGTAGACGGCGCCGGCGCCGCGCTTGAGGTCGGCGATCGCCCCCTCGTAGACGATCTTGCCGCGGCGCACGATGGCCACCCGGTTGCACAGCTCCTCGACCTCGGGGAGCAGGTGGCTCGAGAGCAGCACCGTCATCCCTTCGTCGGCCAGGCGGCGGATGAGCACGCGCATGTCGCGCATCCCCGCGGGGTCGAGGCCGGTGGCGGGCTCGTCGAGGAGCAGGAGCTTGGGGGCGCGCAGGAGCGCCCCGGCGATGCCCAGGCGCTGGCGCATCCCGTGCGAGTAGCCCCCCACCCGGTCCTTGGCGCGTCCCGCCAGCTCCACGGTGTCGAGGGCCTGGTCGATCCGCGCGGTCGCCTCGTGCCCGTCGTAGGCGGCCAGGAGCTCGAGGTTGCGCCGGCCCGACATGTACGGATAGAACTGGGGCGCCTCGACGAATCCCGCCACGCCCTCGAGGGCGCGCGCCCCGAGCAGGGGATCGCGCCCGAACAGGCGCACGTGGCCCGCCGTCGGGCGGATGAGCCCGAGCATCATCCGCAGCGACGTCGTCTTCCCCGCCCCGTTGGGGCCCAGATACCCATAGACGTCGCCCGCCTCGACGGTCAGATCGACGTTGTCGACCGCGACGAGCTCTCCATATCGCTTGACCAGGCCGCGGACCTCGATGGGCTGAGCGTCCGCCACTGCGTTACAAGCCGCGTGCGGCGGCCTCCGCCGCCACCGGCGGCACCGATCCGAGCACCGTGTAGGCCACTCCCCCGCGCGTGAAGCGGATCATCGTGCCCAGCGCCGTGTCGAGCTCCTGGCCGGTGACGCCGTGGATCGAGACGGTGGGGAGCGCGAGCTCGGAGTGGCGGCCGCCCGAGCTGCTCGTGGTGCTCGAGGAGCCGGCGCCGGCCGGGGCGGCCTGCTCGATGACGACGATCCCGCCGAGGTTGGCGCCGTAGCTCACGAGCGCGGCCGGGCTTCCGCCCCAGTCGAGCAGGCGCACCGTGTGCCGCGGGAGGCCGACGAGCTTGGTGGGCGAGACGAGCCCGAAGTGGACCCGTCGGGCGACCGCTGCGGCGCCGGTGACGGCGGCCGCGTGCCTGGCGCTGGCGCGCTTGCCCTTGGCGGTGGCGCGCTTGCCCTTGGCGGTGCCACTGGGGACGCTGACGTTGACGACCTTGGCCCCCGCGGGCTCCGGGACGGCGAAGGACGAGGGGGCGACGGGGCCGTAGGTGATGTCGGTGGCGGTGAGCTGGAGGACCGGCGAGGTGGCGCCGGTGGCGTAGACCGAGAACTGCAGGGGCACGCCGTGGACGGCGTCGAAGGCGATCGCGGCAGCGCCGAGGAGACCGCCGCTGTGGGGCGGAGTGACCTTCACGGTGTAGGTGGGCTGACCGGCGACGTCACCGGCGATGGCGCCCGAGAGGCTGAGGTTCTTGCCCAGCGAGGCGATCTCGCTCTGGATCTTGGCCAGCGAGGGGATGGCGTCGGGCTTGCTCGCGGCCGCGGTGTGCGCCTTCTTGGCGGCGCCGGTGGTGGCGCTGGCGGGAAGCTGGCCCTTGTAGACGGTGTTCGAGGACGGGTCGTAGACCCAGAAGCTCTGGCCGTTGACCACGAGCTGGGCGTCGCCGTTGCTGCCCTGGAGCTCGAGCCTGAGCATCTGGTGGTCGGTCGAGAGCCACAGCCGCCCGGTCGAGTTGGCGAGCAGGGGGCTCGCGAGCTGACCGAGGTCCGCGGAGGAGATGAGCTGGTTGGTGAAGCTGACCCGGGCGGTGATCCCGGTGACGGCGGGGGCGCTCAGGGCGCCGTGCACGGCCTGAGCCAAGGATTCGTCCTTGGGCACGGGACCACCGGCGCTGGCGGCCATCGCGATCGCGGTACCGCCGCCGGCGACGACGACGAAGGCGGTGATGATGCCGAGCAGCCGAGGAGTTGAGACGGTGCGCAGGAATGCCATGGGTCAGTCCACCTTTCTTATGACGCTAGCGCACGATAGGTGAAGACCTTGAAAAGAATCTGACAGATCGGCGCAGGCGTCCCCGTCGCCTTTCTAGCGCTGCCGGCGGCGCGCGCGCTTGGCCACCAGGTCGGGCGCCGCGGCGCCCTGCGCGGCCGGCGGGGCCGACTCGGCCGGCTCGGCGTACGCGCGGATCCTCGCCCCCTCGAGCTCGCCGATCTGGGTGAGCAGCGCGCGCAGGGCGGCGAAGCGGCGCCGGGGACCGAGCTCGAACTCCGCCCTGAGGGCCCGGCGGTCGAGCGCGCGCTGCTTGCGCCGGGCACGCCGGCCCAGGCGAGGCTCGTCTCGATATGTCGTCTCGCCCATAGCCAAATCGCCCTTGAAGTGGTATGGCCCAGCGTACAGGACGCCACCCGCGGGGCCGCGCCAAATGTCGAGGCGACCGGCGGTTAGCCGCCGACGCCCGCGAGACGGGCTCGGAGGTCGCGCTTGAGCACTTTCCCGGTCGGGTTGCGCGGCAGCTCGTCGAGGAAGTGGACCTCGCGCGGGACCTTGTAGCGAGCGAGGTTCGCCTTGACGAACTCGCGGACGTCGTCTTCGCTCATCTCGTGCCCGGGATTGAGCACCACGAAGGCCACGAGCCGCCAGCCCCACTCGGGGTCCTGGGCGCCGATCACCGACGCTTCCTGGATCGCCTCGTGGGTGATGAGGAGCTCCTCGACCTCTCCGGGGAAGACGTTCTCGCCCCCGGAGACGATCATGTCGTCGTCGCGGCCGTCGATGAACAGGCGCCCGGCGTCGTCGAAGTGGCCGACGTCGCCGGTGCTCATGAGCCCGTCGATCATGTCCTTGTTCCCGCCGCCCGTGTAGCCCTCGAACTGGAAGCCGTTGCCGACGAAGATCCGCCCCGTCCTGTTGGCCCCGACGACGGGCACGCCGTCGTGATCGAAGAGCCTGACGAACGTCCCGAACGGCGCTCGGCCGGCGGTGCCCGGGGCGGCGTGGAGATCCTCGGGGGTGGCGAAGGTGGCCCAGGCGACCTCGGTCGAGCCGTAGAAGTTATAGATGACGTCGCCGAGCGCCTTGAGCGCTCGCCGCGCGAGCTCGGCCTCGAGCTGTGATCCGGAGAGGAGGACGATGCGCAGCGAGCTCGTGTCGAACCGCCCCGGCTCGGCCTCGATCAGGTCGATGATGCGCCGGAGCATCACGGGCACGAGGATGAGCCCGGTGCAGCGCCGCTGCGCGACGTCCGCGAGCACCGCCTCGGGAGCGAACCGCCGCCGCACCACCACCGTGCTCCCCAGGCTCACCGTCACCACCATCTCGGTGAAGCCGAGAGCGTGGAACATGGGCGCCGCCACGTAGGTCGACTCGCGCGCCTTGAAGGGCACCTTGGAGAGGATCGCGCCCATCGGCGAGAGGGTGGCGCCGGAGTGGCGCGGCGCCCCCTTGGGGGTCCCCGTGGTCCCGCTCGTCAGGAGCACGACCTGGGGCACGCGCGCGGGCAGCGGCACGGCGCGGCCCGCGTGCTCGGCGATCACGGACTCGAGCGTGTCGGCGCCGCCGGGCTCGTCGGTCCAGCCCAGGAGCGTGCCCTTGGGCGTCTCGATCGGCGCCACGAGCTCGGCGTACTCCTCGTCGTGGACGAGCAGCGACACGCCCTCGCGCGCGCACACGTCACGAAGCTGAGGGCCGGCGAAGTCGGTGTTCAGGTACAGAGCGCGGGTCCCGAGCTTGGCCGCCGCGAAGGTGATGTCGAGGAAGCCGCGGTGGTTGCGGCAGAGGATCCCGATGGTGTCTCCGGCAGCCACCCCGCGGGCCTGCAGGCCGTAGGCGAGCGCGTCCGAGCGGGCATCGATCTCAGCGAAGGTAAGCGACCCGCGCTCGTCGGTCACCCCGGTGTGATCGCCATGGCGCGACGCCGCCACCGCCAGCGCCCCGCCGATGGGGCCGAGGTGATCGAGGGCGCGGAGCACCCCCGCGACCTTGCGCGGCGGATCCATCCCGAGCATCCCCGAACGGAAGCCCTGGATGACCGCGTGACCCTCGACGGCGCCGCGGAGACCGAGCGCGGCGGGCTTGCGGAGGAGCGGAGGGAGCTTGCGCACCCTCCTACCGTAGCGGACTCATCACTGGGTGAAAACGTCGTTTATGGGAGTGGCGCAGCGGTCGTTGTCGGTCAGGGGTGCCAGCCCGAGTGGCCACCATCCTCGTGGGCTCGCACGGCACCGTCGAGCACGGAGCTGTTCCCAATCATCGTCCCGGCGCCCCCGTCGGCGGTGTTGCTCGTGGCCGAGAAGTTCGGGCCGGGCGGCGGCCCTGTGACCTTGTGGTGAAATCCGGGGCGCGTGAGTACGAGCCTCATCTACCGCAGCGCCCTCGGCTACGAGCTCCTCATGCGCGTCCTCTACGGGCGCCACTACGCGGCGCGGATGCGCGCGGTCGCCGAGCAGGTCCCCGCCGGCGCCTCGGTGCTCGAGCTGTGCTGCGGGCCCGGCACCCTCTACCGCCGCTACCTGCGCGGCCGCGCCGGCGCCTATATCGGCGTCGACGTCAACGAGGGCTTCGTCGAGGCCCTGCGCGGGCGCGGCGTCGACGCGCGGTGCCTGGACCTCGCGAACGCGGGCGAGCCGCTGCCCGAGGCCGAGGTGGCGATCATGCAGGCGAGCCTCTACCACTTCCTCCCCGAGGCGGCGGCGGTCGTCGACCGCATGCTCGCGGCCGCCCGCGACCGCGTCATCGTCTCAGAGCCCGTACGCAATCTCGCCACCAGCGACCTCCCCGGCGTCGCCCTCCTCGGCCGCCGCGCCGCCGACCCCGGAGTGGGCGCTCACGCCGACCGCTTCACCCAGGCCACCCTCGACGAGCTCATGGCCCGCTACCACGAACGCACGCTCGCGGCCTTCCCGATCCCCGGCGGGCGCGAGAGGGTCTACGTCCTGTCGGCGGGCGAGTAGCGTGCCGGCGCCCCGCGGGCCGGCTCCATGCCCGGGCGCGTCATGGGCTCGGGGCCACCCGCTTCGCGCTCGATCCCCGCTTCGCTGTCGATCAGGTACAGGGGCCGGTCCTTGACCTGCTCGAAGATCCGCCCCACGTAGATGCCCACGACCCCGACGCTGACGATGATGAACCCGGCCAGGAGCAGGGTGAGGACGGCGAGGCTGGCGAAGCCGGCGACGCGCTGGCCCGGCTCGGCGAAGTACTCGATGACCTCGTAGACGGCCAGCCCCGCTCCGGCGAGGGCGACGAGGAAGCCGACGAGGACGACCACGCGCAGGAGCACCGTGCTCTGGAAGAACATGCCGTCGAGGGCGACGCGCACGAGCCCGCGCAGCGAGTAGCCGCTCTCGCCCGCGTAGCGCTCGGAGTGCTCGATCTCGATCGTCGTCGAGTCGAAGCCGAGCCAGTCGAGCGCGATCATGTACTCGCGGTCGCGGTCGCGCAGGCGCAGGAAGGCGTCGACGACGCGCCGGGAGAGCAGGCTCAGGTTGCTGTAGTCGGGGCGCACGTCGGTCTCGAGCGTGAGCTTGCGGTACAGGCGGCTCGTCGCGCGCCGGAAGGCCGAGTGGCGCCACCCGCGCCGGGTGCTGCGCACGATGTCGTAGCCCCCGCGCGCGGCCGCCCACAGCCTGGGGATCTCCTCGGGGGCCTCCTGGAGGTCGCAGTCCATGACCACGGCCCAGTCTCCGCGGGCCTGGGCGAGGCCGGCGGTGATGGCCGCGTCCTGGCCGAAGTTCCGGCTCAGGCGGAAGGCGCGCACGTGGGGATCGCGGCTCGCCAGCGAGCACAGGACGTCCCAGCCGCCGTCGACGCTGCGGTCGTCGACGAAGACGAACTCGTAGCGCTCGGTGACCTCGACGACGGCGCGGCTCAGGCGATCATGGAGCGCGATCAGGCACTCCGCGCACCCGTATACCGGCACGACCACGCTCAGCACGGTGCCGCGAGCGCCCGCGGCCACGTACCCGTCGACTCCCTCCGGGTGGTCCATCGCCCACATTGTCCCCGACCGGCGCCGCGGGCGCGCTATTTGGCCTGCGGGGCCATCGTCAGCTGCACGCGCGCGTAATTGAAGCCGTAGGCACCGGTGCAGTCCAGGCCCGAGTTGCACCCGTCGAAGTTGGCCGCCCACTTGAGCCACAGGGTGTGCCCGTTGCGGCTGATCCACTTCTCCGGGAAGCCCGAGGCATACCCGTTGGAGGGCCCAAAGTTGATCTCCCGGGCGACGAAGGAGAAGGGCCCCCAGGGGTGCGGAGCCTCGAGCAGGTCGAGCTCGGCGCCCGAGCGCCAGATCCCCGGCACGGAGTTGGAATAGGAGTGGGTGAAGGTGAGCAGGTAGCGGTGAATGGGGGCGTCGTAGGACATCTGCGGGTAGGTGATGTGCGAGGCCCACGAGGCGATGGGGACGGCGTTCTGGACCGAGCTCGACCACACCGGATACATCTCCCCGCCCGACGGCTGCCAGCCGGTGAGCCACTGCCAGCTCGCGGGGTTGGTCATATCCGCGACGTCGGGCAGGCTGCGCCCGATGATCAGGGTGGAGGCGTTGAACTCGCGCTCTGAGTTGATCGCGTAGACGTAGCCGTCGGGATGCTGCTCGCCCTCGTCGCGCAGGACCCACGAGAGGTTCCCGAGCGGGGCGGGGAAGGCGTTGCCGGGAGAATTCCAGGTCGCGCCCTCGTTGGTCGAGTAGGCGATCCCGGCCAGGCCCTGGAAGGGCCGATTGTGGTTGTAGTCCCAGCTCGCCGTCTGGGTGGCGAAGAAGGTGTTGCCGATGGAGACGAAGCCGTCGCTGTAGTAGGGCCCGAGCGGCCCCGAGTGCAGGCTCGGGTTCCGCGAGATCTGCGACCACGTGGCGGGCGGGGGCGAGAGCGGGTTGCCGATGAAGCTGAAGCCGATGTTCGGGGGCGAGCCCGTGACCTTGGCGAACGAGTTGCGCCAGAACCCGCCGCTCTTGGGGAGGTTGGTGCCCCCGTCGTTGATGAGGACGTATTGCTGGCCGTCGTCCGCCCATACCGTGGGGAGGATGTCGCCGGTCTGGTTGGCGGGCGGGTTGTAGCGCTTGGTCGTGAACTGCGCGAAGAGGATCGCCTTGCTCGTCGGGAACGGCGTGTTGTTGCTCCGGATCAGGCCGGCTCGCGCGCTGCCCGGCGACAGCGCTACGACCGCCGCTACGGCCGCGAGGGCGCACGTGAGCAGCGCGAACCGTGCAGCGCGACGACCGAGGACAAGCACTCGTTTGAGCTTACGGCGTGCCACGTGCGCTTGCCATCAGCGGCAAGAGCGTGCCCTCGGTGGTGCTTGACCCGATGGCGATGCCGCGGGCGATGGCGGTGGCGGTGGCGGTGGCTCAGCAGCGGTCGCAGGGGGATGATGGGCGTGACGAGCGGCCGCTCGGGAACGAAGGGCGCGACCCCGGGTCGTGGCGTCCCGCCGGCCACGAGGACGAGCATCTGCGCGGGGGCGCGGTTATGGCGGAAGAAGCGACCGGCGCGAGCGCTGATCTGCAGCGTGTCCATCCGCCACGGCTGGAGGAGCTCGTAGCGCGCGATGTCGAAGTTGCGCACCCAGCGGTGCCCGAGGAGCATGGCTCCGGCGGGCGCCTTCACCGGTAGGGCGCGTCCGATGCGGTGCTCGAGGCCGCGGAGCTTGGTATGGGCGATCGACCCGACGACGTCGATCTCGTCGACGGTCACCGGCTGGGTGAACTGAGGCTGGTTCCAGCGGACATGGGGGACGAAGATCTTCAGGGGCAGCGCTTCCTGGCCCCCGACCACGAGGATCGCCCGCGGTTCGCTCGTCGTCCCCAGCGCGTGTCCGACCCCGCTCCAATCCGCACGCTGGAACACGGGATTCTGAGCGATCTCGAAGGTGGCGATGGCGAACATGACGGCGAGCAGGGTCGCCACCGCCACGCCGATATCGCGCGCCCTCGGCGCCGCGCACGCCGCGGCGAGCGCGACCGAGAGGGGGATCCACGCCGGGCTCAGGTTGCGCACGAGGAAGAAGTCGTCGGCGGCCCGCGCCAGCCCGATCAGGAGCGGGACGACGATCACCGTGGCGGCCACCGCGGCGGCGACGCGGGCTCCGTGGCGCTCGGCGGGACCTCCGGCGAGCACGAGGAGGAGGACGGCGAGGACGATGGCGATGGCGCCGCCCCACAGGCCCTCGGAGATCGAGACGTGCCGGTACACGGTCATCACCGCGAACTCGGTGGCGACCTGGGAGATCCGGTGCACGAGCGGGATCGCATGGATCCAGCCGATTCCGTGGTGCGTGTCCTGCGAGGCGACGGGGACGAGCGCGAGCTGCCCCGCCGCGAGCACGGCACAGGCGGCGAACACGAGCCGGCTCCGCGCGCGCCACAGCAGCCACAGGGCCTCGGGGGCGACGAGGAACCCGGCGAAGAAATGGGTGGCGATGGCGAGTGCGGAGAACAGCGTCCACCACGCCACGTTGCGCCCCGAGGGCTCGCGCTCGGCACGGATGAACCACAGGAACGATGCCCCGGTCAGGGCGATCAGGAGCATGTAGGCCCGCGCCTCCTGCGAGTACCAGACCAGGAACGGGTTGACGGCGGCGAAGGCGGCGGCGATCACCCCGGCGCGCCGGGACACGAGGTCGCGCCCGCACAGGTAGGCGATGGGAACGACGGCCACCCCGATGAGCGCCGACAGCGAGCGCAGCGCCGCCTCGCCGGTGCCGAAGATGTGCGCCCACGCCCAGGCGATGATGAAGTAGAGCGGCGGCGTCGTCTCGTTCACCGAGACGGCGTGGAGCATGGCCCCGAAGGGCATGTGGATCTCGTAGACGGTGAGCGACTCGTCGGCCCAATAGCTCTGGGCGGCGATCCCGGTGAAGCGCAGGACGGCGGCGAGGACGATGAGCGCGCCGAGCGCCCACACGGCGATGGGGATGCGCGCGATCGCCTCGCGCAGCGGTGGCCGGGGACGCTTGGGACGCTTGGGACGCTTGGGCGTCCGCACGGGCGCCCTTGGGCGGCGGTACTCCGTCGTGCTCACGGTGGGGTCGTTTCCCTGCCCATCACTGACCCCAGAAGCGCCGAGATTCTATTGGCCACGGGCGCTCACCCGGCGAGGAGCTCACGGAGCGCTAACACGACATCGTCCTGATCTGAGTCGGTCACCTTGGGGCTGAGCGGGAGGCTCAGCGTCCGCTCGGAGATCGAGGTGGCGACGGGGTAGCGCTCGGGCGCCAGGTGGTAGCGGTCGCGGTAGTAGGGATGCAGGTGCACACCCCGGTAATGGACGCCGGTGCCGATGTTGCGAGCGCCGAGGGCGTCGAGGAGCTCATCGCGCGTCAGCCCGGCCCCGGGGTCGAGGAGGACCTGGTAGAGGTGGCGGGCGTGGCGCGTCCCCGCCGCGGGCGCGAGCGGGGTCTCGAGCGGGAGGTCGCGGAGCAGCGCGTCGTAGCGCTCCCACAGCTCGGCGCGGCGATCGATCCACGCGTCGAGGCGGGGGAGCTGGTGGAGGCCGAGGGCGGCCTGGAGGTCGGTCATGTTGTATTTGAAGCCGGGCTCGACGACCTCGTAGTGCCGGAAGCCCTGGTCGGAGAAGCGGGCCCAGGCGCCGAGGCTGAGGCCGTGGAGGGCGAGCCGCTCGACGCGGGCGGCGAACGCCGGGTCCTCGGTGGCGAGGGCGCCGCCCTCGACGGTGGTCAGGTTCTTGGTGACGTAGAACGAGTACGCGGTGACGTTCCCGTGCGAGCCGATCCGCTGCCCGCGCCATTGCGCCCCGATCGCGTGGGCGGCGTCCTCGATCACCGCAACGCCGTGCTCGTCGCGGAGCGCGTTGAGGCGATCCATGTCGATCGGGCGCCCCGCCAGGTGGACGGGAATGATCGCCCGCGTCGCCGGCCCGATGGCCGCCTCGGCGGCGTCGAGATCGATCAGGCCGGTCCCCGGCTCGGCATCGATGAGCACGGGCTTGGCGCCCACGTGCTCGACCGCGTTGGCGGAGGCCACGAAGGTCATCGTCGGCACCAGCACCTCGTCGCCGGGACCGACCCCGAGCACCCGCAGGGCGAGGATGAGCGCGGCCGTGCACGAGGACAGGCAGCGCACCTCGGCGACGCCCACGTACTCGGCGAGCATGCCCTCGAAGCGCTGGACCTTGGGACCCGTCCCCACCCACCCCGAGCGCAGGGACGCGACGACCTCGGCGATCTCTTCCTCGCCGATCACGGGACTGCCAAAGACCAAGAACTCTGTGCGCATACGCCGGCCGTCCAACTCTCCCGAGCTGCGCCGGCCGGGTGCCGGCGCCCCGCGCCCAGGACGTGGTCGAGTGCCGGAAGCGTCCACGTGCGAGCTAAGCGGACCGTAAACCCTGGTGACCTTGCAGCCCTCGGCACGTGTGTGCGCATCTCGTGACGCGTTGACGGGCTGCCGGCCGGTCCGCCGAGGTGCCCGGCTACCGCACCTCGGCGGGATCGGCGGCAGTGGCCTGGGGCGCCGCGCGAGCCAATCGGCGCGGCGTCGCATGTGAACCTCTGCGCGCTGAGGTGGAGCCCGCCGCGCTCAGAGCGCCGCGCGGCTCAGAGGTGATTGGTGTAGCTGTCGGCGAGCGCCGCCGCCGAGGCGCCCAGGTCCCGGATGCCGACGTGATCGCTGAGGATCTCCGCCGCCGAGGGGAGCTCGTCCTCGCCCGGCCACGTCTGCGGGTCCCATAACCGCGAGCGCATCAGCGCCTTCGCGCAGTGCAGATAGGCAGCCTGCACCGTCACGATGACACCGAGCTTGGCCGGCTGGCCGCCCGTGGCGAGCCCGTCGAGCAGGGCCGGATCGCGGGTGAGCCAAGCGCGCCCGTTCACGCGCAGCGTCTCCCCCATCCCCGGTATCAGGAAGAGCAGCCCCACCCCCGGGTTCTCGAGGATGTTCTGCAGCGAGTCGAGCCGCCGGTTGCCGGTCGCGTCGGGGATGAGCAGCCGCTGGTCGTCGAGGACGCGCACGAACCCCGCCGGGCCGCCCTTCGGCGACACGTCACACTCGCCTCGCGCGCCGGCGCTCGAGAGCAGGGCAAAGGGAGAGCGGGCGATGAAGTCGCGGCAATGCCCGTCGAGCCGGTCGAGCTCCTTGAGCAGCGCCCGCTCCGCCGGGTCGCGGTACACCGCGCGCAGCTCTTCGAGGGTGGTGACGGCATACGGGTCGATGCGGGGATGATGGCACCCGCGGCGCGGCGGGCGCGGCGGGGGCGGAGGGCGCGGCGGGCACGGCGGGCGCGGAGGGCGCGGCGGGGGCGGAAGGGGCGGAGGGCGCGGCGGGGGCGGAGGGCGCGGCGGGGGCGGAGGGCGCGGCGGGCGCGGCGGGCGCGGCGGGCGCGGCGGGCGCGGCGGGCGCGGCGGGCGCGGCGGGCGCGGAGGGTGCGGCGCAGCGGGGAGGCTGGGCGGGAAA
>DASZKU010000166.1:0-8404 GCA_035552815.1 Solirubrobacteraceae bacterium | reverse complement strand
GGAGGAGGAGCTCGCCGATCCCCGCCCGTGGCCCCGAGCCCATGAGCGCGAGGTCGCCCGCGATCTTGGTGAGCGACACCGCCAGCACCTTGAGCGCGCCCGAGAGCTCGACCAGGGCATCCCGGTTCCCCTGCGCCTCGAAGGGATCCTCGGGCGCTCTGATCTCGAGCCCGCTGACGTCGATCAGGCGCGCGCGGACGCGGCCGGCGAACTCGCGGTGGGTGTTCAGCCCCGTCCCCGTGGCGGTGCCGCCGAGGGGGATCTGGGCGACCTGGGGGAGGGCGTTCGCGATCCGCCGCGCGCCGAGCCGGATCTGCGCGGCGTAACCGGAGAACTCCTGGCCGAGGGTCACGGGGACGGCATCCATGAGATGGGTACGCCCAGACTTGACGATGTCGGCGAACGCCTTCGCCTTCTCGTCGAGCGCCGCCTCGAGCTCGGCGAGCGCGGGGAGGAGATCGTTCGTCGCCTCGTCCAGCGCGGCGAGGTGCACGGCGGAGGGGAACACGTCGTTGGAGGACTGGCCCATGTTCACGTGGTCGTTGGGGTGGGCCCCCTCGCCGGCCAGGTTGGCCATGACCTCGTTGGCGTTCATGTTCGTCGACGTGCCCGAGCCGGTCTGGAAGACGTCGATGGGGAACTGGTCGTCGAACTCGCCGCCGGCGATGCGGTCCCCCGCGACGGCGATGCGCTCGGCGAGCTCGGGATCGAGGAGGCCGAGCTCGGCGTTCACGCGCGCGGCCGCCGCCTTGATCCGGGCGAGCCAGTGCACCACGTCCGCCGGGACCGGCTCGCCCGATACGGGAAAGTTGGCCACCGCCTTCGTCGTCTCCCCTCCCCAGAGCTGTTCTTTCTCCTGCACGCTCATCGCAGTTCCTTTCGCCGTATCGCGTTCGTCTTCCACCAACGCTACTCGCTCAGCCACAGAAGGCGATGAGCTCACGGGCGACGGCGACGGGGTCGTCGTAGGCGATGAGGAAGCCGGCGCGCGACAGCGTCCGCAGCTGCACATCCCTGATCAGGTCGAGCGCCTCGCGAGCGCCGTCGAGGGGATGCGCTGAGTCCTCCTCGGCCCACAGGAGCAGGACGGGGCACTCGATCCGAGCGTAGGCGTCGAGGAGATCGCGCTGCGCGTCGACGGGCCAGCGGCGGACGAACTTCGCCCACGAGCGAGCCAGGTTGCCGTTGCCCCCGACGTCGGCCAGGGCATGGCGGATGAGGTCGCGGGAGGCGGGGCTGCGCTGAGCCGACAGGCGCTCGCCCAACGAGGGGCGGAAGACGAGCTTGGCGCCGTGGGCGAGGACGCGGTCAAGGCCCGGGAGGACGGCGGCGCGACAGGTGGCACGCCAGGCGGCGCGCGCCACGGGAAACTCGTCGCGACGGTGCAGCCGGTTGGGCATGAGCACCATCCGGGCCGGATCGAGCTGCCCGGTGGTGACGGCGCGCAGGAGGAGCTCGGCGCCGATGTCGTGACCGGCGACCAGGGGCCTTGGCCCCACCACCTCGTGGCAGAACCCGGCGATGACCTCGGTCAGCCACTCGGCGGTGTAGGGGTGCCGGGGGCGATCCTCGGAGTCCCCGTGCAGGGGCAGGTCGGGGAGGACGACGCGGAAGCGGCTCGACAGCGGCGCGACGATCGGCTCCCACTCCCGGTGCGAAAGCCCCAGGGAATGGAGGAGCACAAGGCCGGGGCCGGTCCCCGTTTCGCGGTAGGCGACACGGGCGCCGTCGCGGTGGTGATAGAGCCGCAGCCTCATGCGGCCGGCGCTCCCGGACTCGGCACCGACCCATGGTCGCATTCCCTCGGGCTGCCGTGTGTTTATGGACAAAGGTTGTGCAAAAGGTGCATGAGCTTCACGAACTTTGGCTAAACACACGAAATTGAGTTTATGAACGAAGTTACCCCCAGCCCCCTAGGGCTCTCCACCTCGCAGGCGGCACGCGCCCTTGGCGTGTCGCTCGGGACGATCCGGCGTTGGTCGGACATGGGCTACCTGGAGTCCTACCGGACCCCGGGTGGTCAGCGGCGCTTCAGCCGCGAGCAGATCGAAGTGTTCGTCAGCTCGCTCCAGCAGGGCTCCGAGTCCCGCGACGAGCGCGCGGCCGTCTAGGACCCGGACGTGGCCCGCTCGGGCCACGTCCGGTAGGCCGCCCTATCCCTGCACCGCGTCCTTGATCCGTCGCTCGATGTCGAGCTCGGCATCGAAGCTGGCATCGTCGGCGTGGCGGTAATCGACGCCCTCGCCGGCGAGGAGATCGGCGAACGCCTCGACGTAGCCTGAGTCGAGCTGGGTGCCGGCCACGCGCCGGAGCTCGCGCAGCGCCTCGAACGAGCTCACGCGCGTGCGGTAGGTGTCCTGAGCGGTGAGCGTGTCGTAGACCTCGGCGACCGCGATGATCTTCGCGAGCTCCGGGATCTCCTCGGCCGCGAGCGCCCGCGGGTAGCCGCGGCCGTCGACGCGCTCGTGGTGCGCGAGGACGATGTCGGCGACCGGTCCGTAGACGCCGAGGTCGCGGAGCATGTCGGCGCCCAGCGCGGGATGGCGCTGAATCGCCTCCCAGTCCTCCTCGCTCAGGGTGCGACCGCGCTCGGACACCCGGTCGGAGAGGGCGAAGCGCCCGATGTCGTGGAGCAGGCCCGCGGTGTGCGCGAGCTCGCAGTCGCGCTCGCACATCCCGGTGGCACGGGCGAGGTCGCGGGCGAAGCGGGCGACGGCGGCGGAATGGCGCGCGGCGCGCTGGTCGCGGGCATCGAGCGCGCGCACGAGTCCCGCGAGCACGCCCCAGGAGAGATCCCGGTACTGCTCGGCTCGCTGCTCGGCGGTGGTGACCAGGTGGGCCATGTACGAGAAGGCGAACACCGCGACGAGGGCGAAGACGATGCCGCCGATGCCGACCTTGAGGTAGATGCTCGCACCGGCCACGGCCAGGGCGGCATTGAGACCGAGGCTGGGGAGGAACTGGAGGTAGGCGCGGAGGCTCCAGGCACGCTCACCGCGGAACAACTGGTGGATCGGCGCCACGATCACGTAGTTCAAGGCAAGGATCACCGCGCCCGCGCCGCCGACGACGAGGTAGAACCGCCCGGAGTTGGTCGGCGGCCACGCGAGGGCGCGGATAAAGAACCCGGCGGCGAGGGCGGGCGCCCCGGCTCCCACCAGGTTCATGAGGACGATCCGCGGCGGCGACGGGCTCCTCGAGAGGATCGCGAGCTCAGCGAGTACGCCGGCCGCGAAGGCCGCAGCGGGGCCGAGGAATGCGGCCGCCAGGACCATGACGATGAACGACGCCGAGATCCCGCGGTTGCCCGAGCGCGAGAAGGTGATCCCAGAGGTGAGCGCCGCCGCCGCGAGCACGCCGGCCAGCGGACCGAACCGTTCGCGGTGGGCGTCCAGGATCGCGACGACGCAACAGGCGATTAGGCCTGCAAATAAGAGCACGACGACCACGCGCCGCACCATTCGCGGACGCCGCCCATCCGCGGCCTGTAGGCCCGCCATGGGCGCAGAGTAGCGCCTAAGCTGGTCTCAGTCTATTTTCTGGGCAAGCTAGTGGCCGCGGATGACCATGGTGACGCTCCCTGCCAGACTCGTGGGGGGGGACATGAGTCAGTTGCCGCTCCTAGGTCAAAACGCCGGTCACGTTCTCGGCCCCGCTGCAACTAATGCACAACTTTATCGTCTAAACGTCCGCAATGCGACTTAAAGGCTCGCGAAACTGCGTCGGAATGCCGAGATTTCCACTACGTGCGCTATCTAAAGACCAGTGAAGCGGCAGCTTTGCTCAACGTGAGCCCGAATACGTTGCGGGCGTGGGAGCGCCGATTCGGCTTTCCGAAACCCCAGCGTTCACCGGGCCGGCACCGACTGTTCACGCATGGGGAGGTCGCCTCGCTGCGAGATGCCCTCCAGGAGGGACTTTCGATCTCTTCGGCGGTTTCCCGCGCGCGAGAGGGTCTCGCCACCGACACCAACTCGCTGATCGGTGCCCTCGTCTCCTACGAGTCAGAGCGGGCCGATGCCGCGATGGAGTCTGCCCTCGCCCTACGCTCGCTCGAGCGCTCGGTCGAAGAGGTGCTCCTTCCCTCGCTAGAGGAGATCGTCCGCCGGCAGACGATCGATTCTGCGGCCTGGGCCTTCTCGGCCCACTGGGCCGCCGACTGGCTGCGCAGGGCCAGGCGCCTGGCACCGCCCCCGGTGCGCCCGGTATCGATCGTCCTCGGCGACGCCTCGCGCGACGAGCTCGATCCCGACGCGCCCTTCATCCGCTCACTCGAGCTCTTCAGCGTACGTGCGGGAGCGAATGTCTTAAGCCTGTCCGTGCGTGGCGTGGCAGGCATAGGTGACGCCGTCGCCGTCCACCGACCCAACCTCGTGGTCATCGCGGGGGGGCATGTGGGCGACGACGCGGTAGCGAGGTGGGCGTATGCGGTCCGACTCGCCGCCGGAGCGATGCCGGTCGCGGTCTACCGGCGCGGTCCCCAGCGGGTGAGGATGCGCACGACGGGGACGAGCGTGCTCCCCGGCGGCGCGAGCGAGGCGCAGAGGCGTCTCCTCGAGCTCGTGGAAACAGATCAGGGCGGAAGGGCGACGCGGGTTACGATGGAATCGCCGTACGGGATCCAGACGGGCCGGCGTACCGCCAGCATGTAGGCCATTTGACTCGGCAAGTGATTCAGGAGGGGGACCAGTGACAAATTCAGCAAGGACGGCGAGCCGCGGCGCCTTGGCGCTGGTGCCCAGCGTCCACGAAGAGCAGGGCCCGACGATCTGGTTCTGCGGCCACTGTGGCGCGCGCCCCTCGGCCGCGGGTCCACCCGCGACCGATGCGCGCGTGTGCGAGAGCTGCGGTCTCGGACTTCTCCTCGAGGCGGCGGCCCACGCGGCGCCCACCGCGGGCGCGGCCTTCCTCGTCCTCGACCGCTCGCTCTCGGTGTGCGCGGTCTCCAGGGGCGCCGAAGAGCTGCTGGCGACGAACGAGACCGATGCCGTCAACCGTCACGTCACCGAGCTCCTCGTCCCCGCGGACTCAGAGGCGCAGCGCGGCGCCACCCTCGCCGCCGCGGTGAGCGCCGCCACGCGCGGGGCCGACGAGGCCCGCAGCGTCTTCGTGCGCCCGGCCAATCTCTTCGGCGTGCGCATGCGCGCTCGGATCGTCCCCTGCGGCCCGCCGCAGGCCGCGCTCCTCTCCTTCGAGTAGCGCGGGCGGGGCGCTTCGGCGCCCGCCACCGCCCGTTCCGCGCTCGCCGCCGCGGCGTGACGCTCTCGGCGTGCGGCGGCGCGCGTGCGGCGCCGCGCGTGCGGCGCTCGCCGCCGCCGGGCGATCTCCTGCTATCCGCACTAACTCGACCAAGTTGCATACAAGCTTGCGTTGCTTGCGGGCGGGGCGCGAAACGTGGATAAAGCACGACATATGACCGGAATTCGAACCAATGCTGCCGCCACGATGCTCGGCGTCAGCCCGAACACACTGCGCAGCTGGGAGCGCCGGTACGGATTTCCCAAGCCCCACCGCTCAGCTGGCAATCATCGCCAGTTCTCCTTAGCCCAGATCGAGGCGCTCAAGCACACCCTGGCCGAGACCCACAACGTCTCCTCGGCGATCTCGCTCGCCCGTTCGCGCGGCGAGGGCCCCTCCTCCCCCTCGCGCCTCGCCACCGCCTTCTCGATGTTCGACGACGATCGCGCCGATCGCCTTCTCGACGAGAGCCTGGCGCTGCGCTCGGTCGAGCGCACGGTGGAAGAGGTGCTTCTTCCCGCCCTGGCCGCCCAGCTCGTCGACTCCGAGCCCACGACCCCCGAGTACCAGTTCGCCTGGCGCCACGCCACGGGCTGGCTTTCGGCCCTCAAGCGGCTGGCGCCTCCGGCCTCGCGCCCGCACTCGGTGCTCGTATTCGACGCCACCGCGCCCTGCGACTTCGACGCCGTGCACGCTCAGGCGCTCGAGCTCCTGCTCCGGCGGGCCGGCATGCGCACGCTCTCGCTCACCCCCGCGCTCGACCCGTCGCGGCTCGGCCGCGCCCTGCGCGCCCTCGGGCCCACCGCGGTGGTGCTCACGGGCCGGCGCACGTCGCTCGAGACGATCGGGAAGCTCGTCTACGCGGTTCGCGGCGTCGCCCAGGCGGCACTCGTATGCGATTATCGCGGCGCCGTCCCGGATACCGGAGCGAGCACGGTGTGCCGGCTCGGCGACGAAGTCATCGCGGCGCGCGATCGCCTGATCGAGCGCCTAGACGCGCCGGCGGTACGTCCCGGCGCGGGCCGTGAGGAGCCGAGCGTGCGTCGCGGCGCCGGCCGCGAGGAGCCGAGCGTGCGTCACGGCGCGAGCCGTGAGGAGCCGAGCGTGCGTCGCGGCGCGGGCCGCGAGGAGCCGGCGGTGCGTACGAGCGCGAGCGAGGCGCCGCCGCCGCGCGCGGCTCGCTCGGCGTAGACGTCCCGGCGGGCCGCGGCCCCAGGGCCGCGGGTGCGGGCGACCTACAATCCCGCGCCCATGGCGACCTTGCACCGACCCGTCGATCCGCGCGCCTCGTTCCCCGCCCTCGAGGAGCGCGTGCTCGAGCGCTGGCGCGAGCGCGACATCTTCGCCGAGTCCCTGCGCCGGCGCGAGGGAGGACCTCGATGGGGGTTCTACGAGGGCCCGCCGACGGCGAGCGGACCGCCGGGCTCGCACCACGTTCTCGCCCGCTCCTTCAAGGACATCTTCCCCCGCTACAAGACCATGCGCGGGTTCTATGTCGAGCGCAAGGGCGGCTGGGACTGCCACGGCCTCCCCGTCGAGCTCGCCGTCGAGAAGGAGCTCGGGATGACCTCCAAGGAGGACATCGAGCGCTACGGGATCGCCGAGTTCAACGAGCGCTGCCGCACCTCGGTGCTCGCCTACGTCACCGAGTGGAACCGGCTCACCGAGCGGATCGGGTTCTGGATCGACCTCGACCACGCCTACCGGACCCTCGACCCCTCCTACATCGAATCAGTCTGGTGGGCGCTGAAGACGCTCCATGAGCGCGAGCTCCTCTACGAGGGCCACAAGGTCGTCCCCTACTGCGTGCGCTGCGGCACCGCCCTCTCGAGCCACGAGCTCGGCCAGCCCGACGTGTACCGCGACGTCGTCGACCCCTCGGTCTACGTCCGCCTCCCCGTCACCGCGGGCGCGGGCGTGGTGCAGCCGGGCGATGAGCTGCTCGTGTGGACGACGACGCCGTGGACGCTCGTCTCCAATGCCGCCGTGGCCGTCGACCCCGACCTCATCTACGTGCGCGCGCGTGTAGGAGGGGGACCTGCCCAGGTCGTGGCCGAGGCCCTCGTCGAGCGCGTGCTCGGGGCCGAGGCCAAGGTGCTCGACCGCTTCCCGGGACGCGCGCTCGAGGGCGTCGCGTACGACCCGCCCTTCCCCTTCATCCCCGCCGACGCCTACGGCGAGCGTGGGCACACCGTCCTCCTCGCCGACTTAGTCACCGCCCACGACGGCACCGGCCTCGTGCATACGGCGATCGCCTTCGGCGAGGACGACTTCCGCCTCGGCGAGCAGTATGGGCTCAATGTCATCAACCCGGTCAGGCTCGACGGCACCTTCGACGAGCGCATCGGCCCCTACGCGGGCCGGTGGGTCAAGGACGCCGATGAGGACCTGATCGAGGACCTTCGCGCGCACGGCCGGCTCCTGCGCGCCGAGGCCCACGAACACTCCTACCCGCACTGCTGGCGCTGCGGGACCCCGCTCCTCTACTACGCCAAGCCCGCTTGGTACATCGCCACGAACCGCCTCAAGGACCGCCTGCTCGCCGCCAACGAGACCGTCAACTGGCACCCCGAGAACGTCAAGCACGGCCGCTTCGGCCACTGGCTCGAGGGCAACGTCGACTGGGCGCTCTCGCGCGAGCGCTACTGGGGGACGCCCCTGCCCGTGTGGCGGTGCGCGGGGGGGCACGAGCACGTGGTCGGCTCCCTGGCCGAGATCGAGGAGCTCTCGGGAGCGGCGCTCGAGGATCCCCACCGTCCCTTCGTCGACGAGGTCCGCTTCCCGTGCCCCACGTGCGGCGAGACGATGGAGCGGGTCCCCGAGGTCATCGACGTGTGGTTCGACTCCGGGGCCATGCCCTTCGCCCAGTACCACGCGCCGCACGCGGGGATGGAGCAGTTCGAGGAGCGCTTCCCCGCCGACTTCGTGTGCGAGGCGCTCGACCAGACGCGCGGGTGGTTCTACTCCCTGCTCGCCGAGTCGACGCTCCTCTTCGACCGCTCCGCCTACCGCAACGTCGTCTGCCTGGGCCTGATCCTCGACGAGAACGGCCAGAAGATGTCGAAGTCGCGCGGCAACGTCGTCGACCCCTGGGAGGTCATCAACCGCTTCGGGGCCGACGCTTTCCGCTGGTACTTCTTCACCTCCAAGCAGCCGTGGGACGGCT
>DASZKU010000165.1:0-12049 GCA_035552815.1 Solirubrobacteraceae bacterium | reverse complement strand
GGGGAGCATGAGCCGGGGGACGAACTCCTCGCCGTTCCACACCGGCTTCGTGGCCGCGCGCGAGACGCCGAGGATGGCGAGCTCGGGGGCGTTGATGATCGGGGTGAAGCTCGTCCCGCCGATGCCGCCGAGGCTCGAGATCGTGAACGTCGCGCCCGTCATCTCGGCCGGACCGAGCTTGCCCTCGCGGGCGCGGCCTGAGAGCTCGCTCAGCTCCCGGGCGATGTCCAGCACGCCCTTCCCGTCCGCGCCCTTGATCACGGGCACGACGAGCCCGTTAGGGGTGTCGGCGGCGAAGCCGACGTTGTAGTAGCGCTTGACGACGAGCTCCTCGCCGTCGAGCGAGGCGTTGAAGTCAGGGAAGGCTTTGAGTGCCGCGACCGAGGCGACGACGAGGAAGCCGAGCATGGTGAGCTTGACCCCCGCGGGCCTGCCGCCCGCTCGGCGTCCGGCCTCGCCTGATCGGGCGGCGCCCGCGTCGTCCGGCTGCGCGTGCTCCTCGTTCAGGCGCTTGCGAAAGGCCTCGAGCTCGGTCACGTCGGCCTCGTCGTGCTGGGTGACGTGGGGGATCATCACCCAGTTGCGCGCCAGGTTCCGGGCCGAGATCTTCTGGATCCGCGACAGCGGGCGGCGCTCGACCGGCCCGTGCTTCTCGAAGTCGACCACCGGCCACGGCGCGAGGTCGAGGCCACCAACGCCACCCGCGCCACCCGCGCCACCCGCCACCGCCCCCCGGGGCGCACTCGCCGCCGCGCCCGGCGCACTCGCGCCCGCCCCCGCCCGAGCCCCGCCGACCCCGGCCTCCACGTCCTCCCGCGTGATCCGCCCCTTGCGCCCCGTTCCCGAGAGGCCCAAGAGCTCGACACCGCGCTCGCGCGCCAGGCGCCGCACGCTCGGGCTCGCATAGACGGGACCGTTCGCGGGCGCCGGCACCGGCACCGGCAGCGGCGGCGGGGGCAGCGCCGGGGGCGGCTCGCGCTCGAAGGTAACCGCAGGCGAAGGCGCGGGCGTCGCCGCGGCCGGAGCGCTCACCGCGGGCAGAGACTCGCCCCCCGCCGGCTCGAGCGCGAGCACCACCGCCCCCTCGCTCACCCGGTCCCCGACGGCCACGCGCAGCTCGCGCACCACCCCGGCCACCGGCGAGGGCACGTCCATCGTCGCCTTGTCGGATTCCAAGGTCAGGAGCGGATCGTCGACGGCCACGGTGTCGCCGACGCCGACGAGGATCTCGATCACCGGGACGTCGGCGAAGTCGCCGATGTCGGGGACGCTGACGTCGATCAGGCCCGTCGCGGTCATGTCAGCCAGGGGACGGGGGCGTCGGGGTCGATCTCATAGCGCTCGATCGCCTCCTCCACGCGCGCCACCTCGACCTCCCCCGCGTCGGCCAGCGACTTGAGCGCGCCCACGGCAACGTAGCGGCGGTCGACCTCGAAGAACGCCCGCAGGTTGCGCCGGTAGTCGCTGCGCCCGTAGCCGTCGGTGCCGAGGACGCGGTAGTCGCCGGGAACCCACTGGCGGATCTGGTCGGAGCAGGCACGCAGGTAGTCGGTGGAGGCGATCACCGGACCGCCGCGCTCGCCCAGGCACGACGCCACATAGCTCGTGCGCGGGTCGGCGGCGCCAGGATGCAGCGTGTTCCACCGCTCGACGTCGAGCCCATCTCGCCGCAGCTCGGTGAACGACGTCACGCTCCACACGTCGGCGGCGACCCCGAAGTCCTCCTCGAGCATCGACGCCGCGGCGAGTACCTCGCGGAGGATCGTCCCGGACCCCAGCAGCTGCACGCGCGGACCGGAGCCCGCCCCCGCGCAAGCCCCCTCCCGCAGCAGATACATCCCGCGCAGGATCCCCTCCTGCGCTCCCTCGGGCATCGCCGGATGCGGGTAGTTCTCGTTCATCAGGGTCAGGTAGTAGAAGACGTCCTGCTGCTCGGCGACCATCTCCCGCAGCCCCGCCTGGATGATCACCGCGACTTCGTAGCCATAACACGGGTCGTAGGAACGGCAGTTCGGCACCACCGAGATGAGCGCGTGGCTGTGGCCGTCGGCGTGCTGGAGCCCCTCGCCGTTCAACGTCGTCCGCCCCGCGGTGCCACCGAGCAGGAACCCCCGCGTGCGGCTGTCGCCCGCGGCCCAGATGAGGTCGCCGACGCGCTGGTAGCCGAACATCGAGTAGTAGATGTAGAAGGGGATCATCTGGACGTCGTGGGCGCTGTACGACGTCCCGGCGGCGATCCACGACGACACCGAGCCGGCTTCGGTGATGCCCTCCTCGAGGATCTGCCCGTGGGCGTCCTCCTTATAGAACATGAGCTGCTCTGAGTCCTGGGGCTGGTAGAGCTGGCCGCCGGGGGCGTAGATGCCGATCTGGCGGAACATGCCCTCCATCCCGAAGGTCCGCGACTCGTCGGGGATGATGGGAACGATGCGCTGGGCGATCGACTTATCGCGCAGAAGGGCGGCGAGGACGCGCACGAAGGCCATCGTCGTCGAGACCTCGCGCTCGCCGGTGCCCTCGAGCTGGCTTGCGAACAGCGACAAGGCCGGGACGGAAGCCGGCGAGGAAACGCGGCGCCGCCGCGCCGGCAGAGATCCGCCCAGGGCGGCCCGCCGCTCGCGCAGGTACTCCATCTCCGGCGAATCGTCCGGCGGCTTGTAGAACTCGGCCGCGCGCACCTGCGCGTCGGTCAGCGGCAGCTCGAAGCGGTCGCGGAACGCCAGTAACGCGTCCTCGGTCATCTTCTTGGCCTGATGGGTGATCATCTGCCCCTCGCCGGAGACGCCCATCCCGTAGCCCTTGACCGTCTTGGCGAGGATCACCGTGGGCTGGCCGGTGTGCTCGACGGCGGCCCGGTAGGCGGCGTAGACCTTCTGCTGGTCGTGGCCGCCGCGGTTGAGCAGCCACACCTCCTCGTCGCTCATGTCCTTGACGAGGTCGAGGAGCCGCGGGTCACGGCCGAAGAAGTGCTCGCGCACGTAGGCGCCGTCGCGCGACTTGAAGGTCTGGTAGTCGCCGTCGACGCACTCGTCCATGACCCGCATCAGGGCGCCGTCGGCGTCGGCGGCGAGGAGCGGGTCCCAGCGCCCGCCCCAGATCACCTTGATGACGTTCCAGCCGGCGCCGCGGAAGTCGGATTCGAGCTCCTGGATGATCTTGCCGTTGCCGCGGACGGGACCGTCGAGGCGCTGGAGATTGGCGTTGATGACGAAGACGAGGTTGTCGAGGCGCTCGCGCCCGGCGAGGCCGATCGAACCCATCGACTCGGGCTCGTCCATCTCTCCGTCGCCGAGGAAGGCCCATACCTTGCGGCCGGAGGTGTCCGAGATCCCCCGAGCCTCGAGGTACTTCATGAACCGGGCCTGGTAGAGCGAGGTGATGGCCCCGATCCCCAGCGAGACGGTGGGGAACTGCCAGTAGTCGGGCATGAGCCACGGATGGGGATAGCTCGAGAGCCCGCCGCCCCCGACCTCCTGGCGGAAGCGCAGGAGCTCGGCTTCGCTCAAGCGGCCCTCGAGATAGGAGCGGGCGTAGATGCCCGGGGACGAGTGGCCCTGGAAGTACACGAGATCCCCGCCGTGATCGGCGGACGGCGCGTGCCAGAAGTGGTTGAAGCCGACCTCGTAGAGCGTCGCCGCGGACTGGTAGCTGGCGATGTGGCCGCCGAGCTCGGAGGAGACCTTGTTGGCGCGGACGACGATGGCGATGGCGTTCCAGCGCACGAGCGAGCGCAGGCGGCGCTCGACGACGGGGTCGCCGGGGAACGCGGGCTCGCGCTCGACGGGAATCGTGTTGACGTACGGGGTGTTGAGGTCCGCCGTCGGGCCCGCACCGGCGCCGTGGGCGCGCTCGACGACCCGGCTCAGGAGCTCGCGAGCCCGCGCGGGCCCATCATTGACGAGGACGGCGTCGAGCGCCTCGAGCCACTCGCCGGTCTCGAGTGCGTCGATATCGCTCCCGGCGCCGTTGGTGGCGATGCTATGAGTCCGGTCGGTCACGGCTCGAAGTTTCACTATACGTCGTCACCAACCGGCGCACGGGACCGTGCAGCGCACTCGGTAGGCTGGACGCATAAGCGCTTGCGCCGGTACCTGCCCGGTGCTTAGATCGCGTATGAGAAAACCCGACCCTGAGGAGAGGGAATGCGTGTCACGATTCGGGTAGCGGTCAATGGAGAAGAGCGCGTGGCTGAGGTAGAGCCGCGCGACCTCCTCGTGCACACGTTGCGCGACGAGCTTGGCCTTACCGGCACCCACGTTGGTTGCGATACGTCGAGTTGCGGCGCCTGCACTGTCCACCTCGACGGCGAGGCCGTCAAGAGCTGCACGGTGCTGAGCGTCCAAGCCGACGGCCACGAAGTAACGACGATCGAGGGACTCGCCGGGGAGAACGGCGAGCTCCACCGCCTCCAGCAGGGCTTCTGGGAGAAGCACGGCCTGCAATGCGGCTTCTGCACGCCCGGGATGATCATGGCCGCCGCCGATCTCCTCGAGCGCAACCCGAATCCCACCGAGGAGGAGATTCGCCACGGCCTCGAGGGCAACCTGTGCCGCTGCACCGGCTACCACAACATCGTCAAGGCCGTACAGCACGCCGCCGCCGTCAAGGCCCCCGAGGAGGTGACGGCATGAGTGCCGTCGGCAGCGCCATCAAGCGCAAGGAAGACCCGCGGATGATCACCGGCCGCGGGAACTACACCGACGACATGGTGCTCCCGGGGATGCTCCACGCCGTCTTCGTGCGCTCCGACGAGGCGCACGCCAAGATCACCGTCGACGCTTCGGAGGCGAGACGGCGCCCGGGCATCCTCGCCGTGTTCACCGGCGAGGACCTCGGCGACGTGGCGGCGCCGATGCCCATGGCCTGGGTTCCGCCGGGCATCGAGGTCAAGACGCCCGAGCGCTGGCCGATCGCCCGCGGCGAGGTCAACCACGTCGGCGATCCCGTCGCGCTCGTGGTCGGCCGCAGCCGGGGCGAGGTCGCCGACGGCGCCGGCGCCGTCGTCGTCGAATACGACCCGCTCCCCGTGGTCACCGACCCGGAAGCCGCCCTCGAGGACGGCAGCCCACTCGTCCACGAGGCGCTCGGGACCAACCGCTCGCACGAGTGGTCGCTGGGCGGCGGTGACATCGACGCCGGCCTCGCCGCGGCCGACGTCGTCGTCGAGCGGCGCATCGTCAACCAGCGCATCTCGGGCGCGCCGATCGAGCCGCGCAGCGCTATCGCCGACTTCCGCGCCGACGAGCTCACGCTGTGGTCCTCGACTCAGGTGCCCCACTTCGTCCGCCTGTTCATGGCCATCGTCCTCGGCACCAGCGAGGACAAGGTGCGCGTCGTCGCGCCCGACGTGGGCGGCGGCTTCGGCGCCAAGCTTCAGTTCTGCGCCGAGGAGGTCGCCGTGAGCTGGGCCTCGCGCAAGCTCGGTCGCCCGGTCAAGTGGACCGAGACCCGGGCCGAGCACATGGCCGCCTGCCATCACGGTCGCGACCAGGTCGCGTACGTGCGCATGGGGGCGACCAAGGACGGCAAGCTCACCGCCCTGCACGTGAAGATAATCGCCGACTTCGGCGCCTACTTCGGCATGCTCACACCGACGATCCCCGAGCTCGGAGCGTTCGTGATGACCGGCGTCTACGACATCCCGGCGGTCAAGACCGACATCATCGGTGCCTTCACCAACAAGTGCATGACCGATGCCATCCGCGGCGCCGGACGCCCGGAGGCCACCCACCTGATCGAGGTGTGCATCGACCAGCTCGCCGCCGAGCTCGAGATCGATCGGCTCGAGCTGCGCCGGCGCAATTTCATCGCCGCCGACTCCTTCCCCCACGAGGTCGCCTACGGCGTCATCTACGACAGCGGCAACTACCAGGGGACGCTCGATCGCATGCTCGAGCACTTCGACTACGGAGCGTTCACCGAAGAGCAGGCGCGGCTGCGCGAGCGGGGCATCTACCGGGGAGTCGGGTTCTCGACCTACACCGAGATCTGCGGCCTCGCACCCTCGCGCGTGACCGGGCCCGAGGGGTTCGGTCTCCAGACCGGCCTGTGGGAATCGGCGGTGGTGCGCGTGCACCCCACCGGCGCGGTGACCGTGTTCACCGGCACCTCGGGCCACGGCCAGGGTCACGACACGGTGTTCGCGCAGATCGCCGCCGACCGGCTGGGAGTCTCCCCCGACGTCGTCGAGGTCGTCCATGGCGACACGGGCACGGGGCCGATGGGCCTCGGCACCTACGGGTCGCGCTCGATGGCGGTGGGCGGCGAGTCGATCGCCAAGGCCGCCGAGCGGGTGGCCGAGAAGGCCAAGCAGATCGTCGCCCATCAGCTCGAGGCGGCGCCCGAGGACATCGAGGTGGCCGAGGGCACCTTCCGGGTGCGGGGCACCGACAAGGGCATGGCCCTGGCCGAGATCTCGGGGATCGCCCACGTCCGCCCGGAGCTCCTGCCCGAGGGGATGGAGCCCGCGCTCGAGGAGCACGCCTTCTACGACCCCGAGAACTTCGTCTTCCCCTTCGGCGCTCACGCGTGCGAGGTCGAGGTCGATGTCGAGACGGGGCGGGTCACGGTCACCAAGTACCTCGCCGTCGACGACTGCGGGAACCCTCTCAACCCGATGCTCATCGACGGGCAGGTGCACGGTGGCATCACCCAGGGGATCGGGCAGGCTCTGTACGAGCAGATCCGCTACGACGACGCCGGGCAGCTCATCACCGGCACCCTGGTCGACTACGCCCTGCCCACCGCGGCCGAGGTCCCCTCGTTCGTGACCGATCGGACGGTGACCCCGTCACCGGTCAATTCGCTCGGCGTCAAGGGCATCGGCGAGGCGGGCACGATCGCCAGCTCCGCCGCCGTGGTCAACGCGGTGATCGACGCCCTGCGCCCGCTCGGCGTCAGCTACATCGACATGCCCTGCACTCCGCTCAGAGTGTGGACGGCGATCCAGGAGGCACAGCGATGATTCCCGCAAGCTTCGACTACGTGCGGCCGGCATCGCTCGAAGAGGCGATCCGGGCCCTGACCGACGGCGGCGCCGACGCCCGGCCGCTCGCGGGCGGGCACTCGCTCCTGCCCCTGATGAAGCTCCGCTTCGCCGCCCCCTCGCTCCTCGTCGACCTCCAGGGCCTGCCCGGGCTCTCGGGGATCCAGCGCGAGAACGGGACGCTGCGGGTGGGGGCGCTCACCCGTCACGCGCAGCTCCAGGACGCGGGGCTCGGGGTGATCAGCGAGACGGCGCACAAGATCGCCGACCAGCAGGTCCGCAACCGCGGCACCATCGGCGGCTCGCTGGCCCACGGCGACTCCGCCTCGGACTGGCCGACGGTGCTCCTCACCTACGAGGGGAGCGTCACGGTGCAGGGCGCCGACGGGCAGCGGGTGATCGAGGCCGGCGACCTGTTCAAGGAGTACCTGACGACGTCGGTCGGGCAGGGCGAGATCGTCACCGAGGTTCACCTCCCGACGCTCGAGGGCTACGGCGGCGCCTACGAGAAGTTCACGCGGCGTGCCGAGGACTGGGCCATGGTCGGCGTCCTCGCCGTGGTCAAGGAGTCCGACGGGGTGGTGAGCGACGTCCGCGTCGGGTTGACGCACATGGCCTCGACGCCGCTGCGGGCGCGCGCGGTCGAGGAGGCGCTCAAGGGACAGCCGCTCACAGCGGAGTCGATCGCCTCCGCCGCCGAGCACGCCGATGAGGGCACCAACCCGGCCGGGGACCTCAACGCCACCACCGATTACAAGCGCCACCTCGCGCGCGTGCTCACCCGGCGCGCGCTCACGCGAGCGGCCGGGATCGAAGGGTGAGCGCGGCGCCCGGAGGCCACCAACCACACGCCGGAAACGACGTCGACGCGGTCGCGGCCGCGCTCGCCGGCCAGGGTTACCTGGCCGGCCGCGAGGTCGCCACCGTCCTGCACCTGGCGGTAGCGCTCGAGCAGCCGCTCCTGCTCGAGGGCGAGGCCGGGGTGGGGAAGACGGAGCTCGCCCGCGCGTGGGCTTCGGCCACCAACGCCCGCCTCGTCCGGCTCCAGTGCCACGAGGGAATCGACGTCCATCAGGCGCTCTACGACTGGGATCACGCCCGGCAGCTGCTCGCGCTGCGCGCCTCCGAGCGCGGCGCCAGCGCCGCCGAGCTGTACTCGCGTGAGTTCCTCGTCCGCCGGCCCCTACTCGAGGCACTCGAGCACCATGGCCCGGTGGTCCTCCTCATCGACGAGGTCGATCGCGCCGACGACGCCTTCGAGGCCTTCCTGCTCGAGCTCCTGGCCGACTTCCAGGTCACCATTCCCGAGCTCGGGACGATCGCCGCCGTCGGGCGCCCGCTCGTCGTCCTCACCTCGAACCGCACCCGCGAGCTCCACGACGCGCTCAAGCGCCGCTGCCTCTACCACTGGATCGACTACCCCGACCCCGAGCGCGAGCGCGAGATCGTCCTCACCCGCCTGCCCGGGGTGAGCGAGGAGATCGCCCGTCGCGTCGTCGCTGCCGTGGGCCGCCTGCGCGAGGCCGGCCTCTACAAGCTCCCGGGGGTGGGCGAGACCGTCACCTGGGCGCGCGCCCTGCACACGCTGGGTCCCGAGGCACTGAACGACACCCTGGGCGCGGCACTCAAGGTCCGCGAGGACATCGAGCGCGTCCGCGAGCAAGGGGTCCTCGAGGGTGTCTGAGCGCCCCTCGCCACCCGGCACCGGCGCCGCCCTCACCGAGCGCCTGGGGGCGCTGTGCGAGCTCCTGCGCGCGCGCGGCATCCGCGTCGGCACCGGTGAGCTCCTCGCCGCCCATCGTGCCCTCCACGCCCTTCCCGATCCCGGCGACGCCGGCCTCGCCTGGGTGGCGCTGCGAGCAACGCTGTGCTCGGCGCACGAGCATCTCGAGGCCTTCGACGACGCGTGGGCGGAATGGCGGCACGGCGCCCAGGCGGAGCTCGCAGGCGCGAAAACTCCCCCCGAGCTCGACGAGGCCATGGGCTCGGTGCTCCCTCGCACCCTGGTCCCTTCGGCCACCGCGGCGGCCCCGGTCGAGGAGCCCGAGGAGCTCCCGGCGGCGTGGAGCGACGCCGAGGTGCTCCTCGAACGGGATTTCGCCGGCTATGACGACCGCGACCGGGCCGCCGCCCTCGCGCTGCTCCGGCGCGCCGCCGCGCGCGGACCCCAGCGGCGGACGCGGCGCTTCGTGCCCGCCCGGCGCGGCCCGCGCATCGACCTGCGGGCGACGATGCGAGCGTCGTGGCGGACGGGCGGGGAGCCCTTCGTCCTGCGCCGCTCGTGGCATCGCCTGGAGCCGCGACCGCTCGTCCTCATCGCCGATGTCTCGGGCTCGATGGCGCCCTACGCGCTCATGCTCCTCGCCTACATGCAGGCCACGGTGACCGCCCGGCGCCGGGTCGAGGCGTTCGCCTTCGCCACCCGTCTCACCCGCATCACCCACGAGCTCCGGGGCCGCGATCCCGAAGCGGCGCTGCGCCGCGCCGATAAAGCCCTCCACGACGCCCGGGGCGGGACCCGCATCGGCGAGGCGATCAGCACCCTGAATCGCGAGTACGGGCGGGTCATCGGCCGCGGCAGCGTGGTCATCCTCCTCTCCGACGGCTGGGACCGCGGCGATCCCGGGCTCCTCGGCGACGAGCTCGCGCGCCTGCGTCGCTGCGCGCACCGCCTGATCTGGCTCAACCCGCTGGCCGCCGACCCCCGCTGGGAGCCGCTCACGCGCGGGATGGTCGCCGCCTCACCCCACCTGGACCGCGTGCTCCCCGGGAACAGCCTGCGCTCGCTCGGGGTGCTCGCGGACCTGATCGAGCGCGAGGACCTGTGAACACGATCGCGGGGGTCGTTCTCGCCGCCGGGGCCGGACGGCGCTTCGGCGGCGGCAAGCAGCTCGCCGAGCTCGAGGGCCGTCCCCTCCTCGAGCATGCCCTGGCGGCGGCGGCCGAGGCCGCGCTCGACCCCCGCTTCGTCGTCCTCGGCGCCAACTCCGACGGCATCCTCGCCGGCGTCGATCTCCACGGGCACGAGGTCGTCCTCTGCCCCGATTGGGATGAGGGCATGGCGGCCTCGCTGCGCGCCGGCGTGCAGGCGGCGCGCTCGGCGGGCGCCGGCGCCATCCTCGTCACCCTCGGCGATCAGCCGCGCGTGGGCGCCGAGGCGATCGGCCGGGTGCTCGGTGCCCGCGGGGGGCCCGAGGGCACGAGCCGGGCGGTACGCGCGAGCTACGAGGGGGTGCCCGGCCACCCGGCGCTGCTCGAGGACTCCCTCTTCGACGCCCTGCTCGAGCTCCACGGCGACGAGGGCGCGCGCGGGGTGTTCAAGGCTGCCAACACCCACCTCGTTCCCTGCGGCGACATCGCCGATCTCGTCGACGTCGACGAGGTCGGCGATCTCGAGGCGCTCAGCCGGGCTTCGTCCACGCCCCCGGGCGGCGCGAGACCGCGTGGGCGCCCACAGCGGTGAGCGCCACCAGCCCCGCGGCGGCGGCGAGCGGGGCGAAGTCGTTGACGCGCAGGACGAGGAGCGCGCCGATCAGCGCTCCGAGCACCATGGCGAGGATCGACAGGGCCCGGCGGGTGATCGCCGACCCCGGGCCGCCGACGACATGGGCGTCGGCGGCGAGCCCCGTCAGCGTCATCGTGAGCACGGTGGTCGTCATGTCGCGGACGGCCAGGCGGCGCACGCACGAGTTCTGGATCCCCATGCCGATGGCGAGGAGGACGACGAGGACGTAGCGCGACCCCGACCCGATATGGGCCCCGGAGCCCGTCGCCGCCGCGACCACGGCGGCGGCGGCGAGGAAGATGAACTGCAGGGCGAGGGCGGAGCGCAGAAGCAGGCCGCGATGGTCCCCGAATCGTTCCACGAGCCTGCCTCCGATGAGGCCGCCGAGGAGGAAGGCGAGGATGGCGACGAGCGACTCCGCCACCGACAGTCCCGCGGCGCCCGCGATCGCGAACCCGAGGAAGACGACGTTTCCGGTCATGTTGGCGACGAAGACGTGGCCGATGCGCAGGTAGCTGGTGGCGTCGACGAGGCCGGTGACCACGGTGAGCGCGAGCATGAGCGGAGGCAGCGGTCCGTCACGGCTCTCGAAGAGATCGCGCCACACGTTCACAACAGACTAACTACGCCGATGGAGCACGTGTGGGAGTACCCGCGTCCGCCCGTGGTGGTGCCGTGCCCTGAGCGCGTGCGCATCTTGCATTGGTAGGAGCCGGGGTGCGAGAATTCCCGCCGCGATGATGGTCAGGCACAAGTTCACCCTCATCCTCGACCAGGATCCCGAGCCCTTTCTCGACGACCTCGTCGCCGCCGGCTGCGGGGACGCTCTCTTCCGCGTCTCCGATGACGGCGAGCCCTTCGCCCAGTTCTACCGCAAGGCACCCACGCTCCAGCGCGCCATGGCCACGGCGGTCAGGGAGATCCAGCAGACCGAGCTGCGCGTCGTCCGGATCGCCGGAGTCGCCCTCCCGACCAACTAAGGGTTCGCTTCGTAAGTACGGCGACATTCGAGCGGGCCTCGGCGGGGCTGGCTCCGGGCTGCGGCCCGCTCGGCATCCAGCCTCGCGGGATCGGGCCGCGCCGCAGTCATCCGGCTGTCCTCGTCGCCGCGTGTGGCTTTTGAGGGGAGGTCGTGGGGGCGTGTATCGCGGTTGGGCTCCGCCCGCGGGGCGGTCCTCTTAGAGCGCGATCGTGGCGGAGGTCGGCGTCGGCCGTGGTGTCGTGGTGTGGTGGTGTCGATACCCGGGGCGTGGCGGTAGTCGCGTCACGCAGGGCGGGGGCCGGGTGCACGTCACCCGCCGAGGTCTGTGAGCGGGTGAAGCGTGTTGATCTCGCGCGAGGCGATAACCGGTGCCGCTGCGGTCCGCAGCGGCGCGGCGAGGACGGCGCCGCATGCTCCCCGCCGCCGGCCGTCGCGCCGTCGCGCCGTCGCGCCGTCGGTGCCGTCGGTGCCGTGCCGCGCTACGTCGTGCCGTGCCGTGCCGCGCCGCGCCGCGCCGTCGGAGATCGTGACGTGACGCCTGTTGACCACCCATACGGTGGTCAACAGGCATCACGTC
>DASZKU010000164.1:0-4512 GCA_035552815.1 Solirubrobacteraceae bacterium | reverse complement strand
CGCCGAGCCAGGCGGGGAGGCGGGGGCGCAAGACGCGGAATCGTAGGGGCGAGTGCGCTGAATTGTCACTTCTGTCACCCACACGTCACATTTTCTCGGGCACTATCGAGGGGGCTATGTCAGAGCCCGTGCGCTATCCGGACGTATCTCGTCCGCATAGCGCACCCCCTCGGCGTGAGCCCGCGATCGCAGCCCTGATGGCGGGCCAGCGAACGCTCGGGACGCTCGACCAGCTCGAGGAGCTCGGCCTGGGGAGGCGGGGCGTGCGGCACCGGGTCGAGACCGGGCGGCTGTACCGCGTCTACCCCACCGTGTACTCGACCACGCCTCCCTCACTGCTCCCGCGCAAGGCGCGCTGGCTCGCGGCGACCCTCGCGTGCGGCCCCGATGCCTATCTCTCCCACCGGTCCGCCGCCGCGCTGTGGGACATGCGGTCGACGCTGAGGCCCGCGATCGAGATCACGACACCGAAAAGCCGCGGCCGCAAGCTCCCAGGCATCCACGCCCACCGCGCCAACTCCCTCGCCCCTCAGGACACCACCACCGTCGAGGGCATCCCCTGCACCTCGGTAGCGCGCACGACCCTCGACCTCGCCGCCGTCGTCCCCCGCCGGGCGACGGAACGCGCGATCGACCAGGCCGAGGTGCTCGAGATCTTCGACCTGCGGGCCTTCGACGACGTCCTCGCCCGCAACCCGACCCACCGCGGCGCGCCGGTCGTCCGCGGCCTCCTCGCCGAGTATCAGGGCGCGGAGGCCCACCTTGCCACCCTGACCGAGAGCAAGCTCGAGGCGGGCTTCCTCGCGCTGTGCGACGCCGCCGGCTTCCCGCGACCCGAGGTCCAGCAGTACCTGACGCTGCCCAGCGGCGACAGGATCAGAGCCGACTTCCTGTGGCGCGACCTTCGCGTGGTGGTCGAGACCGACGGCGACCTCGGGCACCGGACGCGGCAGTCGCGCGAGCGCGACGCCCGGCGCGATCTCCTCCTCACCCTGGCGGGGTGGCGTCCCATCCGCCTCACCTCGCGGATGGTGTTCACCACCCGCGCCGAGACGACGCGCATCCTCGCTCAGCTGCTCACCCTGCCGGTGCCTGCGCTCTGACGCCGGCGATGATCGCCTCGCAGCCGTGGGCGAAGTAGGAGTCCGGCGACTCGCAGTCGGTCAGGTATCCGGCGCAGGCGATGATGTGGGGGTAGCGCTCGGGCGGGAGCGAGGCGAGGGCGATGCGCTTGCGGCGCTGGTGCTCGGCGCGCTCCCCGGGCTCGGGGATCTCGCTGCCCGTCTGCGTGGTCACGAGCATCACCGCGCTCGAGAGGATGAAGAGCCCGAGGTCGGAGGCGTGGACGCCATCGAAGCCCTGGTCCTCGAGGAATCCGAGCGTGAGCTCGGTGACCTCGCGCCCGGCCTCGGACTCGAGGACGCGGGTGGGGACGAGCTCGGCGACGGCGGGATGGGGGCGCATGGCGTCGACGAGGGCATCGAGGGTGAGCCGGAGCTGGCCCCAGCCATCGTCGTCGGGGGGGAGCTGGGCAAGGGACCCGGTGAGCGCCTCGGCGGCGTGCACCCACAGGCGATCGGCGAGCGCGCCCAGGAGCGCGTCCTTGTCCTCGAAATGCCAGTACAGGGCCATCGGCGTGACCTCGAACTGCTCGGCGAGCCGGCGGAAGGTGATCGCCTCGAGCCCCTCGGTGTCGGCGAGGCCCATGGCGACGTCGAGCACGGCCTCGCGGTCGAGCTTGCTCTTGGTTCTCCTCGCCGTTTTCGGACTCATGCTTGACAACTATACGTCGTAAAGTACTATACGGCGTACATCTACGGCACATAGTCGTAGCGAGCAGCGAGCGAAAGGTACGAATGAGCCCCCCATCCCCCACCTTCTCGGCCCGGCGCTGGACCCTGATCGCCGTCGCCCTGGCCACGTTCATGACCTATCTGGACAACAACATCATCAACGTCGCCATCCCCACCATCGAACGCAGCCTGCATCTTTCCCAGTCGGGCGTGGAGTGGGTGGTCAGCGCCTACATCCTCGTCTTCGCGGGACTCCTGCTCGCCGGCGGCCGCCTCGCCGACGTGTTCGGCCGCAAGCGCCTGTTCATGGCCGGCCTGGCGATCTTCACGGGAGCGTCGTTGCTCGCGGGACTCGTCGGGCAGGTCGACCTCCTGATCGCCAGCCGGGCGCTGCAGGGACTGGGCGCCGCCCTCGTCACCCCCACCACGCTGGCGATCCTCTCGGCTGCCTACACCGAGCCGGGCGAGCGGGCGCGTGCCGTCGGGGCCTGGAGCGCCGTGGGCGCGGTCGCCCTCGCCGCCGGGCCGCTGCTCGGAGGGGTGCTCTCCCAGCACGTCGACTGGCACTGGATCTTCTTCATCAACGTCCCCGTGGGCATCGCCACCCTGTGGCTCGGCGCCCGCGCCATCCCCAATCTCGCACCCCCCGCCCGCCGGCCCATCGACACCCGCGGCGTGTCCACCTCGGCCGCCGCCCTGGTAACCCTGACCTACGCCCTCATCCAGGGGCCCCAGGTCGGCTGGACCTCCCCCACCATCCTTGCCGCGCTCGCCGCCGCCGTCGCCGCCGCGATCGCCTTCGTGATCATCGAGCGTCGCGCCGAAGACCCGATGCTCGACCTCTCGCTGTTCGCCAACCGCACCTTCACGGGTGCCACCGTCGCGCTCATGCTGTGGGCGTTCGGGCTGTTCGGCATCTACTTCTTCACCTCCCTGTACCTCCAGCAGGTGCTGGGCGTCTCGGCCACCACCGCGGGCGCGGCCTTCGTGCCCATGGCCGTGCTCATGGCCTTCGGCGCCGCCGTCTCTGACCGCGTGGCCATCCGCTTCGGCGCCCACCGCACCGTGGGGGCGGCGATGGGCCTGATGGGGGCGGGAATCGTCTCGATCAGCCTCCTCGGCGCGCACGCCACCTTCGGCGACCTGATGCCGAGCATGGCGATCATCGGCATCGGCGGGGGACTCACCATCCCGCTCACCGCCACCATCCTCGACAGCATGCCCAGCGACCGGGCCGGGGTGGCCTCGGGCGTGTTCAACGCCTCGCGCGAGGTCGCCGGCCTGCTCGGGATCACCGTCATCGGCGTCATCCTCCGCGCCCGCGAGACCGCCGAGCTCCACGCCGGGCACCCGGCGGTCACCGCCTTCCTCGGGGGCTACCGCCTCGGTCTCGTCGTCGCCGGCCTCCTCGTCGCCAGTGGCGGCGGCGCCGCCTGGTTCGCGCTGCGCGAGCTCCCCTCCGCCCGCCGCCAGATCGACGAGCTCACCCCGGTGGCGATCGCGCAGATCCCCCACCCGGCGTGACGGCCGGCGAGACCACGTGACATACGCCGGACATCTCAGGGCGTCAGTATTTGCCCTGAGATGTCCGGATCTGAGCGTCACCGCGTCGTCATCATCGGCTCGGGCTTCGGCGGCCTGTTCGCGGCCCGGCGCCTGAGGCGCGCGCCCGTCGAGGTCACCGTCATCGCCCGCACGAGCCACCACCTGTTCCAGCCCCTGCTCTACCAGGTGGCGACGGGGATCCTCTCCGAGGGCGAGATCGCCCCGCCCACGCGCGACGTCCTGCGTCACCAGAAGAACACCAGCGTCGTTCTCGGTGAGGTGGTGGGCATCGACCTCGAGGCCCGCACCGTCACCTCGCGGGTCATCGACCACCAGGTGGTGAGGAGCTACGACAGCCTGATCGTCGCCGCCGGCGCTGACTCCTCGTACTTCGGACACGACGAGTGGTCGCTGGCGGCGCCGGGCCTGAAGAGCATCGACGATGCGCTCGAGCTGCGCAGTCGCATCCTCGGCGCCTTCGAGATGGCGGAGATCGAGGACGACCCGGCGGCGCGGACGGCGTGGATGACCTTCGTCGTCATCGGGGGCGGCGCCACCGGGGTCGAGATGGCCGGGCAGATCGCCGACCTCTCCCACCACACCCTGCGCTCGAACTACCGCCACATCGATCCCGCCGACGCCCGCATCCTCCTCGTCGACGCCCTGCCGCGCCTGCTCACCCAGTTCAGCAGCAGCCTGTCGAGCCGGGCCAAGGCCAGGCTCGAGAAGATCGGCGTCGAGGTCCACCTCGGAGTGCGGGTAACCGGCGTTGACGAGCACTGGGTCGAGTTCAGCGGCGAGGACCCCACCATGGGCCACCGGGTCGAGGCGAGGACCAAGGTGTGGGCCGCCGGCGTCAAGGGCTCGCCGCTCGGGGCGATCCTCGCCGAGTCCGCGGGACTCGAGCTCGCCAAGGGCGGCAGGGTGCCCGTCGAGACCAACTGCTCGCTCCCCGGGCACCCGGAGGTGTTCGTCGTCGGCGACCTGATGGCGCTCGACGACCTCCCCGGCGTCGCCGAGGTCGCCCTGCAGTCCGGGCGCCACGCCTCCAAGGAGATCGTGCGCCGGATACGCGGCGCCGACGCGAACCCGAGGGCGTTCCGCTACCACGACCTCGGCACGCTGGCCTCGATCTCGCGCTCCTACGCCGTCGCCGAGCTCGGGCCGATCAAGG
>DASZKU010000163.1:0-8880 GCA_035552815.1 Solirubrobacteraceae bacterium | reverse complement strand
GAGGCCCGTGCGCCAGTACTCCTCGGCCGCGGCGGTGGCGATCTCGGCCGGCTCGCGCCCGTAGTAGCTCTGATGGGGCACGAAGTTCTGGAGGATCAGCTCCTGGATGTGGCCGAACTCGGCGTGCACGCCGGCCAGCGCCTCGAGCGAGGCCATGCGCTCCGCCGCGGTTTCGCCGATCCCGACGAGGATCCCGCTCGTGAACGGAATCCGCAGCTCGCCGGCGGCGCGGATCGTCTCGAGCCGGCGCGCGGGATGCTTGGTCGGCGACCCGGCGTGCACCGTCTCCATCAGCCGCTCGGAGATCGATTCGAGCATCAGCCCCTGCGAGGCGGTGACCTCGCGCAGCTTGTTCAGATCCTCGGCGGGCAGCACGCCGAGATTGGTGTGAGGCAGGATCCCGCGCTCGAGCGCGCGCTCGCACGCCCACACCACGTACGAGGTGAAGTCCTCGTGGCCGTATTGGAGGAGGCGGGCGGCGACGGCGGGGTTGTGTTCAGGCTTCTCGCCGGTGAGGACGAGGAGCTCCTTGACGCTCCGCCGCGCGGCCCGATCGAGCATGGCCAGCACCTCGTCGGGCGCGTGGAGATGGGGCTGATGGGTCGCGAAGGCGCAGTACTTGCAGTAGCAGCGGCACGTGCGTGACAGCGAGAGCGTGATGTTCCGGCTGAACGTGACCCGGCGGCGCATACGCCTTGTGAATAGTACGCGGGGGGGTTCCCGGGCTTTTTTATAGGGCGGCTCCGCCGCGTTATTTCTGTGGCGGCGGGCCCGCTCGCGCGGCCACCCCGCCGGGGTCCATATGCTCCCCGCCATGCGGCTTCGCACAGGCGCCCTGCTCGCCGCGGCGATCCTCGCCCTGGCGGGCTGCGGGGCCGCAGCCACGCCGGGCGTCCGGGCCGTGAAGCAGGCGACGCTGATCCTCGACTTCACCCCGAACGCGATCCACACGGGCATCTATGCCGCCCTCGCCCGCGCCTATGACGTGAATGCCGGAGTGCGCCTCCACGTCATCGCCCCCGCCACCTCGACCGACTCGATCAAGCTCCTCGAGACGGGCCGGGTCAACTTCGCCGTCCTCGACATCCACGATCTCGCCATCGCCCGCGAGCGGGGCGCCGACATCGTCGGGATCATGGCCCTCGTCGAGCGCCCGCTCGCGGCCGTGATCGCGGGCCCCGGGATCAGCAGCCCGCGCCAGCTCGAGGGCCGCACCGTGGGCGTGACCGGAGTCCCGAGCGACTACGCCGTGCTCGGCTCGATCGTGACCGGCGCGGGCGGCAACCCCCGCAAGCTCCACGACATCACCATCGGCTTCAACGCCGTCCCCGACCTCCTCGCCGGGCGCGTCGCGGCCGCAACCGCCTTCTGGAACGACGAGGGCGTGGCCGTGACCCGCGCGCGTCCTGGGTTCCACGTCTTCCAGGCCTACAACTACGGCGCCCCCTCCTACCCCGAGCTCGTCCTGTGCGCCACCGGCTCCGCCCTCCGCCACGATCCCGCCCTCGCCGCCGGCGTCGTCAAGGCGCTCGTGCGCGGTTACCAGTTCACGCTCGCGCACCCGCGCGCCGCCGCCGCCGACCTCGAGCGCCTCGCGCCGGGCGTGGCCCCCAAGCTCGTGGCGGAGGAGCTACCCGGCGAGCTGCCGGCCTTCAAGGGAGCCGGCGGCCGGGTGGGCGTCCTCGATCCGCGCGTGTTGCGGACGTGGGCCGCGTGGGAGGCACGGTTCGGGATCGTCAAGCGCCCGCCGGACGTCGGGCGGATGTTCGACCAGCGGTTCCTGTTTGCGGCCAGGCTGGACCAGGCCGCGACCTCGCCCTGAGCTTGCGCGGTCTGGCCGGCGCCGCTATTGCGCCCTGAGCTTGCGGTGCTCTTCGCGGATCGACTCCGTCCGCCCCCACATCTGCGTCACCTCGGCCCGGCCCGTGCGCACCTCGCGCACGGCGAGCTCGCCCTCGATCCCGGCGTCGTCGAGCAGCTTCAGGCCGGCGTGCACGGCCGGCGGCGCGGCGGCGTGGCCGAAGCGGTGGGCGACGAGGATGCGCCAGTGCCAGTCGTGCTTGGAGTAGGGCTGAGCGTTGCAGGTGACGAGGAACACCGCCGCCTCCACATAGCGCCGCTCGTCGGCGATCCTGAGATCGAACTCGAGGTCGGTCCAGTCGTCCGGGAGCGCGGCGAGGACGTCGTTAAAGCGGTCGGCAAGCGACATGGCCAGGCGCAGACTAGTGCACGAGCTGGGAGACGAAGGTGTAGATGACCATCAAGCTGATCACCGTGACGAAGACCCGCAGCGCCCACAGCCCGATGATCATGCGGCGGCTGAGCGCCATCCGGCCCAAGGGCCGCGACGTGTCGATGACGAGCTGATCGCGCTCGAGGAACTCCACCAGCTCCTGCCTGTCGGCCGCGGTCATGAGATGACGTGGACGACGCGGAAGAAGGAGTCGATCCCGTAGGCGGCGCCGCAGACGCTGATGAAGACGACGATCGCGACCGCGATCCGGTTGGTCATGGCGCCGTTGGCCCACTTGCCCATCAGCTCGCGGTCGTTGGCGATGATGATCAGGAAGACGAGTGCCGCGGGCAGGAGCACGGTCGCCAGCACGTTGGCGTTCAGGGCGATCGAGAGGAGCGGGGCCCCGGGGATGAGGATGATCACGGCGGCGATGAGCGCAGCCCCCACGTTGGCCCCGTAGAAGACGGCGGCCCTCCGGGTCGAGTTGTTGAAGCTGTGCGCGACGCCGAGGCTCTCGCCCACCGCGTACCCCGTGCTCGCGGAGATGGTCAGGATGGCAACCGCGCCCGCCTCGATCAGGCCGAGCGCGAACACCGTCCCCACGGCGTGCCCCGACACGTGACTGAGGGCGCCCGGGAAGCCCGCGCCCGACAGGCCTTGGATGCTCGCGCCTCCGTGGCCGAACAGCGCCGCCCCGGCGATCAGGGCGCCGATCCCGAACAGCGCGGCGAGCACGGCCCCGACGATCGTGTCGTAGCGGCCGTGGCGCAGGTCGTCCGGGGTCAGCCCCTTGTCGGCCGAGGCGCTCGTCTGGAAGAAGATCATCCACGGCGTGACGGTGGCGCCGATCGTCGAGGCGACGAGGAGAAGGAGCGTGTTGAGGCTGCCGCCGGGGAACGGCGAGGCGGTGACAAGCGCGTGCCCGGCTGCGCCCCACCGGGGGTGGGTCATGATCGCGGCGACGAGGAAGAGCCCGTTGAACACCGCCATGCCGAGCACGATCCGCTCCCAGCGCCAGTAGCGACCGCCGCTCAAGGTGAAGGCCACGAGGACCACACCCAGGATGGCCGCCACCCCGGCGCCCAGGTGAAAGAACGACAAGCCGATGCGAATCGCCACGAACTCGGCGATCAGGGTGACCAGGTTCGTGAACACGAGGTCGCCGGCGGCGAACCAGCCCCACAGGCGACCGAAGCGCTCGAGGACGAGCTGACCGAAGCCGCGATGGGTGACGGCGCCCACCCGCATCGCCATCTCCTGGCACACCACGGCCATGGCGAAGGTGACGAGGATGAAGGGAACGAAGAAGCCGAGCCCGTACGTCGCGCCCGTGGTCGCGTAGGAGATCATGCTCGGCCCGTCGTTCTCGCCGAGCATGGCCAGGATCCCGGGACCGACGAGCAGCCACAGGAGGGTGAGCCGGCGGCGGCGGCGGCGGGCGTCGTGGACGCGGAAGCGATCGTGGGAGCGGACCGTGTCCTCGGGCGTCAGCGGAGGCGCGGTCGCCGTGCCCGCCGCGGTCGCCGTGCCCACCGCGGTCGCCGTGCCCACCGCGGTCGCCGGGCGCGCCGCGGTCTCGAGCTCCGGCGGCGCGGGCGAGGTCCTCAGGACGTCACCTCCACCCGCATGGCGCGCGCGAGCGCACCGCCCAGCACGTGGACGTTATCGCCGAAGCGGACGAAGAGGGGACCCTCGAACGGCTGCTTCTCGACCACCTCGAACGTGTCCCCGGGCGCGATCCCGCGCTCGCCGAGGTAGCGGAGCATCTCCGGATCGGAGTCCGAGACGCGCGTGAACGTGCCCGAGCTGCCGGCCTCCAGCGTGTCGAGGCTCTCCGTCTCGCGCTCCTCGATCGTCAGGTCCCGCGTGGGGATCGGATCCCCGTGCGGGTCGCGGGTCGGGTTCCCGAGCTTGGCGGCGAACAGCTCCTCGAGCTCCTCAGACAAGTGGTGCTCGAGCACCTCCGCCTCGGCGTGCACGCGGTCCCAGGGCACGCCCAGGCTCTCGGCCAGATAGAGCTCGAGCAGGCGGTGGTGGCGGATCACCTCGAGGGCGACCCGGCGTCCGTTCTCAGTAAGCGAAACGCCGCGGTAAGGGGTGTGCTCGACGAGGCCGAACTCGCCCATCCGCTTGACCATCCCCGAGGCCGACGCGGCCGTCACCCCGAGGCGCTCGGCGAGCGCGTTCGTGGTCACGGCAGTGTCGTCGCGCTGCTGGAGCGCGTAGATCGCCTTGGCGTAGTCCTGCACCGCCGGGGACCGCACGAGTATTTCCTGGGACGCCACGAGTGAAATTATGGCATACCTAAACTTCAATTTCGCCATGTAGGAGCAATTTCCGCGTCGGGTAACCTCTGGGGTGGCTCATGTCCATCACCACCGACTCGCTCGCTGCCGAATACGGCGCTGTCACCGAAGCCTGCGGGCTGCTCGATCGCTCCGAGCGCGGCAAGCTCGCCCTGACCGGCTCCGGGGCGGCCGAGTTCCTCCAGGGCCAGGTCTCCAACGACGTTGAGGGCCTCGAGCCCGGAGCGGGCTGCTACGCCGCCTTCCTGACCCCGAAGGGCAAGATGCTCGGGGACCTGCGCATCCTGGTTACCGGCGACGAGATCCTGCTCGACACCGAGCGCTCGGCCCTGCAGGAGCTCTTCAACATGATCCGCCGCTTCCGCGTCGGCTATGACGTCGAGCTGCACAAGCGCACGCTCGAGCGGGGCCTGCTCTCGCTGCTCGGCCCCGGCTCCGGCACGGTCCTTTCAGGCATCGATCTCCCGGCCGAGGAGCACGCCCACCGCGCCCTTGAAGTCGCCGGCGCGCCCGTGCGCGCCATCCGCACCGACGTCGGGATCGACCTCCTGATCGAGGACCCCGGCGCCGTGGGCGACGTCACCGCCGTCCTGCGCGACGCCGGCGCCATCCCCGTGTCCGAGACCGTCGCCGAGTGCCTGCGCATCGAGCGCGGCCGCCCGCGCTACGGGGTCGACCTCGACGAGACCGTCATCCCCCAGGAGGCGGGCCTCAACCTGCGCGCCGTCTCGTTCACCAAGGGTTGCTACGTCGGCCAGGAGACCGTCGCCCGCCTGCACTACCGAGGCAAGCCCAACCGCACCCTCCGCGGCCTCACGCTCTCGGCCCCGGCGCGCCCCGGCGACGAGCTCGCGCTCGGCGAGCGCAAGGTCGGGAAGCTCGGCAGCGTCGCCGTGTCGCCCCGGTTCGGCCCGATCGCCCTGGCGCTCGTCCGGCGCGAGGCGGAGAACGGCGCGGTGGTGAGCGTGGGCGACGCGGGCGGCGTGAGCGCCACGGTGGTCGCGCTGCCGTTCGGGTAGCGGCCGTTCGCCCGCGCCAGGCGCCGCGCGCCCGCGCCGTGGCTGGGCCCAGCGGACGTGGTCGACGTTAGCTACCCATGCGGTGGTCAATGTCGACCAGGTCTGCGCCAGCGATGGGGGCGAGGCCGCATGGGTAGTCGACACGCATCACGTCGCTGTGAGCAGCCGCCGTCTGGCTGCGTGGTGCGAGTCAAGCCGATATATGCGACTTAACTCGCACCACGTCCGCGCCCACCCCGACCCCCTGAAGCTCCCGCGCCCGCGGCGCCCCCGCCGCGCCCGCCACGAACTCCGCCAGCGCGCGGCGATCCGGGGCCGGGTCGAGCACCAGCATCGGGGTCTCGGGATGTGAGGCGAGCCAGTTGCCGACGATCCGCACCTCGTCCACCTCGTCAGGCGGGACGTGGGTGCCGACGCCGCGATGGCCACCCAGGCGTGAGAGCGCCGCGTCGGTCCGGGCCGCCAGCGCGTCGAGCGCGTCGCGGTCGAGCCCGCCGAGGTCGACACCGCCGCGGTCGACACGACGGTCCTCACGCGTCACCGCGCCCCAGTCCGCGACCCGCCCGCCCACCAGCCAGAAGGCGTCAAACCGCGCCTCCGTCGGATGCCCTGCCAGCACGAGCCGGGGCTGCGCGTGGGTGGCCTGGAGCACCCCACCCAGTCGTCCGAGCACGGCCTCGAGGCGGCGCAGGCGCCGGCGCAGCCACGCGGCCCGCTCGTAGCGGCGCTCGGCGGCCGCCGAGCGCATCTGGGCCTCGACATACGCGAGCAGCCGCCGCCCGCCGCCCGCGTCGCCGATGAACAGCGACAGCGCTTCATCCAAACGGCTCCGGTACAGGTTCGGATCGAGGTCGCCGAGGCAGGGCGAGAGGCAGCGCCCCATCTGCCCGTAGGCCGACGGGTGCTGGCGGCGGGGCAAGCGCCGCCCGCAATGGCGCAGACCGAACAAGGAATCGAGCTGCTCGGCGAGCTCGAGCACGAGCCGCCGCCCGTGCAGGGGGCCGATGGTGACGGCGTGGCCGGCGGCCGGCTCGCGCGCGACCTCGAGGATCGGGAAGGGGATGTCGAGCCGGCAGCGCAGGTACACGAGGCGGTCGTCGCGACGGGTGAGGCGGACATTGCCTGGCGGCCCGAGCTCCTTGATCAGGCGGTTCTCGAGCACGAGCGCCCCGAGCTCTGACTGCGTGGCGCGGTAGTCGACGATGGCGGCGTGCGCCGTCCATTCGGCGTCGCCCGAGGCGGGCGCGAAATGCGCGCGGGCGCGGGTGCGGATCGAGACCGACTTCCCCACGTAGAGCGTGGCCCCTCGGGCATCGCGGAAGAGGTACACGCCCGGGTCGCGCGGGAGCTTGGCGAAGTCGACGTCCGGCGCCCGGGCCGGGGCGGCGGCCAGGCCGCCTGGACGCGCCGGGCGGCGCGGGCGGCGCGGCGCGAGCAGGGCGACGGCATCGGCGACGGTGGCCGCGTTCGCGCACAGGCGCGGGAACAGGGCGCAGAGGACGCGGGCACAGGTCTCGGCGTCAGGGAGGGCCCGATGGGCGATCTCGACCTCGATCCCGAGCGCGTCGGCGAGCGCCGTGAGCCGGCGCACGCGCTGGAGGGGCAGCAGCGCCCGCGCGAGCGAAGCTGTGCAGAGGACGGGCGGGTTCGGCCACTCCGGCCGCAGCGCTCGAAAGCCTGGCGCAGGACGCGGCGGTCGAAGGCGGCGTTATGGGCGACGAAGACCTTGCCGGCGAGCCGGCGCTCGAGCTCGCTCAGCACGGGCTCGGGCTCCGGGGCGCCGTCCACCATCGCCTGGGAGATGCCCGTGAAGCGCTGGATCCCGCGCCGCAGCGGCACCGCCGTGCGCACGAGCGAGGACCACCGGTCGTGAAGCTCGCCCCCGCCCACGAGCACCGCCCCCACCTCGGTGACCTCGCAGTCGTCCCCGCCGAGGCCGTTGGTCTCGGTATCGACCACAAGCAACTCCATCGTGGCGAGCGGATGCGCGAGCAGGTCCATCCCGCCCGTGATACGCCTCGGGCCGGACGGCTTGCACGGGCGCTTGCACGTAACGCCGGGTGCGACCGGCGCGCTGAGTACGATCAGAGCAGTCAAGACCCAGGAAGGAGGCGCGAGATGACGACGATCGCACTCGACGCAGATCAGCTCCGTCAGCTCGAGCAGGACACGCGTCAGGCATGGACGGCGTACAGCGATCGGCTGCGCGAACTGCCTGCCGAGGAGTACGAGGCTGCCGAGAACGCGAGCTGGGATCAGCTCCAGGTCGAGCTCCGTCGCCTCGAGCAGCGGCGGCGTGCGCTCGAGCGCAGCGCCCCGCGCTGAACCCCCTCACGAGCGCGGATCGGCGACAGGGCGAGGCGCCCCCCTGGTGGACTAGGCTCCGCGGCGGACTGAGGCCGTATCCTGGCGTCACGGCGCCGGCCGGGCCGTGTGTGAGAGGAGAGCAAGGAGGACGATGCGACAGGTCACGATGATCGGCATTGTGGGCGCGACCGCCTTGCTCGTCGCGGGATGCGGCAGCGGGACGACGACGTTCGCGAACCACCCGAGGCCCCCGGTCCCGATCACGATCACGGGGTCTGTCAGTAATTCGCGCGTGCTCATCTCGCCCGCCAGCTTCGGGGCCGGCCCGATCAACCTCGAGGTCAACAACGCCGCGAGCCAGTCCGTCTCGCTCACGGTCGAGAACGCGAACGGGCACCAGGTGGCGCAGCTGCAGTCGATCAACCCTGATGCCCCAGGGGTCGTCAAGTTCGACATCGCCCCGGGGGATTACTCCGTGGTCGCGAGCCAGGCGGGCATCAAGCCGGCCCAGCTGCACGTCGGGCACCCGCGTCCGCCCGCACCGGACACCGTGCTCGAGCCGTAGTGCGCACTACACGCTGCCCGCTCGCGACCGAACCCCGTACGATCTGCCTTTCCCCAGCCTTCGAGCATGTAGAGGTAGTACGTGGCCGTTGATCTGAGCCGAGTCGCAGACGTCCAAACCGAGCCGGGCGAGCTGCCGCCGACGATGGCGGCGTGGGTCATCCGCGAGGAGCGCTTCGGCGAGCCCGTCGACGCCTTCCAGCTCGAGGAGATGGAGGTACCCGAGCCGGGCGCCTTCGAAGTCATCGTCCGGGTCATGGCCGCGGGCGTGAACTTCAACAACGTGTGGGCCGCCCTGGGCGAGCCCGTCTCCGTGTTCCGCTACCACCCGAACGAGGACCACCACATCGGCGGCTCCGACGCCTCGGGCATCGTCTGGAAGGTCGGGGAGGGCGTCACGCGCTGGAAGCCCGGCGACGAGGTCGTCGTCCACTGCAACCAGGCTTCG
>DASZKU010000162.1:0-23812 GCA_035552815.1 Solirubrobacteraceae bacterium | reverse complement strand
ATCCTTCGTCCCATCGTCGGGGGTGATGAAACCGAACCCCTTGTCGGCGTTGAACCACTTAACTGTTCCGGTGGCCATGTCGGTCCTCCGTGTCTGGTGCTGCGAACGCGGAGGAAGCTAGAGCAACGACCTGCGGGCGCGGGCACTGTGTAAGCCCGAGCCCAATGCTCGAACCACACTAAGGTTAACAGCAATCAACGCACCGCGCAGGTCTCGGGCCAGGAGATGCATTACTCAGTATCGGTGATCTCGACCGCACCGAATCCAGGTAAGGGACCGTCGACGAAGAAAATCTCCATCGTGATGTCCGGCTCAACGTGGGCTTGGGAGAGGAAAGCCACCACCTTGCGCCCCGTGAGGCCCTCGATCATCTGCCGGTAGCGGCCCTCCATGACGCGCTGGAAGTCCTCGCGCATGGCGATGACCCGCTCGGGCTCACCGCTATCCATGATCGTCTTCTCCAGCGGCGTGAAACCGCTGCCGCGCATGACGACGACGATGATGTCGTCGAGTGCATACGTCTTCGCCTTCATCGGGCCCCGCCCGTAGTGGTCGCGGAGAATCCTTACGATGTTCGTCGAGATCGCCGCGAGGAGCTGTCCCCCGCCGAGCCTTGACGCCGGTTGTTCCATCTTCTCTGTTCCCTTTGTCCGGGCTCGGCCCGCGGGGCCCAGTCCGTCCGTTACGGTTAGGGTGCTAGACGTCGTCGCGTACCTCAGAGGGCTCGCAGCGCTGTCGCTCATGAGCCTAGCGCGCGCCTCCCCCCGGTTCAATCGCCCGCGCTCCATCGCGCTATCGTTGGCCCGGTCAGCACTCCCGGATGAGTGACTGTGGCATCGGAAGGTGGGCGTGGTAGCGCAATCATCAACTCAGGGTTGTCCAGGCGTTACCCATGCGGGCGGTGGGGAGTGGGCGGGGGCTGCCCTCGAGGCCGCGCTCGCGGCCCGGGCGCCCGGGGTACACGCCTCGACGCCGATGGTGCGCCAGCTCGCGCTCCAGGTCAGCCGCCAGATGGGGCTGGACACCCAGGTCGAGGCTCACCTCGATCTCGCCGTGCGCGTCCGCGACGTGGGGATGATCGCCCTCCCCGACACCGTCGCCCTGGCCACGACGACGTTGTCGCCCGCGGATTGGGAGCTCGTCAATCGCCACCCGGTGATCGGGGCGGAGATGATCGAGCAGCTCGCGGTGCTGGCCTTCGCGGCGCCGCTCGTCCGTTCCCATCACGAGCGCTGGGACGGCGGCGGCTACCCCGACGGCCTGGCGGGCGACGCGATCCCGGTTCTCAGCCGCGTGCTCGCGACCTGCGATGCCTTCGTCTCGATGGCGAGCGACCGGCCCCACCGCCGGGGCATGGGCGCCGAAACCGCCCTCGAGCAGGTGGACCTGGGACGCGGCTCGCAGTTCGATCCCGAGGTGGTGGACGCCCTCATCGCCGTCCTGCGGGGCAACGGTTCCCCGCCGCCGGCGGCCCGGGCTCCAGGCCGTGACGTCGTCGCCCCGCGCCCGGGGACCCCGCGCCCGGGGACCCCGCGCCCGCCGACCCCGCGCCCGCCGACCCCGCGCTCGGCCACCTCGCGCCCGGCGAAGAGCGGGCGCCAGGAGACGCGGCGTAGCCGGCTCACCGAGGCGATCGAGGAGCTCGACGTCGTCCCCGTGTTCGCGCCCGCCCAGGAGCGCGTGCTCGCAACCGCCGCGACCGAGAGCGCCACCGGCGGCGAGCTCGTGGCGGCGATCGAGAGCGACACCGGTCTCACCGTCGCCATCCTCCGCCGGGCGCAGGACGTCTCCACCCGGCGCCCGATCGCCAACGTCGCCGATGCCGTGGCCGCGCTCAGCCGGGCCGAGATCGCCGCCGCCATCGAGACGCTGCCCCGGACCGAGTTTCCCTGGCGCACCTCGCGCGTCGAGGTGCTCATGCACCAGTCACGCGTCCACGCACTCGCGGTGACGCGCGCCGCCGACCGGATTGCCCGCGAGGCGGGCGTGAATGAGCGCGACGACATCCTCGTCGCGGCGCTCCTGCACGACGTCGGCAAGCTCGTGCTCGGCCGCGCCCATTCCGATTACGCCGAGCGCGTCGACCCCCGGGCCGCCTCCCCGGAGAAGCGCGTACACGAAGAGCAGCGCGAGTTCGGCACCAACCACGCCAGCCTCAGCGGCCTGATGCTCCATCGCTGGGGCCTGCCGGACGTTCTCGTCCGCGCCGTGGCCGCCCATCACACCTCGACGGCCGAGAACGCCGTCGCCACCTACGTAAGGCTCGCGGACATGATCGCCCACCATGCACAGGGCGAGACCGTCGACCGAGCCAAGATGCTCAGCCTGTGCCGGATCTGCGGCCTCTCGGCCAATCAGCTCCGCGATGTCCTCTTCGATCTCCCCCACGCCGCCGGGAGCGAGCGGCGCCGAGCCGAGCCGACTCCCCTCTCGGCTCGCGAGACCACCGTCCTTCGCATCCTCGCCCAGGGCAAGGTCTACAAGGTCATCGCCGAGGAGCTCGGCCTCTCCACGAGCACCGTGCGCAGCCACCTGCACAAGGCGTACGAGAAGCTCGGGGTCGCCGATCGCGCCCAAGCGGTGCTCCGGGCCACGGAGATGGGATGGATCTGATCTACAGCCGCTCGGTCTCCCACAGCAGCTCGCGGTAGGCCTCCTCTCCGAGGAGCGCGCGCAGGGCCTTGGCCTGCCGGCGCTCACTGTGGTAAATCCGCTCGCCGCGGCGGCTGTCGGCATCGAAGCCCATCTGCTGCGCCCATTCCTCATAGGACCCCGTGTCATCGACCACAGCGGCCTCGGCCGCCACGGCGTCGAGCACATCGGCCACCTCCGGGGGGCCGTTGTCGGAGGCCATGATCGCCGTCACCGGACGATGTCCGTTGGCGCCGTAGAGCTCGCAGCGATAATGCTTGGCGGCCCAGACATCGGCCATCAGGAGCCCTTCATTTCCGGTCAGCGCGACTTCGCGGCAGCGCAGGCGTAGGGCGCTGCCCGCGAGAAACTTCTCGAGCGTGTGCATCTGCAGTCCTAACGTCCTCGGACCCCCGAGTGGGTCTCACGGAATGCCCTATCTGTGGACGGAACGGTCTCTACTCCCCAGAGGACACCGCCCAGCAGCGGGGTCGCTCGTCACGAAGGACCGTTTTCCTGACTGGTCTGACCGATGGCCCACCTATGCGATGCCTTCGCCCATCCCGGTAACTTCCGTAATGGTTAGATAGAGATGCGCCGCCTTGGCACCTTGGCACCAAAGTGCACAGGTTTGGCGGGCGAACCTGCGCTTCGTAGCAGGCGCTACCCCAGATCAGTGAGGGCACGGGGATCCGGAGGGACGTCGACGGCGTGTTCGCGAAGGGCCTCGAGGGGGACGACGTCGAGCGATCGCTCGTGGGTGGAGGCGAGGACAACGTAGGCGGCGGCGCCGTCCTCGTGCGCCCGCAGCCAGTTGACGGCCGTCACGCACCAGCGGTCGCCCGGAACGAGGCCGGGGAACCCGTACTGGGGGACGGCGGTGCTCAGGTCATTGCCGATCGTGCGCTGGTGCTCGAGGAACTCCGCCGTGACCACGGCGCAGATCGTGTGGCTGCCGAGATCCTCGGGCCCGGTGCGGCAGCATCCGTCGCGATAGAACCCGGTCACGGGGTCCAGGCCGCAGGGCTCGAGCTCTTCCCCCAGCACGTTACGGTCGGGCACGGCTGCAAGTATCCGTCACCCGGCCCCGGAGGGGCGAGTGCCCTGCGCAGCCCCTTGCACTCCGGGGCGCGCCGGCCTATGGGTTAGGGACATGACACCCGCCACCACAGAGATCCCCCGCCGCGACTGGCGCACCTATTTCGATAACTTCAGTCGTCATCTCCCCGCTCTCGAGGCCACCGTCGAGGTCGACGGCCGCGACCTCGGCGCCCAGGTCATCGCCGAGAACATGCTCCTCACCGGATTGACCTACGACGACCGCGACGACGTCTTCGTCATCGGCCTGGCGCGCGAGGGCCAGGAGGTCATGGAGCATCTTGTCGAGCGACCCCAGCAGATCATGGTCGCCGCCATCGACATCCTCGAATCGGTCGATGTTCGCGACGCCGAGGAGCGCCAGACCATCGTCTCCCTGCGTCCCGCCCCCGAGCTCCCCGCCGACGCCGACGCCGACGCCGGCTGAGCCTCAGGCGACGGGAACGGGCGCGCGGTCCAGTGGGACGGGCACCCGGTCGAGCGCCATGCCGGCGCGCTCGACATCGCGCATGCCGCGCAGGAACAGGGGGGCGAGGGTGATGAGGGCACCGGCCGAGCCGACGACGATCAGCGTTTCCGACGCTCCCAGCGCCGCGGCCAGCGGGGCCGTGAACGCGTAGGACAGCGGGACGAGCCCGATCGAGATGAACCAGTCGAGGCTCGACACGCGCCCGCGCAGCTCGGGCGGGACGAGACGGGCCTTGGTCGTCGCCCACCACACCGTGCCCGCGGCCTCGAAGCCGTTGAAGAGCAGGCTCGCGACCGCGAGTTGCCATGACGCCGTCGCGAGGCCGAAGCCGGCGATCGCCAGCGTCGCCAGCGACCAGGTGACGTACATCCACGTCATGTGACGCCGGGGCATCCCGCGCTGACCGGCGAGGGCGGCCGCGAACAGGGCGCCCACCCCGCCGGCGCCGAGCACGAGACCGAGCGCCTGAGCGCCACCGTGCATGTCGTTCTTGATCACGAAGGGGAGCAGGACCTCGGACGGGCCGATGAAGAGCAGGTAGCTCGCGGTGGCGCCGAGGAAGGTCCCCCAGAGCCAGACATGGGCACGCACGAAGCGCATGCCGGCCCACACCTCTTCGAGCGACAAGCGTCCCGAGCCGGCCGCCGGCCGCGGCGCGATCCTCGCCACGCACAGGGCCGAGAAGGCGAACGAGGCCGCGTCGAGGAGGAAGGCCGGGCCGACGCCGGCGGCGGCGATGACCACCCCACCGAGGGCGGGACCGGCGAGGCGCGAGGCGGCGGGGCGCATGAACTGATCGAGGGCATTGGCCTCGGTGAGCCGCTCGGTGGGGACGATCTCGGGCACGAACGCCTCGTAGGCCGGGCCGAAGAACGCGGTGGCGCCTCCGTAGAGGACGACGAGGGCGATCATCGATCCCAGGTGGAGCGAGCCCGAGAGGGCGAGCACGCCGATCGCGCCGATCGCCAGTCCGCGCACCACATCGGCACCGATCATCGCCTTGCGCCGGTCGACGCGGTCGGAGACCACGCCGCCGACGATGAGGAGGAGGACCTGGGGCAGGGTGATGGCGAAGCCGACGGCGGCGAGCGCGGTGGGGGCGTTCGAGAGCAGGTAGACCTGCCAGGCCATGGCGACGAAGAACACCCCGTCCCCGAGCAGCGAGGCCACCATTCCCGTCCACAGCAGGCGGAAGTCGCGCAGCTCGAGCGGAGCCAGCACCCGTAGCCGCGCCAGGACCCCGAGGCCCATGGCGCTAGACGTGGTCGAGGTCGCCGGCCGCCTGCGGCGAGGCGCGCAGCTGGAAGCGCTCGGCGACCTCGCCGAGGACGCGGTTGAGGTGATCGACCTCGGAGTCGGTGTTGGCCGCCGTGAGCTGGAGGCGGAACCCGACCTCGTGACGCGGGACGAGCGGGTAGGCGGCGATCGTCGCGTAGATGCCGCGGTCGAAGAGGAGGTTCCCGACCTCACCGACGCTGTCGGGATCGGCGAGCGGGACCTCGATGATCGGGAACATGGACTCGTTGGGGGTGACGATTCCGAGCTCGTGGACCCGCTCGAGCACGCGCCCGGTCAGGCGGTGCAGCTCAGCGCGCGCGGCGTCGCCGCGAAGCTCGTTCACGCGCAGTCCTTCGAGCACGGTGGCCAGTGAGGCGACGGGCGAGGGGCCGGAGTAGAGATAGGGCGGAGCCGCCGTCTTCAGGACCTGCTTGATCGCGGTGGGGCAGGCGATGAAGGCGAGCAGCGACGAGTAGGCCTTCGAGAAGCCGCCGACGAGGATGACGTTGTCATAGCTCTCGTCGAGATGGCGAACGATGCTGTTCCCCCTCAGCCCGTAGCCGCAGCTCTCGGCCGCCGAGCGCTCGCCGATGACCCCGAAGCCGTGGGCGTCATCCACGTAGAGGAGCGCGTCGTACTCGCGGGCCAGCGCCGCGAAGGCCGCCAGGTCGGGGGCGTTTCCGGTCATGCTGTTCACCCCGTCGATGCAGATCATCCCCGGCCGGTGCCAGTCACCGGCGAGGAGCTCCTCGAGCTGATCGAGATCGTTGTGGTGGAATCGCGTCAGGGTGGCTCCCCGGCCCTGCGCGAAGGCGGCCCCGTCATAGATCGTCTTGTGCGCGCGGCCGTCGAGGAACACTGTCCCGCTCCCGGCGAGCACGGGGATCACCGACATGTGGATGTGGGTGATGGTGGGGAGGACGAGACTGTCCTCGGCGCCCAGGAGCTCGGTGAGCCGAGCCTCGATCTCCTCGTAGAGGACCGGGCTGCCGAGCAGGCGAGACCAGCTCGGGTGGGTCCCCCAGCGCTCGAGATACTCGGGGACGGCGGCGATGATCTCGGGGTCGAGGTCGAAGCCGAGGTAGTTGCAGGACGCGTAATCGGTGAGCCAGTGATCGCCGATCCGGATCTGGCGGCCGTCGATCTCGTCGATCACCGCGTCGACCATGCGATGCGAGCTCTGCAGTTGGGCGAGATCGTCGGTCGTGCGCATCCACCGCTCGAGCCACCCATCCTCCCGGCGTCGCCCCTGCGTTGCCGGCAGTTTGCTGCGCCGATCGTACGTGGTGGGGCGCCGCTGGATCATTGTCGCTGGGGTCACGTCATGCTCCGATCGTTGTGCGCGACGGCTCCCCTGCCGGCCGCGCGGGTTGGGCGTTCAACACCTGCTCGAGCTCGTCGGCGGGAAGGGGCCGGCTGAGGACGTAGCCTTGGACGAGCTCGCACCCGAGCCCGGCGAGCGCCTGCCAGGTCTCTTCGTCCTCGACGCCTTCGGCGACGACGCGGATTCCCAGCTTGTGGGCGAGCTCGATCGTCGCGTAGACGATCGCCGCGTCGGTCATGTCCGTGCACATCCGCGAGACGAAGGAGCGATCGACCTTGACCTCGCCGACCGGATAGGACTTCAAGTGGGCCAGCGACGAGTAGCCGGTTCCGAAGTCGTCGAGCGAGAGCCGGATCCCGAGCTCGCCGAGCTGCGCGAGGATGTTCCCGATCCGCCCCGGATCGGAGAGCACCGAGCTCTCGGTGACCTCGAGGACGAGGGCGTCGGGCGGCAGGCCATGGGCCTCGAGCGCCGCCGCCACCTCGCGGGGGAAATCGGCGTCGAGGAGATCGGCGACCGTGGTGTTGATGGCGATGTCGAGATCGTGCCCGGCCCGGCGCCAGGCCACGAGCTGCGTGAGACCGAGCTCGATGACCGTGCGGGTTACCGTGCGCGACATTCCCGCGTGCTCGGCAGCGGCGAGGAAGTCCAGGGGCGGGACCAGGCGTCCATTGGCCAGCCGCAAGCGCACGAGCGCTTCCACCCCGGCGATGCGGCGCGAGCGGGCCTCGGCCTTGGGCTGGAAGTGGAGCTCGAGGCCGTTCTGCTCGATCGCCGTCGCCAGCTCCGCGGCGATGCTCAGCTTCTCGACCGAGTGGGTGTCGCGCTCACTGGCGTAGAACTCAAAGCCGCTGCGCGACACCTTGGCCTGGTACATGGCCACATCGGCACGCTTGAGGAGCCCGTGGTCATCGTCGGCGTGAGCCGGGTAGGAGGCGATGCCCATGCTCGTGGTCAAACGCAGGGCCAGGCCTTCGACGTCGAAGGGTTGCCGGAGGGCAGCCAGGACCCGCTCGGCGACGCGGACGATCCCCGCTTCGTCGGGGCTGGGATCGAGGAGGACGGCGAACTCGTCGCCCCCGAGGCGCGCCACCGTGTCCCGCGACCTCAGCGCCTCCTTGAGGCGAGGACCGATCAGGCGCAGCAACGCGTCGCCGGCGTTGTGGCCGAGGGTGTCGTTGAGCTCCTTGAAGTTGTCGAGGTCGAGCATGAGGACCGAGACCTCGCCGTCGGCGATCGCCGCCGCCGCGATCGCGTCGCGCACGCGCTGCATGAACAGCCGCCGGTTGGGGAGGGAGGTGAGGTCGTCGGTCGCGGCCTGATGTCGGGCCTCGGCCAGGCTCTGGAGATCCCGGAAGGCGAGGACGATCCGGAGCAAAGCCGCGAGCAGGGTGAGCGTGGCCAGGGCGAAAGCGAAGGAATCGAGCGCCTGGAAGTGGTCGTAGACGAGCAGGCCGAAAGCGGTGAGGGTGAAGCCGGCGGGCACGAGGAGGACCGAAGTGGCCTCCAGGCGCGGCCGCGGCCGATCGCCTTCGGGCTGCCACGCGGCGAGGCCGAGGAAGGCGACGGCGACGACGTAGCAGAGGTTGGTCATCGAGCTCGGGCTGCTCGAGCCACCGGCGACCTGCACGCCGTACATGCAGTCGGCCAGCGCCAGAAGGAGGAAACCGCCGCCGAGGAGGCCCCAGATACGGTTGACGCGCCAGCCGCGCAGCGCCAGCACACCCAGCACCAGCGCCGCGAGCAGGAGGTCCCCGATCGGGTACGCGAGCTCGGTGCCGACCGCCACCGTGCTCCCGGTGGCCGAGGAGAGGATGGGCTGGAAGACGAGCGCGGCGCCGACGGCCGCGAGCCCCGCTCCGGCGATGATGCCGTCGAGCCACACGCCGGCGGGCATCCTCCGCTGCCCATGCACGCGCGCCATCCCGACGATGCCCGCGTAGCTCAGGGGATATAGGGTCAGCCACAGCGCATCGCACACCGAGGGGATCGGAGCGTTGGTGAGGTTGCCGATCCAGAGCGACCACAGGACGTTCCCGAGCCCGTACAGGGAAAGTCCGAGCGCGAAGAGGATCCACGGCCGCCGATGAGTTTGGACCCGGATCGCGCGCAGGGCGACGATCGCCGCCACGAGGATGTACACGGCGGACGAAAGCCAGTCGCGGATGGGCTTGACCACGGCGGCGCCGCCGATGCCGAAGAGAGCGTTGGCCGCGGTCACGAAGAGGATGGCCGCGAGCACGGCAAAGGCGACCGACAGGGCCCGCGCCTCGTTGCGCCTGAGCTTCGCAGGGAGCCATGCCCCTGAAATCGGGTTACCGGTCACATGGCAGCTATCGACGCGCTGCTCGCGTGACCGCTCCGTATTAGGCTGCCCGCAGGTTCAGTAGTAAACCCCGAACGCCGGCGGCGGGATGTCGATTACGATGCGCCGACCGCGCGCCCACGCAGGGCGCGCGGCCGACGAAACCATCTGCCGGCAGGGGAGGGCAGATGGCGATCGCCCCGGGGCAGCGCCCACGCGCCCGGGACACTGGTGAGTCGATCAGCGAGAGGGGACGCGGCGGTCGTGCGCGCCGCCGCTTGCCTCCGTCTGCTGATCCCCCTTCCCCAGCAAAAGATCACTGGCGAGCTCGCCCGCGGGCGAGCCGGTTCGGCCGGCGCAGCGCCTGCGCTACGGCGCGCGGCAGCACAAGGGTTGGCCTGGCGTGGGCCTTGTCGCTTGTCTAACACGCGTGCGCGTGCCGACCCTTGCATCAGAGAACTCCCAGAGCGTGTCAGCCGAACCTGAGCCTTGCCAACGGACCAGGACCACGCGGCCATAGCTATGACCGCACGCTCGTTCCGCCCTTCAAGTCGCAGCCCTCCAGCGCCGTCTGTGACTGCGCTACGAAGCCACTGTAGAAGACAGGATAGCGATCCCCTTGGTTGCCAGCAAGTCCACGGGTAGCGCGGATAACCGGCATCGTCCGTCCACCCGCTCGGGCCCGCCTGGTGTGGCGCCACTCTCCACGCCGGGGATTACCTCCTACCACCGTGGGGGGAGGCAGGTTCCGCCCGCGGGTGTGTCGCCCGGCGCCGATCACGCGTAGCTTCGACGCCATGACGAGAATCTCGGCGCCGGCTACCGCGCGCACGCTGATCACATTCCTCGCCGCGACGCTCGCGATCTTCTCGGCCCTTCACTCACCGGCGCCCTCCACAGCAGACAGGAGCCGTGTCGCGTCTCCGGCGCCGGCATCGTCGAGGCGGTGATCTGCGTGGTCGTCCTCGCCACCGCGGTGGTCCTCGTGCGGGGCGAGCGACGGCGAGCGGCCTAGGGCCGAGCGGGGCGGGGCGGGGCCCCTGGGGCGTTCCGGCTCCAGCCCCCACTACAGTCACGGCCCGTGACCGGCTTTCGGACCGCGGGGGGCACCCGGCCTCGCAGCCACTCGATCCAGAACGGCCTGGTCGCTGCCGCCATCCTCGTCGAGTTCGTGCTCATCATCGGTCACCCGCTCTTCGGCTGGGGGTCGACGACCTACGCCGCCACGCCACGGCCGCTCGTCTATAACGCGCCGCAGCCGCCCTCGGGTCGCGAGGTCCTTCTGACCCTGAGCGCCACGGCGGCGAAGCAGCCGGTGGCACTTCAGGTCCCGGGGACCCCCTACGCGTACGTGCGCGTGCGCACGTGGCACCTCTCCGTCCCGCGCAGCGACCAGTCGCCGCCGTCGGTGGTTCTACCCACCGTGACGCAGTCGTGGCTGCGGTCAGACGGCAGCGGCCGCTTGCGCAGGATCACCAGCAGGATGCACGGGACCAATGTCAGTGACACACCTGTCGCGGCCGGTCACCCCCTCCCCCCGCTCTCTGTCAACCCAGCCGTGCTCGCCCGCCGCTTTGGGCTGGTGTATCCGGGCACGGCGCCGTCGGCTCGACAGTTCGTGACCTTCACCGCCATGGCTGACAGTCAGCCCATCTCCCCGCCCGTCGAGGCCGCGATCCTGCGGCTGCTCGCCTTGACGCCGGGGGTTGTCAACAGTGGCACGGTGACCGATCGCAACGGACGACCGGGAGTCGCGGTGAGCGTGGAGTCCGATTACACGGGCGTGGAGATCAGCTACACCCTGGTCTTCGACCAGAGCACCGGCAAGCTCCTCGAGGCCGACCAGACCTTGACCGGAGATCCTGGCAAGCTCGACGTCCCCCAGGGCGCCGTGCTCGGCTACACCAGCTATCTGCAGTCCGGCTACGCGGCCGGCACCAGTGCCCCGCCGGCGAGCTGAACCGACGTTGTCAGGGGATTTTCAGGAAGCACTGCTTTACTGAACCGTTCGGGAAACCTTGGAAGGAGCATGCCCACGTGATCGAGGTGACGAATGTCACGAAGCGCTACGGGGAGAAGGTCGCGGTCAGCGACCTTTCATTTAGGGTAAAGCCGGGAATCGTCACCGGCTTTCTCGGCCCCAACGGATCGGGTAAGTCGACAACGATGCGCTTGATTCTCGGTCTCGACGCCCCCAACGAGGGGCACACGGTGGTCAATGGCAAGCCCTATCGCGAGCACGCCGCTCCTCTGCACGAGGTCGGAGCCCTGCTCGAGGCGCGCTCGGTCCACACCGGACGCTCCGCCTATAACCACCTCCTCGCTCTCGCCCAGACGCACGGCATCGCCCGCAGCCGGGTCGATGAGCTGATCGAGCTCGTCGGCCTCACCGAGGTGGCGAGCAAGCGCGCCGGGGGCTTCTCCCTGGGAATGGGACAGCGGCTGGGGATCGCCTCGGCGCTCCTCGGCGATCCGCACACGGTGATGCTCGATGAGCCTGTCAACGGCCTCGATCCCGAAGGCATCCAGTGGGTGCGCAAGCTCCTGCAGAAGCTGGCCCGCGAAGGACGTACCGTCTTCGTGTCCTCGCACCTGATGAGCGAGATGGCGCTCACCGCCGAGCACCTCATCGTCATCGGCCGCGGTCGCCTGATCGCCGACACGAGCGTCGATGACTTCGTCCAGGGCGCCTCGAAGCACTCGGTGCGCGTCCGCTCGCCGCAGGCCGACCGGCTCGCCGAGCTCCTCGCCGGACCCGATGTTCAGGTGGACTCCGTGGAGCCGTCGGTAATCGAGATCCGAGGCCTGAGCTCCGAGCAGGTGGGCACGATCGCCGCCGAGAACACCATCGTCCTCTATGAGCTCACCTCCCAGCGCGCGTCGCTGGAGGAGGCGTTCATGGAGCTCACGCGCGACGCGCTCGAGTTCCACACCGACGTCGAGGACGCCGAGTCGAAGGCGGCGCTGGCATGAGCGCCGTCACCGCCCCGACCACTGCCATCCCCCCCGCCACGAATGTCGGTCGCGTCACCCAGGGCCGCGTGGCGCTGTCGGAATGGACCAAGCTCCGTTCGGTCCGCTCCACCCGCTGGTCGCTCTTCGCCGCCTTGGTCCTCATCATCGGGATCGGGGTCCTCGCCTGCGTCGTCTTCGAATCGCGCTGGCCGCACCTGAACGCCGGCGACCGGCACGACTTCCACCCGCTGCGCGTGAGCCTGGCCGGGGTGAACTTCGCCCAACTCGCGATCGGCGTACTCGGGGTCCTGGTCATCACCGGGGAGTACTCGACGGGCATGATCCGCGCCACCTTCTCGGCCGTTCCCAAGCGCCTGCCCGTGCTCTGGGGCAAGGCGCTCGTCTTCGGTGCGGTGGCCTTCGCGGTCAGCCTCCCCGCCGTGTTCATCGTCTTTCTCGCGGGGCAGGCGATCCTCTCCGGCCAGCACATCAACATCGCCCTCTCGCATCCCGGCGTCCTTCGTGCCCTGTTCGGCGCCGCGCTCTTCCTCACCGTGATGGGGATCTTCGCTCTCGGGCTGGGTGCCATCGTCCGCAGCACGGCCGGAGGTATCGCCCTCCTCGCCGGCATCGTCTTCGTCCTCCCGCCCATACTCAGCCTCCTCCCCACGAGTTTCAACAACTCGGTCAGCCCCTACCTGCCGAGCAATGCCGGCGGCGCCGTGTGGACGATCAATCCCGATCCCCACACGCTGGCCCCGTGGGCCGGGCTCGCGCTCTTCGCCGGCTACGCCGCCCTGGCCATCGCCATCGCCGCCGTGCTCCTCGTCCGGCGCGACACGTAGGCGCGAGTAATCCGATCGGGACCCGGGTCGAGCAGCGGTCCGACGCTGGTCCCAGTTCACGTGGAGCACGACGCCGTCGAGGCTCTCGAGCGGGACTTTCCTCGCGTGCTAGTCAATAGTTGTCTAGTGAGCGCCGAGTGAGTAGGATGGCTCCGCAGCGCCCCGCCATGTCCACCCCGGAGCTCTCGAACCCCGCCGCCGCGAGCGGCCCCACGCGCATCCCACGCCCGCGCAACCGCCTGCAGGGAACCATCGTCGCGGTCAAGAAGGACGAGGTCGCGGCCCAGATCGACCTCGCCTGCGGCCCCTACCGGATCGTCTCGCTGATGTCGCGCGAGGCGGCCGACGAGCTCGACCTCAAGCCCGGCGACGCGGCCACGGCGATCGTCAAGTCGACCACCGTTTTCGTCGAGCGCCGCTAGGGACGAGGCATGACTACCCTCTGCCCATGCGGCGCGCGTGCTTACCGCTGGGCCTGGCGCTGGCGATGGGCGCATGCGCCGCGACCAGTGGGGCGGCGCTCACTTCGGGGATCGATGGCCGCCTCGTCGCTGGGCCTACCTGCCCGGTAGAGACGATTTCACCCCAGCCGAGGTGCGCGCCGCGGCCCCTGGCCGCCTCGCTCATCGTGCGCCGGGCCGGGGCCGGAGCGCCGGCGGTCACCGTCCGCTCGTCGGCCACCGGCCGCTTTCGCGTTCGCCTCGCGCCGGGGAGCTACGTCGTCGAGGCGCAGGCGAAAGCCGGCTCGCCGTTTCCCCGACCCCCGGCGCCCCGCACGGTGAGGGTCCACGCTCGGAGCTTTACCAGCATCACCATCATCTACGACACCGGCATCCGCTAGGGACGAGGCCGCTCGTAGGTATCGAAGCGCAAGCGCGGTGTCATGCCCACGCGCTCGTAGAGCCGCCGGGCGCTCGGGTTATCGGAAGCGACGCCGAGCTGGGCGCGGGCAAGGCCCGCGGCGGCGAAGCCCGCGAAGGCCGAGCGCAGGAGCGTCGAAGCGATCCCGACGCGGCGGTGGTCGGGATGGACGCCGAGGACGTCGATGAACCCGACCCCCTCGTGCTTCCAGTTGCGCGCGAGCGCGAAGCCGACGACCCCGCCGCCAAGCTCGGCCACGGCGCTGAGCTCGGGGGCGAGGTCGTGGGCCCCGAGATGCTCGTCGCGGAAGGCCTGAAGCGACATAGGATGGAAGTCGGGGGCGCCCGCGAAGCTCAGGGCGTCGAGCTCGTGCAGGGTCGCAGCGTCGCCGTCGACGTCGAGCGAGCGCACGCGCACGCCGGCGGGCGGTTCCCCGGCGACGACGCTCTCGTCGAGCGGGCGGTCCATTCTCCAGTAGCTGCGCACGAGCTCGTATCCGGCGCCGCGCAGGAGCTCCGCCGCCCGCTCGTTGGCGCCGGCGACCCACTGGCGGCTTCGCCCCCCGGGCCGTTCGGCCTCGCGCCCCTCGGCCCAGCGGAGCAAGCGCGTGCCGATCCCGCGTCCTTCGAACTCTGGGGCGACGACCGCGAACGTCCCCTCTCGCCGCACCGACCCGTAGGCGACGATCCGCCCGTCGACCTCGGCCACCCGAGCGTCGGCCGCGAGCTCGAAGTCGGCGAGCCCCCACTCGTCGAGCACGTCCCCGAGCGTGCAGTCGGGGGCGCCCAGGTCCGCGATGTCGCGGGCCACGAGGACCTCGAGGACGGCTGGCGCCTCGTCGGGCACAGGGGCACGCAGCTCCATGCCCGATGTGTACCAGCGCGCGCCTACTCGAGCGCGGGGCGCGCTCGCCCGGCGCGCCCTTACCCGGCGCGTTTACCCGGAAGCGCGCGCCTACTCGAGCGCGGGAGCCGGACCTCCGTCGGCGGGGTGCTCGTCGAGCCACGCCCGCGCTGCCGCACTGGCCTCGGTCACGAGCTCGGTCATGTCGGTGCCGGGCTGGGGCTTCTCGATCACCCCGAGGTCCACGAGCGTGAGGATGACCGACCGCGTCGGGCTGCGAGCCCACCGCCAGGGCTCCGGGACCCGGTCGCCGGGAGTCGCCTCGGCGACCCACTGCACGAGTGCGCGATCCCTCGCCCGCACCTGCGGCGGCCCCGCGCTCAATCCGTCCCGGCGTGGCACCAGCGGGTCCATCTGGGAAGGATGGCATAGGCCTTCGCTCGCGTCCCGGGGCGCGATGCCAGGTGCCCTGGCGCGCCGTCCGGTTGCGTGCCGGCACCGCCCAGTAGGCGACGAAGGCTCGCTCCTCGCGCGCATGACCTCCCAGTCGTAGATGGGGTTGGCCCCAGAGCTGCCCGGGGGCGGGCAGCGAGGTGGGATGCAGGAGGACGCCGCTCTGGCGAGTCTCACCCACTGAGGCGCGGACATACCCGCGATCTCCGAGAGCAAACGGGTTGCCGACGCCACGGGCGGGGTAGTCACCCTCGGCGTGACTTACCAGAGATCATCCACGGCGGCCCCGATGGCGGAATTTCCCGACCCGGACCGATTCAAGCCGGGACGCCCGTTCCCCCAGGGGAGCACATGGGACGGCCAGGGTGTCAACTTCTCGCTCTTCTCCGAGAACGCCGAACGCGTCGAGCTGTGCTTGCTCGACGACGACGGGAGAGAACAGCGCATCGACATCAAGGACCGGACCGCCTTCATGTGGCACGTCTACGTGCAGGGGCTCGAGCCCGGCCAGCGCTACGGATACCGCGTGCACGGACCGTATGCGCCCGCGCAGGGCCTGCGCTTCAACCCCGCGAAGCTCCTCATCGACCTCTACGCCAAGGCGATCGACGGCGGCGTCGACTGGAAGGCGGCCAACGTCCTCCCCTACGAGCCGCAGGGCGAGGACGACGACCTGACCCTCGACGACAGCGACGACGCCGCGGCCATCCCCGCGAGCGTCGTCGTCGACCCCTCCTTCGACTGGGAGGGCGACCGCGTGATCGGACGTCGCTGGAGCAACACGGTTATCTACGAGACCCATGTCAAGGGCTTCACCATGCGCCACCCCGACATCCCCGAGCACCTGCGCGGCACCTACGCCGGCCTCGCCTCCGAGCCCGCGGTGGCGTACCTCAAGGACCTGGGTGTCACCGCCGTCGAACTGCTACCCATCCACCACATCGCCGACGTGAGCTTCCTGATCGACAAGGGGTTGTCCAACTACTGGGGTTACAGCTCGATCGGCTACCTGGCGCCCCACGCCGCCTACAGCTCGTCGGGAACCCGCGGCGAGCAGCTCCACGAGTTCAAGGCCATGGTCAAGTCCCTGCATGGGGCGGGGATCGAGGTGATCATGGATGTCGTCTACAACCACACCGCCGAGGGCAACCACCTCGGCCCCATGCTCTCCTTCAAGGGCATCGACAACCCGAGCTATTACCGCCTGAGTCCCGAGGATCCCCGGTACTACATGGACTTCACGGGGACGGGCAACAGCCTCAATCCCGTCAATCCCAACGTCCTGCGGATGATCATGGACTCGCTGCGCTATTTCGTGCTCGAGTGCCACGTCGACGGGTTCCGCTTCGACCTCGCCGCCACGCTGGCGCGCGAGCTCTTCGACGTCGACCGCCTCTCGGCCTTCTTCGACATCATCCACCAGGACCCCATCCTCTCCGGCGTCAAGCTCATCGCCGAGCCCTGGGACGTGGGGCCGGGCGGATACCAGGTGGGGAACTTTCCCGTCCTATGGACCGAGTGGAACGGCGAGTATCGCGACACCATCCGCGACTTCTGGCGCGGCGAGGCATCGGTGGCGGACTTCGCCCGGCGTTTCACCGGCTCGGCCGATCTCTACGAGAACGACGGGCGCCGCCCGGTGGCGTCGATCAACTTCGTCACCGCCCACGACGGGTTCACCCTCGCCGACCTCGTCTCCTACAACGACAAGCACAACGATGCCAACCTCGAAGACAACGAGGATGGCACCGACGACAACCGCTCATGGAACTGCGGCGCCGAGGGCCCCACCGACGATGCTTCTGTGCTCGCACTGCGCGCCAGACAGCAGAGGAACTTCCTCGCCACCCTCGTGCTCTCCCAGGGAGTCCCCATGCTCCTCGGCGGCGACGAGTTCGGGCGCACCCAGGGCGGTAACAACAACGCCTGGTGTCAGGACTCGGAGATCTCCTGGCTTCACTGGGAGAACGCCGACCCCGACCTGCAGGAGTTCACACGCCGGATCATCGACCTGCGCCGGCACGAGCCGGTGTTCCGGCGCCACGACTTCCTCGTCGGCGACGAGGTGGTGGGATCGGGCCTGCCCGACGTCATGTGGTTCGGCTGCGACGGGGAGGAGATGCAAGAGGCCGGCTGGAACCGCGACGACGCCCACGCCCTCGGCGTATTCCTCAACGGCGAGGAGATCCCCACCCACGACCGCGACGGCAACCCGATCGAGGGGCGCTCGTTCCTGCTTCTCTTCAACGCCCACCACGAGCCCCTCACCTGCACCGTGCCCGCGGGGCTCGGCGAGAAGTGGACGACGGTCATCGGTTCAGACCCCGAGGCCAACTACCCGGCCGCCAGCAGCCCCGGCGACGAGCTCGAGATCAACTCGAGCTCACTGCTCATCCTCCGCCGCGAGTAAGCGGCGGCGGGCGCGTAGCCGCGCCGCGAAGTGTCACGTCCGTGTAACCCCCCGTCGCCTACAACCACCAGGGTAATGCGACGCGCACAGACAAGCACACTCGTCGTCATCACTTGTGCTTTGGCGATCAGCGCCTGCGGGTCCTCGCCCCTGCGAGCCGGTGCCACCAGCACTTCGCTGTGGATCAAGTACGTGGCCTGCATGCGCACACACGGGGTTCCCGGGCTCCCAGACCCTGCGGCCGGCGGTGGAGGAATCCAGATCCCGCCCGGTTCGGGGATCGACCCCAGCTCGCCCGCCTTCCAGTCCGCTCGGAAGGCATGCGTACACCTACTGCCCGGCGGGGGCCCGGGCGCGCAGCGTCCCTCCAAGCAGCAGTTGGCCGAGGAGGTCCGGCTCGCGCAGTGCATGCGGCGCCACGGGATCTCCGAGTTCCCCGATCCCACCCTCGCCGCTCCGGCGACGCTGGCCGGCTACCGCAGCGTGGAGGACCTGAACGGAATCGTCCTCGTCATCCCCAACACCATCAGCGAGGCCTCACCGGCGTTCAAGGAGGCGGCGGCGGCGTGCGGCTACACCCACTGAGCCCAGCGGCGGCTCGACGTCACCAGGCGACGGTCATTCCCTCACCTCCACACGTGTCATCGCTCCTACCCTTCCCGGCCACCGCGGCCCCGCCGGCGTGCACCAGAAATCCGCGTGATGAAAAGTGCGCCATATACGCAACTTTTTCATCACAACCTCGGGAGGTGACCCGTTCCCGCGAGGACCGAAATCCTCGTTTCAGAGCCTGTGGCTGCCCAACTGCCCACGTCTCGATGAGACGCCCGCGGTGGTTGGACCTGCCTTTCCCGCAAGCCGGAACGGCAGGTCCACGCACCGGGTTGTTAGCGGCTGTGGATCAAGTCACTGGGGCTCACGCGCGTCTCGGTGTCGGCGTCGGGTGAGCCTGGCGCCCCGTCGACCTCGGTCATGACCTCGTTGACGACGTCTCCGGAAGGGCTGGCGTACAGGTCGAAGACGGCCGTGGTGCCCGCGATGTCGACCGTGAGGGTTCCGGTGCAGTTGGCACTCAGCGTGTACGTCCCCGAAGTGGGCTGGAAGGGACCAAACTCGACCCCATTGGTACCCACAACGGTGGCCTTCCCCAGGACGCCGCCGCTGCCGTTGAACTGCTCGAAGTCAGCCGAGGCCATCGGCGTCGGCGTACTCCCTCCGGTCCAGCTGTACGCAGTGGAGCTGTAGGTGCCATTCAGCGTCGCGAGGCCGCAAGTGGTGACCGACGTGGACGAGGCGGCGCGACTGGACGCGGATTCGATGAGCGCCATCGCGCCTGCGGTGGTCAGCGCGCAAGTGGAGACGAGGACCGCGATGCGGCCACGAAGAGTGATTCTGTTGATGAATGATCGTGTCATCTCTGTAGCTCCTTAACTGTGAGTGTTTTTAGGGCCTGTGGGATCGGAGAGGCCCAGCCATGGTTAACCTCCTTTCCGGAGCGGTCAGCGCATCCCCGAGGCCGAGACGGACGCTATGCCTGACCGGGGCTGCTTTGCATCATGGAAACACCATGATTCTTAAGCGCTCGTGCGCCGCTTGAAGCGCTCGTGCACGAGGGCGACCGGCTAAAGCCGCCGATCCTCAGCCGTCACCAGCGAGCGTCGCGGACGATTGCGTTGCCCGGCTGACGAGTCGCGCCCCACGATCGAATCCGGTGGCTGCTCCAGGAGCGACGACGAAGGAGGCGGAGGTCAGTGCATGTGGTCCCCAACGGTTTACACCGGCTCGACGTTCACGGTCAACCCGGCGGCGTTGACCGTCAGTGCCCCGTCGGCGAGCGGTACTACGGCAACGTGCCGGCCATGTACACCCCGACCTACACTGGGCTGGAGAACGGGCAGCGCTCGCCCGCGAAGTTCGCGACGTGCACGTCGCACGCACCGACGCCGTGAACGAGGCCGAGCATGTGATCGGATACTCGTTGACGGGTCGTCCATGCAGGTTCTATGGCTGGGCGCAGACGCGGCGTGAGCATCACGGGCGTGGACTTGCGGGCTGCCGTCTGCGAGAATTCGGAGTGCGGTGACTCCAGGAGGTCAGGCTCTGCGGGAGCGTGAGGTGGTGTTGGCGGCGGCGAGCGCATGCTTGGCGGCGGCGGCGGCGGCGACGGGGGCTGGGCGGAGCGGGGTGTTATTTGTAGTGGGTGAGGGTGGGTTGGGGAAGACTTCGGTGCTGGAGACGGCGCGCCGCCAGGCACAGGCCGCGGGTATGGGGGTCGGTTTCGCGCGCGGCGAGCAGCTCGAGTCGAGTCTGGCGTTCGGGGTGGCGCGAGCGGCGTTGGGCGACCGGGGCGGGCTTGACGGCGAGCCCGTCGCGGATAGCTCGGCGCCGTATTACCGGGCGCTGCGTGGGTTGCAGGAGCGTTCGGGTGGGCCGCTGCTGGTAGCGGTGGATGATTTGCATTGGGCCGATCCGGACTCGTTGCGGCTGCTGGCGTTTTTGGCGCGGCGTTTGGATGGGACGGGGGTCGCGTTGATCGCCACGTTGCGGCCGTGGCCGCCCCAGGCGGCGGAGGTGTTCGCGGAGCTGGCGGCGGCCGGTGGTTGTGTGCTTGAGCGGTTGGTGGCGTTGTCGCGGCCGGCGGCGGCGGCGCTGCTGGCTGAGCGGGCCGGCGGGACCGTCTCGGAGGCGGTCGAGCGTGGTGGGTGGCGGTTGTGCGCGGGGAACCCGTTGCTGGTGGGGGAGCTGGCGCGCGCGGTCGCGCGCGGTGAGCGGGTGCCGGAGTCCGATGGTGAGCGGGGAGTGCCGGCGGGTGTGGCGGCGGGGTTGCTGCTGGCGCGGTTCGCGGGGGTCGGGCCGGTCGCGCTCGACTGCGCACGCGCGGGTGCGGTACTGGGCACGACGTTTCGCCCGGAGCTGGCGGTGAGGGTCGCGGGCATGGCGGAGAGAGAGATCGACACGGCGCTTGATGGTTTGAGCCGCAGCGGGCTGCTCGCGGCCGCGGAGGACGGCGCGATGCGGTTCGCGCATCCGCTGTTCGCCGAAGCGTTGTATGACGATCTTCCGCTGCCTGTGCGCCGGCGGCTGCATGAGCGCGCGTTCCGGGAGCTGTCGGAGCGCGGGCTGGAGGCGCAAGCGGCCGCGCACGCGGTTCGTGCTGAGCTCGTGGGCGATCGCCAGGCGCTGGAGGTGCTGGCGCGCGTCGGGCGCCGGGCGCTGGCCGCCGGGGCGGTCGCGGGGGCCGCGCAGCTGTTGCGCTCCGCGGTCATGCTCGGCGGTGAGCGTCCGCCGGCGGAGGTCCTGATCGCGCTCGGCGAGGCTTTGACGGCGCTGGGGCTGGTCGACGACGCGCTTGCTGCCCTGGACGGCGCGTTGTCCTCGCCGGCGGTTGACTGGCGCGAGCGTCACCGGGCGCTGCGTGTGCGGGGGCACGCGCTGCTGATGGGGGGGTCGGCGGCGGCGTCGATGCAGGCGCACGAGCAGTCGGTCGCGCTCGCGATCGAGCACGATGAGTCCTCGCTGGCGGTTGAGTCGCTACTGGATGAGTGCCTGACCGAGACGATGCTGCGCGGCCCCGGCGCCGCGCTCGCGCCGGCCGCGCGGGCGCTGTCGCTGGCCGCTGGCGCCGAGGCGGGGTTGCGTGCGAGGGCCGAGTCGATCTGGGCGAACGCCGCCTACCGGACCGGTGACGCGAGCGGCCTGCCGACGGCGCTCAGGCTCGCGGCGCAGCTGGACGGTCCGGGCGGTAGTGAGGGCGCTTTCGGGCCTGGGCAGCTGCTGTACCCGAGCAACACGCTTGACCAGGTGACCGAGCTCACGATCGTGGCCGAGCACTTCGAGGTGGCCGAACGGGCGAGCCTCGCGGTGCAGGCTGCGGCCGAGCGTGCCGGCGCGACCGCGACGCTCTTTACCTCTCTGGTGCAGAGTACGTACCTGCTGATCCGCCGCGGCCGGCTGCAGGACGCGCTGGGGCAGATCGAGCGCTGCGAAGAGCTGGCGGAGCTGTGCCCAGCGCTCCTCCCGTACCTGGAGCTCCCGCGCGCCGAGGCACTGGTATGGCTCGGCCGCCTCGAGGAGAGCGAGCCGAGCTGCCAGGCGGCCGAGCGGGCGCTGTCGGGGCTGTGGTTCGCCCGGCTCGTGCTCGCGCACGTGCGTGGGCTGCGACTGTTGTGGCAGGGCGATGAGCACGCCGTCGAGCAGTTCCTGGCGGCCGCTTAGTGGCTCGAGACCAGGTCGCTGGGACTCAGGCGCGTCTCGGTGTCGGCGTCGGGTGTGGTCGGGCTAAACAATCATGGTTAATCAGCGATGCAAACGACGGGCGGGGCGATCACTCTCCCACAGGAACCTGGCAGGCCAATCTGCCAGCTAATCGGTCCGGCTGGCATAGGATCACCCGGGCCTCAATCGGTGGGAGGTTTCTGAACGATGGCTATAGCGCTGCCGACCCATGAAGACGAGCGCGCTTTCGCGCTCGACCACAACGTCGCCGAATGGGCGATGCCCGAAGGGCCCGACCTGATAGGGCGGACCGAGCCGTTCCATGACTGGGCCAACGCCAGGCGGCGGCACGACCTCGTCTCGTATTTCCGCTCGTTTGAGGACGAGCCCGGACTCACGGCGACGTCGCGGTTCGACGGTGGCCGCTTGGTCCGGGGGCTCAACTTCGCCGCCGCGGACTACCTTGGCCTGTCGACCGACGATCGCGTTCGTGAGGCCGGCATCCGCGCGATCCGCGATTACGGTTGCCACAGCGGGGCCTCAGGCGCACTGCACGGCGGCACGCGTCCGTCACGTGAGCTCGAGGCGGAGCTCGCGGACTTCGTCGAGGCCGAGCACGTCACGCTGTTCCCCACGGGCTGGGGGGCCGGCTTCGGGACGATTGTCGGGCTCGTACGACCGGCGGACCACGTAGTGATGGACAATCTCGCGCACGCATCTCTGCAGCAGGGAGCGCATGCGGCGACGAGCAACATCCACCGCTTCGACCACGTCGACAGCGCCGCCGGCGCCGACCTGATCGGCAAGGTCAGGGCGAAGAACCCGGACGCGGGGATCCTCGTCGTCACCGAAGGGACCTTCTCGATGGATGCCGACTCCCCGTCGCTCACGCCGCTGCGTGATGCCTGTCGCCTGCACGAGGCAACGCTAATGGTCGACGTCGCGCACGACCTCGGCGAGCTCGGCCCGGGCGGCTCGGGACAGATCGGTATCCAGGGGCTGATGGGTGATGTCGACTTGATCGTGGGCACATTCTCCAAGACGTTCTGTTCCACCGGCGGCTTCCTGGCCAGCTCGTCGGCAGCCGTCAAGGACTACGTACGAATCTTCGGGGGGACATTCACGTTCTCGACCGCCATGGCGCCAGCGCAGGCTGCCGTCGCGCTCGAAGCGATGCGCATCGTCCGCTCGGACGAGGGTGAGCTCCTGCGGACCGAGCTGCAGCGAGCCGCACACACCGTCCGCGCCGCGTTCGCCGCCCGGGGACTCGAGTGCTACGGAGACCCCTGCGCGATTGTGGCGGTTCCGGTCGGCGACGAAACGGTGGCGAGAATCGCGAGCACACTGGTCGCAGACTGGGGAGTGCTCGTCAGCGCCATCGAATTTCCTGCCGTCGCGCGGGGTCACTCGCGCTTTCGGCTACAGCTGATGCCTGGTCACACCGACGAGATGCTCACGCAAGCCGCCACGATCACCGCCGATGCGATCGAGCGGGCACGCGAGATCGTCAACACCGAAATGGAGAGGCAGCCGTGAACGACTTCGTGCGAGGCCCGACGCTCGGACCCTGACGGCGAGCGGTGGGGCATGGACTTGAGGGCTGCCGTTTGTCAGAATTCGGCGTGACGTGGCCCTAGGGGATCAGGCTCTGCGGGAGCGGGAGGTCGTGTTGGCGGCGGCGAGCGCGTGCTTGGCGGCGGCGCGGGCTGGGCGGGGCGGGGCGTTGTTAGTGGTTGGTGAGGGCGGGTTGGGGAAGACGTCGGTGCTGGAGGCGGCGCGCCTCGAGGCACAGGCGGCGGGGATGGGGGTCCGTTTCGCGCGCTGCGAACAGCTCGAGTCTCGCCTCGCGTTCGGGGTCGCGCGGGAGGCGCTGGGCGAGCTGGCGGGGTTTGATCACGAGCCGGTCGCTGAGAGCTCTGCGCCGTATTTCCGGGCGCTGCAGTGGTTGCAGCAGCGTGAGGGCGGACCGCTGTTGGTCGCGGTCGATGATCTGCACTGGGCTGATCTGGATTCGTTGCGGTTGTTGGCCTTCTTGGTGCGGCATTTGGAGGGGTTGCCTGTCGCGGTGATCGGGACGCTGCGGCCGTGGCCGCGGGAGGCCGCGGATGTCTCTGGTGAGCTGGCG
>DASZKU010000161.1:0-5784 GCA_035552815.1 Solirubrobacteraceae bacterium | reverse complement strand
CGTCCATCGCGACGTCCATACCACGAGCAGGGCGAAGAGGACGATGAACAGGGCGAAGACGCGGGCGATGGGAGTGTTCATGCCGGCACCGGTCTCCTGGCGCGGTCGGAGACGAGCAGGAGGAGCGCGAGGAGGACGAGGTTGGCGATGATCGACGACCCTCCGTAGGAGATGAAGGGGAGCGTCACTCCGGTGAGGGGGATGACCCGGGTCACCCCGCCGACGATGACGAACACCTGGAGGGCGAGGACGGAGCTCAGGCCCGCCGCCAGCAGGGTGGAGAACGAGTCGCGGGCGAGCACCGCCGTCTTGAAGCCGCGGCCGATGAGCATCAGGTAGGCGATGAGGACGGCGGCGGCGCCGAAGAGGCCGAGCTCGTCGGTGATCACCGCGTAGATCATGTCGGTGGTGGGAGCGGGGAGGAGGAAGCTGTGGGTGCCGGGGATGGTCAGCGTGGCCTGGCCGAAGCCTTGGCCGAAGAGCCCGCCCGCCGCCTGCGCGAAGAGCGAGTTGGCGAGCTGGTAGCTGCTGATCTGCGCCGAGTTCTTGCCGGTGTAGTACGACGGGTTCAGCGGGTGCAGCCATTCCTGGACCCGGGCGTCGATGTGGGCAACGTGGGTGCTGATGTACCACGCCCCCACCGCGAAGGCGACCAGGCCGACGACGACGAAGGACACCCGACTGGTCGCCACGTAGAGCGTGGACAGGAGCGCGCCGTAGAACATGAGCGACGAGCCCACGTCGTGGAGGAGGATGAGGATGAGCATGGCCAGGCCCCAGAGCACGAGCAGGGGCCCGAAATGCTTGATCGGGGGGATGGTGACACCGAGGACCCGCCGGCCGAGGACGAGCACCTGACGGGTGTCGCGCAGGTAGCTGGCGAGGAAGATGACGAAGCCGAGCTTGGCGAACTCGGTGGGCTGGAAGACGAAGACGCCGGGGATGTGGATGCCCAGATAGGCGCCGTTGACCTGATCGCCGATGCCGGGAAGGCGCGGCAGCACGAGGAGCGCGAGCGACACCACCGCGATCGTGTACCGGTAGCGCTCGAGCTTGCGGTAGTCACGGAAGGCGATGATGGTGGCGGCGAAGAGGATCAGGCCGAAGACGAACCACTGTGCCTGCTGGCGCGCCGCCGTCGTGTCGATCCGGTAGATCATCACGATCCCCAGGCTCGAGAGCACGGCCACGAGCGGGAACATGTAGGGATCGGCGTGGGGCAGAGTCGCCCGGATCACCAGGTGGCCGACGACGCACAGGCCGAGGAAGATCGCCCCGTAGGTGAGCGACACGTTCGAGAGCGCGTTCGAACGCTGGATGAACACGCCTGCGAACCCGGCGGTGACGAGCAGGGACGCCGGAATCAGCCCCACGAGCTCGCGGTTGCGGGCGCTCACCGAAAGGGTCCCAAGGTCATTGCTGCACCTTTCCGAGCTCGAGGTCGTTGACGAGCTTGGTGGCGTCGCCCTGCGAGCGCAGGCTGTGGTCGAGGATCCGGTTGCGCTCGGCGGGGGCGAGCGTCGAGGCCGGGAGGCCGGACTCGTAGTAGATCTCGTACAGGCGCACACCGCCGACGAGGTTCCAGGGCAGGCCCCGGTAGACGGTGACGAAGCCGCGCGAGTCGGTACCCAGGAAGTAGAGCTGGCGGGTGGCCAGCCAACCGCCGCCGCCGAACAGGAAGAGGACGATGACGATCGCGAGGAGGGCGGCCACGGGCTTGCTGTAGCGCAGGCCACGCCGGGGCCGCGGGGGCGGGGCACCGACGTCGGTGGGCGGGCGCTGCGAGCGCGCCAGCGGCGCCGGGCGGGTGACACGCGGCGCCGGGGCCACTGCGACGCCGGTCGCGTTCGCCGGCGATCCCGGCGCGGGGATGGAAGGGGCGGCGACCACCGTCGGCTGGTCGGTGCCGAGAACGCTTCCCACCTCCTCGAGGCGGAAGAGGATCACCGTGATGTTGTCCCTCCCCCCCGCCCGGTTGGCCTCGTCGATCAGGGCCTGGGCGGCGCGCTCGAGCTCGTTCGAGCTGCGCAGGATCTCGGCCACCCGGGCTTCGGAGACCATCGAGGTGAGCCCGTCGCTGCACAGGAGGATGACGTCGCCGGCGCGGACGGGGTAGGTCCACGTGTCGACGGTGACCTCGGGCTCGGGTCCCAGCGCCCGGGTGATGATCGAGCGCTGGGGATGATCGGCGGCCTCCTCCTCGGTGAGCTTCCCGCGGCGGATGAGCTCGGCCATCAGCGAGTGATCCTGGGTCAAGCGGGTGAGTTCGCCGTCGCGGAAGAGATAGGCGCGGCTGTCGCCCACGTGGGCGATCGAGAGGTCGCTCTCGCCGAGATAGGCCGCGGTCAGCGTGGTGCCCATGCCGGCGCGTTCGCTCTCGCTCTGGGAGAGCTCGTAGATGCGCCGGTTGGCGTCCAGAGCGACCGCGCTCAGACGCTCCTCGGGACTGCCTTCTTCGGGGAGTCCCTCGGCGAAGGCATCGACGGCGATGCGCGAGGCGACCTCACCGGCCTGGGCCCCGCCCATCCCGTCGGCGACGACGAACACGGGCGGAGAAGCGAGCACCGAGTCTTCGTTCTCGCGGCGCTGGAGGCCGGTGTGCGTCAGTGGTATCCAATCAGCGGCTCGAAGCATTCACATCACTGCAGGTAGGAGAACTCGCTATCGCCGATCCGGATCAGGTCGCCGTCGTGAAGCGGTTGGGGGCCCGTGAGCGGTTGATCGTTCAGGTAAGTGCCGTTGGTGGAGCCGAGATCCTCAATCAGGACGACGTGTCCCTGGCGTGAGATCTGGGCGTGGCGCGAAGATGCAAACGGATCCTCGAGCTTGATCTCCACGTCGCCTCGACCGAGGGTAGCGCCCCCCCGCAGGTCATATGCGATACCAGACTCGTGCCCGAGCGCCTGCTCGACCACGAGCCGGGGCTCGAACGCGCCGTCGAGCTCGGCGATCCCGGCGGCGGCCGGGTACAGGCCGGTGGCGTCCTGGGGACTGCGGGAAGCACCGTCGGTGACCCCGCCCGGGCCGCGGCGCAGATCGAGCAGCGAGCTCACCGCCACCCACATGAGGAAGAGATAGAGCACGGCGAGGAAGCCGAACTTCAGCGCCACCGAGACGGGGGCAAGCTGGACCGAGGCGATCATTCGAGCTCGAAGGTCATCACACAGGTCCCGAGCTCGATGCGGTCACCGGGCCGGACGACCTCGGGGGCGTCGATCCGGCGCCCGTTGATGACGACCCCATTCGTCGCTCCGAGGTCGCTGAGGACCCAGGATCCGCCCCGCGGGCGCAGCTCGGCGTGCTGGCGGGAGACGTTGGGATCGGTGAGGACGACATCGCACTGGCGGCTGCGGCCGATGGTGGCGCCCGCGGGACCGACGACGATGCGCTTGCCGTCGTGGAGGAGGAGCGCCGTGCTCCGGTGGGCGCGAGCGTGCTCCTGGAGGGGCTCGGAGACGCGCTCGGCCGCCCCGTGGATCATCGTCCGGCCGCCCGGGTCGTCACGCTCGTAGTCGCCGGCCGGGGGGCGCTCCATCTCCTCGGAGGGAGGCTGCACGACCCGGGTCTGGATCCCGAACTCCCCGAGACCGAGGCGGCCGTCGGTCTCGAACTCGATCACCGGGCGCGAGAGCATGGCCAGACGCTCGCGGCGGGCGAACTCGAGCAGGTAGCCGGCGAGCTCGTCGGTGAGCGCGTCCTCGTAGTCGGCGAAGCGCTCGCGGTCGCGTGGGGACAGGTAGACGATGTACTCGTTGGGTACGTACGTCCGCGAGACCGAGGAGGATTTGTGCTCCTCCATCTCGCGCGCGAGGCGCCGTGCGATCTCCACGGGGCGCACCTCGGAGCGGAACGCACGGCTGAACGTGCCTTCGACGAGGCCGGCGATCTTGCTCTCGAGACTCCTAAGCACGCTCATCGGGACGCCCCTGCGGGCACCCGGATGCTACGGAACTCGCGCGAAGACCCGCCCCGCGCGCGAGCTTCGGAGGACGCTGGGCGCGAGCGCGATGACGAAGGCGCCCACCCCGCCGAGCACGGCGCCGCGCACCGGGGCGCCGGCGAGCGAGCCGTGAACCGTCCCCAGGACGCTGTAGGTCGCGGCCACGAGCCCGGCCGCCCACGCGGCCGCGAGGACGAAATCGACGGCCGGCCGGCGCCCTCGCACGAGCCACGGGAGGACGACGGCGCCGGCCGCCCACACGAGCGCCGGCGCGAGCGCGCCCGAGCTCAGGAGCGGCGCGAGCACGTGGTGGACGGTGGCGCCGACCGAGGCGGGCCACTGACCCGGCGGCGGCGTGCCCGGGGGGGCTCTCAGGTAGAGGGTGGTGCCCGAGAGCGCCGTACCCAGGGCCGTCCACACCCACCCGACGGCGCCGAGGGCCGCGCGCGTCACCGGTCCGCGACCGCGCCCCGCGAGCGCGGGCCACGCGCCCGCGAGACCGACGGCCCCGAGCGCGGGGGCGGCGGCCGGTAGGCCCCAGACCGTCCCCCGCCAGGGCACGAGCAGCGCCGGGAGGACGCCGCCCAGGGCGAGGACGACGGCCGCGCCCGTACGCCCGGCGAACGAGAGCCACACGGCGGCGGCGAACACGAAGGCGAGCCAGCCCACTCGAGGCAGGGCGGCGACGAGGATCGCCACGAGGACGGCGACGACGAGCGGGGCCAGGGAGGCGCTGGGCAGGAGGTTGGCGACCACCCAGGCGGCGAGGCCGGCGGCGGCGAGGGCCGCGAGGCCGCGCTCGGGCCAGCGGGCGGGAGCGGAGAGGCGACGCCCGGCTTCGTCCTCGGCGGCGAGGTCGGGGTCGGGGTCTCCGTCGGGGCGTTCGCAGAGGCCGGGGCGTTCACGGAGGCCGAGGCGCTCGAGCAAGCCGGCGCGTTCGCGGTATTCGGGCGCGGTCGCCTCGTCGTCGGCGAAGGGATCGCCGACTTCCTCGCGGCGCGGCGCCCACAGAGGGGCGACCACCCCGGTGACCTGCGACATGCGATCGAGGACGAGGGCGAGGACGTGGCGCAGGTCGGCGACGGTGCCCCGCTCCCGGGGCCGCGGGCGCAGCGCCAGATCGATCGCTTGACCGAGCTCGCGGGGCAGGTCGCGGCGCTGGCGGCGCAACGGCGGCAGGTGGGCGCCGAGCCGGCGCGCGCGCTGAGCGGCGGTCCCGGTGCGCACGGGATTGATGCCCGTGAGGCCCTCGTAGAGGACGAGGGCGAGGGCGTAGAGGTCCGCCGCGGCGCCCACCTCACGGCCCTCGGCCTGCTCGGGCGCCATGTAGGCGGCCGTGCCGACGACGTCGCCCGTTCGCGTCAGGGTGTCGCCGCCGACGATGCGGGCGACGCCGAAGTCGGTGAGCTTGGCTAGCGAGGCCGGGCTCGACGGGCGCTCGGGGACGAGAACGTTGGAAGGCTTGACGTCGCGGTGCACGACGTTCTCGGCGTGGGCGTGGGCGAGGGCGTCGCACAGGGCGATACCGATGGCGATGATCTCGCGATCGGACAGGCGCCCGGCGTCGAGGAGCTCACCCAGGGTCGCGCCGAGGACGAGCTCGGAGACGAGGTAGGCCCCGTCGTCATCGGCGCCCGCCTCGTAGAGGGTGACGATCCCGGGGTGGGCGAGCCGCGCGGCGGCGCGAGCCTCGCGCTCGAAGCGCCCGCCGACGATTCGCTCGCGCGGCACGATCTTGACGGCGACGTCGCGTTCCAGGCGCTCGTCGCGGGCCATCCACACGGTGCCGAAGGCGCCGGCGCCGAGCTGGCGGTGGAGGCGGTAGCGCTCGAGGATGATCGGCG
>DASZKU010000160.1:0-3021 GCA_035552815.1 Solirubrobacteraceae bacterium | reverse complement strand
CGCGACCCGCTACGACGCCGCCGGCGCCGACGAGCTCATCTTCCTCGACATCACCGCCACCTCGGACAAGCGCGACACCGTCGTCGAGCTCGCCCGCCGCACCGCCGACGACGTCTTCATCCCCTTCACCATCGGCGGCGGCATCCGCGCGGTGGAGGACGCCCAGGCCGTGCTCGACGCCGGTGCCGACAAGATCTCCGTCAACTCCGCGGTGCTCGCGCGCCCCGAGCTCATCGACGAGCTCGCGGAGACGCTCGGGGCCCAGTGCGTCGTGCTCGCCATCGACGCCAAGTCACGCGGCAACGGGACGTGGGAGGCATATCTGGCCGGCGGGCGCACGCCCACCGGGCGCGACGCCGTCGCCTGGGCCCGGGAGGGCGTCGAGCGGGGAGCGGGGGAGATCCTCCTCACGAGCATGGACCGCGACGGGACGAGCTCGGGCTACGACCTCCTGCTCACGCGCGAGGTGGCGGAGACGGTGAGCGTCCCGGTGATCGCCTCGGGAGGGGCCGGCGGGCTCGAGGATCTCGTCGACGCCATCGGCGCCGGGGCCGACGCCGTCCTCTGCGCCTCGATCCTCCACTACGGTCAGCACACCGTGGCCGAGGTCAAGGAGCACCTGGGGCGGGCCGGGATACCGGTGCGGCCCGCGACCTAGCGTCCCACTACTCGTAGCGAGAGACGCCGCCTCGACCCACGCACGACCTCGCCGGGAATCCTCCCGCCGTATCGATGAGTGCTTTGCCGGTCTCCACCGGCGGCGTCGGTGTTACGCGGCTTCTTCGACGTAACCCGCGGCCGAGCACGCATCACAGTACGCGGCGGGCGGGACACGAGGCTCGTAACACCCAGGTCGGCAACAGGTCGAGGAACGCTTGGGGCGCCCTCGCCCGATGCGCGCGGCTGCCGCGTCCTTGAGCTCCTCGCGCATGCGATCGAGCTCCGCGGCGTGATCCGCACAGAACCGACGGCCCGGTTCGGCCGAATTAGGGCAATGACTTCCACTACGACAACGCATAGACAGAGCATTCTAACGCATTGCCCGAGCAAATGTATCGAGGCATCAGACCACCGACCCGGCGGCTGGCCCGCTGCCAGGGTGCCTGCTCGGAGCCCATGCGAATGCGGTCCGCCCGAGGGCGTCGCGCGAAAGCCTCTCGCGAGCTATCGGCTGTGTTACGCGCAGAGCCTACCGTAGCCCGCGAAAAAATGTGTGCGCTCAATGATCCGCGGGTTGGGACGCGGCGCTCACCGCCTACGCTGCGTCTATGCGCTGGCTCGTCGACGGCATGAATGTGATCGGCTCGCGGCCCGACGCCTGGTGGCGGGACCGGGACGCCGCGATGGCGCGGCTCGTCGATCTCCTCGAGCGCTGGGTCGCCGACAGCGGCGAGGACGTGACCGTCGTCTTCGAGCGACCGCCGTCGCCGCCGATCCGCTCGACGGTGATCGAGGTCGCCCACGCTCCCCGCCCACGCGCCAACGCCGCCGACGACGAGATCGTCCGCCGGCTGGCCGCGGAGGGCCGCCCCGATCAGGTCTGGGTGGTGACCTCGGATCGGCTCCTCGCCGACCGAGCGCGGGCGCAAGGGGCCGTGGTGGAAGGAGCCGACTCGTTCCGCCGCCGCCTCGAGGCGGCCAACCGCGGTTAGCGACCACTCAGTGCTTGGTGGTGCTCGTCGCCGTGGTGGTCGCGGTCGTCGCCGTGCTCTTCGTGCGTCGCGGCAGGAGCTGATAGAGGTCCGAGTAGCCGCTCAGGTAGATGGCGGTTGGATCGGCGATGACCGGGTTGAAGGAACCGGCGGGGAAGGTGAAGACGACGCGGCCGGTGCGGACGTTGAGCCCGGTGGTGGTCTTGGAGGCGAGATTCGAGTAGTAGACCACGTCGCCGACGATGGTGGGCGCGCCCGAGATCCTGCCGCCCGCGTTGTGCGTCCACCGCACCGCGCCCGACCTCGCGTTGAACGCGTAGAGGTTGCCGTCGTAGGAGCCGATGTACACGGTCGGGCCGAGGCCGGGGATGTTGGCCACGGCGGGCGAGGAGTAGACGTACGCGCCCGTTCCCGTGGCCCACGCGAGCTCGCCGGTGGCGGCGGCGAACGAGTACACGCGTCCGTCGGTATTGCCGATGTAGACGCGTCCGAAGGCCACCGCCGGCGTCGAGTAGAAGTTGCCCGATCCGAAGCCGTCCTGGGCGCCGTTGGTGGCGACGGCCCACACCTGATGGCCGTTGCTGGCGCGAACGGCATAGGCCCGACCCGCGTAGTCGGCGAAGTAGAGGATGCCGTTCGCATAGGACACCGCGCCCTTGACCGACGCGGAGGCGTGATAGGTCCAGCGCAGGCGCCCGGTGCTCGCCTGGAGCGCGCGCACGGTTCCGTCCTGGTCGCCGAAGTAGAGCATCTGGCCCCAGGCGAGCGGCGAGGACTCGCTGCCCGGCGGGATGTTCATCGACCATGCGATCCGCCCGTTCCGCTGGGAGAGGGCCACGAACCGTCCCTGGGCGGGGGTCTTGGCACCGGGGACAGTGGAGAGAATCGGTACGAAGACGAGACCGTCGCCGATCGCCGGCGAGGCCGCCGCCAGGGTGCCGACCTTGCGGTGCCAGATCACGTGGCCGGTGAGCTTGTCGATCGCCAGCACCTCGCCGGAGTCGTTGAGCACGTAGAGGACGTTGCCGCGGATGACCGGGGGGAACTCGAGCAGCGCCGTGCCGTAATACGTCCAGCCGCGGTGCAGCGGCGGTGCGAGGTTCCCGTCCGAGCCGAACACACGGGTGCGCGCGGCGTCATACCCGTACCGGGGCCAGAGGAAGTCGCGCACCACCGCCTTGGGCTTGGCGGGTGTGGTCTTCGTGGGGGTGGTGAACTCGACGCGGGGGTGCGAGACGTTGTGTGGCTTGTGGAGGACCACCACCAGGACGGCGGCGATGACCAGCGCCAGAAGCGCCATGACAAGGAGCGGCCGGCGCCGCCCCCGGCGCCGCGAACCGGGACTCATGGCGCGCCATGTTAATGATCT
>DASZKU010000159.1:0-8640 GCA_035552815.1 Solirubrobacteraceae bacterium | reverse complement strand
CATCGGACGCTACTGGCCCGAAGGCATCCTCGAGTTCCTCGGCCGCCGCGACCACCAGATCAAGCTCCGCGGCCACCGCATCGAGCTCGGCGAGATCGAAGCGGCGATCGAGGCCCACCCCGCCGTCACCCGCGCCATCGCGTTCACCACCTCGCACGCGCCCCCACGGCTGGCGGCCGCCGTCGTCTCCGGCGCGGCGCTCCCGGTCCCGGAGCTCCAAGCGTTCCTCGCCGACCGGGTGCCCTCCTACATGGTGCCGGCGGAGCTCGTGCTCCTCGACGCCCTGCCGCTGACCGCCAACGGCAAGGTCGACCGCCGGGCGATCGACCGCGAGGTGCGCGGGCAGGCCCCGGCCGCGGACGTCTACGCCGCCCCCGCAGGGGAGCTCGAGCGCGCCATCGCCTCGATCTGGGCTGAGCTCCTCGGCGCGACCAGGGTCTCGCGCGAGGAGAACTTCTTCGCCCTCGGTGGCGACAGCCTGCTGGCGACGAGCGTGGTGGCGGCGATCCGCCGGCGCTTGCGCCTCGAGCTCTCGCTGCGGCGGCTGTTCGCCGCCCCGACCGTCGCCGGCGTGGCGGCGGCCCTCGCCGAGCAGCAGGTCCTCACCGCGGAAACCGTCGAGGAAGGAGTGGTGTGACCGCCACCGATCTGGTCAAGGAGCTCGAGCTCGAGGGCGTCGAGCTGTGGGAGGACGAAGGCCGGCTGCGCTTCCGCGGGCCGCGTGGGGTGATGACGGAGCGGCGGCTCGAGGCCCTGCGCGAGCACAAGCATTCGGTGCTGGCGCTGATCCGCGAGGCGACGGCGCCCGAGCAGCTAACGCCCGCGCCGCCGGGCGAGCGCCACCGGCCCTTCCCGCTCAGCGACGTCCAGGCCGCCTACCTGCTCGGCCGCCGCGAAGTGTTCGACTACGGCGGCGTCGCCTGCCACGGCTACGGCGAGCTCGAGCTCCCCTCGCTCGATCCCGAGCGGCTCGAGCGCGCCTGGGCGGGGATGATCGCCCGCCACGACATGCTCCGCGCGGTGATCGCCCACGACGGCTCCCAGCGCGTGCTCGAGCACGTCCCCGCCTACCAGGTCGCCGTCCAGGACCTCCGCGGCGCCACCGCGGCGGCGCTCGCCGGGGCGCTCCTCCAGGCCCGCGACGAGCTCGACCATCGGGTACCCGACCCCGAATCCTGGCCGCTGTTTGAACTGCGGGTCACGCTCGCCGACGCGCGCGCCTACCTGCACCTCTCGATCGACTTCCTCGTCGCCGACTTCGTCAGCGTGCAGCTCCTCCTCGACGAGCTCGCGCGCCGCTACCAGGAGCCGTCGCGGGACTTCGCCGAGCTCGAGCCGACGTTCCGCGACTACCTCCTGGCCGAGCGCCGGCTGCGCCAGGGTCCGCGCTACGAGCGCGACCGCGACTACTGGCTGGGCCGCATCGATGACCTTCCGCCCGCTCCCGAGCTCCCCATCCTCGACCGCGCACGCGAGGCGCCGCCGCGCTTCCGCAGGCACGCGCTCACCCTCGACGCCCACGCCTGGAAGGCGTTTCGCTCGGCCGCCGCAGCGCACGGGGTTACCCCGTCGGGGGGCGTGCTCGCCGCCTACGCCGCGACGATCGCCCGCTGGAGCCGGCACCCGGCGCTGACGATGACGATCACCCTGCTCAACCGCCTGCCCCTGCACCCCGAGATCGACCAGGTGATCGGGGACTTCACCGCCGTCGACCTACTGGCGGTGCCCGCCGGCGCCGGCCAGACGCCGGCGGAGCGGGCTCGGGCCGTCCAGGCCCAGCTGTGGGACGATCTCGACCACCGCCTGTACTCGGGCGTCGAACTCCTGCGTGAGCTCGGACGCCGCGCCGGCACCGGCGCCGCGCTCTTCCCGGTGGTGTTCACGAGCGCGGTGGGCCTGCTCGAGCGCGAGCAGCGGGCGATCCCCTTCGGCGAGCTCGGCTACGGGATCAGCCAGACCCCGCAGGTGTGGATCGACTGCCAGGTGTTCGAGCGCGGCGGCGAGCTCGCCCTCAATTGGGATGTCCGCGAGGGCATCTTCCCCGACGGCCTGGTCCCGGAGATGTTCGCCGCCTTCGAGGCGCTCCTCCGCGGCCTGGCGGGCGGCGAGGAGCGCTGGCGATCGCGGGATCCCCTCCCCCTGCCCGAGGCCCAGGCGCGGCGGCGCGCGAATGTCAACGCCACCGCCGCCCCCGTGCCCGACGGCCTCCTCCACGATGGGGCGGTGCGCCAGGCGCTCGCCGCGCCCGAGCGGCTCGCGGTGATCGAGCGCCGGGGGACGACGAGCTACGGCGAGCTTCTCGCGCGCGCGAGCGCCGTCGCGCAGGAGCTCCGCTCGCGCGGGATCGCTCCGGCCGAGCCGGTGGGGATCGTCATTGAGAAGGGCGTCGAGCAGGTCATCGCCGCGCTCGGCGCCCTGCTCGCGGGCGCCGCCTACGTCCCCGTCGATGCGAGTCAGCCCGACGCGCGCACCCACGTGATACTGGGGCGCGCCGGCGTCCGCCACCTCCTCACCTGCTCGTCGCTCGGCGAGCGCGCATGGCCGCCGGGGATCGAGCCGCTGGCCGTCGACGAGCTCGAGCCCGGGCCGGCGCCGGCCGAGCTCCCCGAACCGGCGGTGCGACCCGGGGACCTCGCCTACGTGATCTTCACCTCGGGGTCGACCGGCACCCCGAAGGGGGTGATGGTGAGCCACCGCTCGGCCCTCAACACCGTGGCCGAGGTCAGCCGCCGCTACGAGATCGGACTCGAGGACCGGGTGCTCGCCCTGTCCTCGCTGAGCTTCGACCTGTCGGTCTACGACGTCTTCGGGACGCTGGCGCTGGGCGGCGCGCTCGTCCTTTCCGATCCCGACAGGCCGGGCGACCCCTCGCATTGGGCCGAGCTCGTGCGCGAGCACGGGGTGACGGTGTGGAACTCGGTGCCCGCCCAGCTCCAGATGCTCAGCGACTACCTGCGCAGCGAACCCGAGCTCGAGCTCGACTCGCTGCGCCTGGCCATGCTCAGCGGCGACTGGATCCCGCTCGCGCTCCCGGACCAGATCCGGGAGCGGCTCCCCGGGCTGCGCCTGATCAGCATGGGGGGCGCCACCGAGGCGGCGATCTGGTCGATCTTCCACGAGATCGAGGACGTGGCGCCGGGCTGGCCCAGCATCCCCTACGGAACGCCGCTCGCCAACCAGAGCTTCCACGTCCTCGACGCCGGCCTGCGCCCATGTCCGGACTGGGTGCCCGGCGAGCTCTACATCGGCGGGATCGGCCTCGCCCTCGGATACCTCGGCGACGAGGAGGAGACGGCCGCACGCTTCATCGTCCACCCCGAATCGGGCGAGCGCCTCTACCGCACCGGCGACCTCGGTCGCTACCGGCCGGGCGGGGAGATCGAGTTCCTCGGGCGCGAGGACTCCCAGGTCAAGATCCGCGGTCACCGCGTCGAGCTCGGTGAGATCGAGGCGGTGCTCGCCGCCCACCCGCACGCCGGCGCGGCGGCGGTGATCGCCCACGGCGAGGCGCCGCTCGAGCGGCGCCTGGCGGCCTTCGTCGAGCCCCGGCGGGGCGGCGAACGCGAGCGCGGGCGTGGTGAGGCGCAGGCAGCGGCCGTGCGCGAGGCCGCGCGGCAGGCGGGCGAGCTGACCCTCACCGGAGTGCAGGAGAGCCGCTACTTCGCCTACGCCGCAGCGCTGAACGGCGCCGCCCTGCTCGCCATGCTCGGCACGTTGCGCCAGGCCGGACTCTTCGCCGGGCCGAACTCGTGGCATACCGAGGCGCAGGTCTTCGACAGCGCCGGGGCGGCCCCCGCCCATCGCCGGCTCCTGCGCAGGTGGCTGCGCGCCCTCGTGGAGAGTGGCATGGTGCGACGAGACGGCGAGGGCCGCTACGGCGAGGCGCGGCCCGCCGACGACGGCGAGCTCGAGCGGACCTGGCGGCGGATAGAGGAGCTCCAGACCGGCGTCGACGATGGGGCGAGCGCGCTCGTCGAGTACTTCCGGGCGAGCACCGAGCATCTGCCGGCGCTCCTGCGCGGAGAGCGCGAGCCGCTCCAGCTCCTCTTCCCCGGCGGCGGCCTCGAGGTCGCCGACTCCCTGTACCACGACGCCCTCGTCAACCGCTACGCGACGGCGATGCTCGCCGCCGGCGCGCGAGCGCTCGCCCACGGGCATGCGAGCGCCGGCGAGCCGCTCCGGGTGCTCGAGGTCGGCGCGGGCGTGGGCGGCTCGACCATCGACGTGCTCGCCGCGCTCGGCGGCCTCGAGGTCGACTACCTGTTCACCGACCTCTCGCAGTTCTTCCTCGGCGCCGCGCGCGAGCGCTTCGCCGCCGAGTCCTACGTGCGCTACGGCATCTTCGACCTCGAGCACGATTATCGTGCCCAGGGGCTCGAGCCCAACCGCTTCGACGTCATCGTCGCCGCCGACGTGCTCCACAGCACCCGCCACGTCGGCGAAGCACTCGATCGGCTCCGCGAGCTTCTCGTGCCCGGGGGCTGGCTCCTCTTCGCCGAGATGACCCGCGACCAGTACCAGATCATGGCCTCGCTCGAGCTCATGACGCGCGTCGACGCCGCCGCCGGGGACTTCGTCGACCTCCGCCAGGGTCGCGATCAGACGTTCCTCTCGCGCCAGGAGTGGCTCGAGGTTCTCGCCGGGGCCGGCGCACAGGAGGTGGTGGCGCTCCCGGGCGCCGAGGATCCCTGGTCCGAGCTCGGGATGCACGTGTTCGCCGCCCGCTTCAAGGGCGACCGCGCTCCGCTCACCGCCCCCGCCGTCCTCGCGCACGCGCACGCGCGCCTGCCCGACTACATGGTGCCGGCCCAGCTCCAGGTCATCGATGCGCTGCCCCTGACCGCCAACGGCAAGCTCGACCAGCGCCGGCTCCAGTCCTGGGTGCGCGGTGCGGGTGCCCCGGTCGCGGCGCGGGGGGCGGCCCCCGAGACCGAGCTCGAGAGCGCCATCGCGGCGGTGTGGACCGACCTCTTCGGGGCCGAGGGCGTCCCCCGTGACGGCGGCTTCTTCGAGCTCGGCGGCGACTCGCTCCTGGCCGCGCAGACCGCCGGGCGGCTGCGCGAGGTCGTCGACGAGGCGGCGGCGGTGTTCTTCGACGACCTCCTGCGCATGCTCCTCCAGGGCCCGACGGTGGCCTCGCTGGCTCGCGAGCTCGCGCAAGCGCGGCCCGACGGCGAGCACCGCGCCGAGGAGACAGGCGCCTCGCCGCTGGTGGAGCTCTCGGCCGACGGCGACCGTCCCCCCCGGGTGCTGATCGGCGGCGAGGACAGCCTTGCCGAGCTCGCGCCGGTGATCGCACGGCTCGCGGAAGCGGGCGGGGTGCTCGGACTGCGCACCGTCGCTCCGAGCGAGCCCGAGGCGCTCGAGGTCACCGCTGGCCGGTACGCGCAGCTCCTCCTCGACCAGGGCCGGCTCACCCTCCACCTCGTCGGCCTGCCCGAGGCCGAGGCGGTCGCCCTCGAGGTCGCCCGGCACCTGCTCGAGGCGGGGACCGAGGTGCTCAGCCTGACGGTGGCGGGCGCCCCCGCCGAGACCCCGCCCTCGCCCTATCTCGGCGACGTCACCCTGCTCGTGCCCGAGGCCGAGGCCGAGTCGGCGCGCGCCGCGGCCCAGGCGCGCTGGCAGGAGTGCTGCCTCGGCGAGGTCGAGCTCGTGACCGTCCCCGGCGACCGGCGGACGGCGTTCGATGGCGCCAACGCCGCGGCGATGGCGGCCGCGCTCGCTCGCCCATGAGCACCGGCGCTCCCGTCGCCGTGCTCGGGGCCTACGGTGGCGTGGGAAGCGCCGCGGCCGCCCAGCTGCGGAGCTGGCAGATCGGGCCGCTGCGCGTCGGCGGCCGCGACCTCGCCCGTGCTCAGCGCCTGCTCTCCGAGCTCGCGCCCGCCGACGGCGACGGGGACGGGGACGGCGAGGCGATGGCGGTGGACCTCGCCGAGCCCGAGCAGCTCGCGCGCTTCTGCGCCGGTTGCGGGCTCGTGGTCAATTGCGCGGGCCCTTCGTTCCTCCTCGGCGACCGCGTCGCCCGGGCCGCCGCCCGGGCCGGCGCCGATTACCTCGACGCGGGAGGCGACGAGCCGCTCTACGACGCGCTCCTCGCGGGCGACGCGCTCCTCGCGGGCGACGCGCTCGAAGGCGGGCGCCGGATGGTGCTGTCCGCCGGGATGACGCCGGGCCTGTCCGCCCTGCTCGTGCGCGCCCTCGCCGCGCGGGCGGGCACCGAGGCGCGCGGCGCGCGCCTGCTCGCCTACTCGGGCGGGCGCGGGCGCTTCACCTTCGGCGCCGCCGCCGACTACCTGGCCACCGTCACCGCCGGGGCGGGGACGCCGCTGGCGGCGTGGAGGGACGGGGCCGTCCGCCACGGAGCTCTCTCCCCGCTCCGCGACGCGGCGCTTGCCTTCTTCCCCGAGCGGGTGAGCGCCCACCCCTACCTGAGCCGCGAGCTCGAGCGGGTGGCCGCGCGGCTCGAGCTCGGCGAGGCGGCGTGGTACACGGTGTTCGACGGCGACCACGTGCCCGCGGCGCTCGAGGCCCGCCTCGCACCCGGCGGCGCGGCGGCGGGCGGCGCGACGGGCGGCGCGGCGGACGGCGCGGCGGACGGCGCGGCGGACGGCGCGGCGCCGGGCGGCGGGGCCGAGCTCGAGGCGGCCGCGCGCCGGCTCTCCCGGGCGGCCGAGCTCGACCTCTTCGGTCGCGACCCCTACCAGCTCACCGTCCTCGGCCTCGGGGCGCGTACCCTGATCCTGCGCGCGCGCGACCCGATCGCCCTCACCGGGGCGATGACGGCGACCGCGGCGGCGGCCATGCTCGCGGAGGAGCTCCCGACCGGGCTCCACTTCGCCGGCGAGGCGCTCGATCCCGAGGCGGCGCTGACGCGTCTCGCCGGCGCCGACGCCGTGCTCTCCCTCCAGGAGCTCGACGGGCCGCTCGAGGGCGACCGGGAGCTCGTCGAGGAGGGTGCCTTGTGAGCGACGCCCTCGAGGATCGCCCGCTGCGCGTCGTCGTGTGCGGGACGACCTTCGGGCAGGTGTACCTCCAGGGGCTGGGGGCGGGCTGCCCGGAGCTCGAGCTCGTGGGGATCCTCGGCCACGGCAGCGAGCGCACGCGGCGCTGCGGGGGGCTCTACGGGGTCCCGGTCTACACCGATCCCGCCGAGCTTCCCGACGAGGTCGACGCCGCCTGCGTGGTGGTCAGGGCGGGGCTGCTCGGCGGCGCCGGCGCGGAGCTCGCGCAGACGCTGATGGGGCGCGGGATCCACGTGCTCCAGGAGCATCCCCTGCACCACGACGAGCTCGCGGCGTGCCTGCGCGTGGCACGCCAGGCCGGCGTCGTCTACGCGCTGAACTCGTTCTATCCGCAGGTGGAGCCCGTCCGCCGCTTCCTGGCGGCCACGCGCGAGCTCATCGACGGGGACCGGCCGGTATACGTCGACGCCTCCTGCGGCTTTCAGCTCGCCTTCTCGCTCCTCGACATCCTCGGGCGGGCCCTCGGCCGCGTGCGCCCGTGGTCGCTGATCCCGGCGGTGGGCGGGAGCGCGCGGGCCCCGTTCCGGAGCCTCGACGGGGAGGTCGGCGGCGTGCCGGCGACGCTGCGCATCCAGAACGAGATGGATCCCGGAGACCCGGACAACCACGCCCACCTCGACCACCGCATCACCATCGGCACCGACGGCGGCAACCTCACGCTCCTCAGCACCCACGGCCCGATCGTGCTGAGCCAGCGGCCGCGCTACCCCCACGCGCCGCGCGATCCCGGCTCGCTCCCCCACTTCGACGGGCACGAGGTGGCCGAGCCGCCCAGCGCCACCGTCCTCGGCGCCCCTGCGGCCCCGGGCTACGCGGAGATCTTCCGCGCGCTGTGGCCGCCCGCCGTGCGAGGCGCCCTGCTCGAGCTCCGCGAGGCGATCATCACCGGCGAGGGCTGGCGCCAGCGCGGACAGCACCACCTCTCGGTGTGCCTGCTGTGGCAGGACATCGCGGCCCGGCTCGGACCGCCCGAGCTCATCCGGCGCGCCACCCCGGCGCCGCTGTCCGCCGATCGCCTGGCGGCGATCGTTCACGCGGGCGGCGAGCTCGAGCCCGCGGGGAGGGGCGCGTGAGCACCCACGCGCCGGTGCTCCCCCCGCGCTTCGACGCCCTCGACCCCGAGGTACTCGAGGATCCCTACCCGACCTACGCGCGGTTGCGCGCCGCCGCTCCCATGTGCCGCGGGCTCGCCGGCGCCTGGGTGCTCCCGCGCTACGCCGAGGTCGCGAGCCTGCTCCGCGACCCGCGCCTGGGCAGCGAGTTCCCCCGCGAGTACCACCAGCTCTCGGTGGGCGCCGGAGCGGCGGGGGAGTTCCTGAGCAGCATCATCCTCTACCGCGATCCCCCGGCTCACACCCGCCTGCGGGCGCTCCTCGGCGGGGCGTTCCGCGCCCAGCTCGCGCGGCGCCTGGAGGCGCGCATCGCCACCCTCGTCGACGGGCTGCTCGACCCCGTGCTCGAGCGCGGCGAGCTCGAGGTCATCGGCGACCTCGCGCTGCCCCTGCCGGTGATGGTGGTGTGCGAGCTCATGGGGTTGCCGCCCGCCGACCACGAGCTCATCCGGCCTCACGCGCTCGCCCTGGGGCGGGCGTTCGCGGCCCTCGTGCCTCCCGACGCG
>DASZKU010000158.1:0-2842 GCA_035552815.1 Solirubrobacteraceae bacterium | reverse complement strand
CATCACCGCGGTCGCCCGCGCCGCGCTGCTCAGCGAGGCGCCGGTCCCGGCGAGCAGCCGATCGAGCAAGCGCGCGCGAAGGGACTCCTCGACGAGGATGGCGCCGTCGGCCGCGAGCCGCGCCGCCAGGTAGCCGGCGCCCGCGCGCACGGCCGCGGCGCCGGCGAGGAGGATCAGCCAGCCATAGATATGCGGCCCGCTCGCGCGGCGCTCGAGCACGTCCTGGGCGACGGACGCGAGCGCGAAGAATCCCGTCGCGGTGGCGGCCACGGCCGCGGTCGTCATCGCCCCCGACGCCAGCAGGCGCCGCCGGCCGGGCTCGAGCACCTCGGTCAGGCCACCCATCGACGTCAGCCGGCCCGGGGCGGGCGGCCGTTGGCGGCGCCCGATCGCGCTCCGTCGGCGCGCGCGGCCTTGGCCGCGTCCCGCCGGTCGCGATCCTCTCCGTACCACCACGCCCACAAGGCGAAGAACATGATCAGGGCGATGAGGGTGACATTGCCCACCGTCGAATAGGCGCCGAGGGTGTCAAGCGACACGAGGACGATCAACGCCCACAGAGGCACCATGGCGAGGGAGAGAAGGATGCGCACAGCGCGCGAGCGGCGAAACAGCCGGGTGACGGGGTTCATGTCACCCGTGCCTCGCGCTTGACATTGACCTTCCCTCGGAATACCCAGTAGGCGTAGATCTGGTAGGTCGCGACGATGGGGATCATCGCCCCCACGCCGATCACCTCGAAGAGCAAGGAGGTGTGGGGTGACGCCGCCGCGTGCACCGTTATGTGCGGCGGGATCAGGGTGGGGTAGAGCAGGCCGCCCGCCAGCAGCAGCCCTCCGCCGTACACCGCCAAGGTGGCGTACGCCGGCGCCCAAGCGGAGCGTTGGCCCGCCCGGCCGGCGCTGAACGCCCGGCCGGCGCTGAACGAGCGATTCACGAGCACGAGCCCGGCCGCGAGCACCGCGGCGCCGGCGATCCACACGGGCACGGCCGCGCCGGCACCCGTGTGCAGCGTCGCCGACCCCGCGGAGGACAACAGCGACCACGAGGCCGCGGTTCCCACCGCGAGCGCCACGCTCGCCAGTCGACCGGTCCGGGCGACGCGGAGCTGGAGCTCGCCGTCACTCTTGCCGTACACCCAGGCGCAACCGGCGAGCACGTAGAGGGCAATCGCGGACAGGCCGGTGAGGACGGCGTACCCGTGGTGGAGGAACGTGAACGGCCCGCCGGCGAAATCGCTGCCGCTGGCGGGCAGGCCGGCGAGGAGCCCCCCGAACGCGGCGCCCTGGCAGAAGGCGACGAGGAGCGAGCCGACGGAGAACGCCGGCCCCCACACCCGATGCCAACCGTCGTGCTCGTCGATGAGCTCGATGGCGAGCCCGCGGAGGATGAGCGACCAGAGCATGGGGACGAGCACGACGTAGAGCGCCGGGAGCGCGATCCCCGTTACCAGCGGCAGGCCGGCCCACAGGGCGAGGGCGAGGAGCACGAGCCAGGACTCGTTGCCGTCCCAGGTCCACGCCACGAGCTCGTGCATGTCGCGGCGGCGGCCCGGGTCGCGGTCGAGCAGGGTGAGCACGCCGATCCCCAGGTCGTACCCGTCGAGGACGATGTACATGGTGAGGGCGAGGAATACGAAGATCATCCACGCGTCCGAGAGCTGCATCTCTGCGCCCTCCCTTCAGCTCGCCGGCGCCAGGCCGGTGAGCCCGGGTCGCAGGGTCGGGGCCGCGGGCGGCTCCGCGAGCGGGCCGTCGCCCGGTCCCTCGCGCACCGCGCGCGCGACGTACCACGCGTAGGTACCGAGGAGCGCGAGGTAGATGAGAACGAAGCCGGCGAGCGAGGCGATCACCGACCACGTGTGCAAGGGCGACACCGCCGCGGCGGTGGGGAGCTTGCCGTAGACGAGCCACGGTTGGCGGCCGGTCTCGGCCAGCACCCAGCCGGCCCACACGGCGAGGACACCGAAGGGCACGAGCCCGACCAGCAGCCGGTGGAACCAGCGCGTGGTGTAGAGCCGGCCGCGCAGCCTGAGCACCACGCCGACCATCGCCACCGCGATCATCCCCGCCCACCCGAACCACATGACGCGGAACCCATAGAAAGTCGTCAGCAGGTCTGGTCGCAGGCTCTTCGGCGTCAGGCTCAGGGGGGGAATTGCCGTGTGCCCGCTCCAGTCCTTGCTGATCGCGCTACCGAGCCACGGGACGGTCACCTGCCAGTTATTGGCGGGGCCGGCCTGGTTGGGGAGCTCGAGGATGTTGTAGCCCGTGTTGGGCTTCCAGTTGCCCTCTTGCGCCTCGAACTGCGCCGTCTTGTATTGGGCGACGTAGGCGACGACGCTATCGCCGATGAACCCCTGGAGCGGGAGCACGACGGCGAGGGTGCCGAGCGCGATCGACAGCCCGCGGCGCGCGATCGGCAAGTGGCGGTGCTTGAGGAAGTACCACGCCGAGATGCCGGCCACGAACCAGGACGAGGCGATGAGCACGGCCACGAGCATGTGAATGAACCGGATCCCGAAGGACGGGCTGAAGATCACGTGAATCCAGTTGACGGGCTGGAACTGACCGCCGACCGTCTTATAGCCGGCCGGGGTCTGCATCCACGAGTTGGCGGCGAGGATCCAGGTGACCGACAGGGTCGTGCCCAGCGTGACCATGCACGTCGAGAACATCATCATCCGCTTGCCGATGCGCCCGTCCCCGTACACGAGCAGGCCGAGGAACCCGGCCTCGAGGAAGAACGCCATCACGACCTCCATGAGGATCATCACCCCGACGATGGGGCCGACGTCGTGGGCGAACTTGCCCCAGTTGAGGCCGAACTCGAAGGTGAGGAC
>DASZKU010000157.1:0-3858 GCA_035552815.1 Solirubrobacteraceae bacterium | reverse complement strand
GCCGCGACGAGATCACCATGACCGCCGCGGAGATCGCGGCCTTCCTCGAGGACCAGCGCGTGGTGGTGTGTGCGACGAACGGCCCCCGGGGGTGGCCGCATCTCATGCCCCTGTGGTACGTCGTGCGCGGCGCCGACATCTGGGCGTGGACGTATGCGAAGTCCCAGAAGGCGCGCAACCTCGAGCGCGACCCGCGGGCGACGCTCGAGCTCGAGGATGGCGATCGCTACGAGGATCTGCGCGGGGTGATGGTGGAGGCGCACACCACCCTGCACCGCGACCTCGAGGTCGTCACCGAGCTCGGGGTCGAGATCCTCGCTCGCTACACGGCCACGGCCGAGGTCGAGCTCCTCGAGGGGGTGCGCCGGCAGGCCGGCAAGCGCGTCGCGATGCAGTTCGTACCCGAGCGCACCGCGAGCTGGGATCACCGCAAGCTCGGCGGGACGTACTGACCGGCGCGAGCATCCCCGGCCAGGCCCGGTACCCTCGGCCCCCAATGCAAGAGCTGAAGGGGTTGATCCTCTCCGGAGGCAAGGGCACGCGGCTGCGCCCGATCACGTACACGAGCGCCAAGCAGCTCGTGCCGGTGGCCAACAAGCCCGTGCTCTTCTACGGCATCGAGGCGATGGCGCGGGCGGGTATCCGCGAGGTGGGGATCATCATCGCGCCCGAGACGGGCAACGAGATCCGCGCCGCGGCGGGTGCGGGCGAGCGCTTCGGGGTGAGCATCACCTATATCGAGCAGGACGAGCCGCTCGGCCTCGCCCATGCCGTGCTCACCGCCGAGCCGTTTCTGGGTGCGGCCCCCTTCGTCATGTACCTCGGTGACAACCTGCTTCAGGGGGGCATCGAGGACCTCGTCGCCGCCTTCCGCTCGAGCCGCCCCGATGCGCTCATCCTCTTGACCCGCGTCCCCGATCCCGAGCAGTACGGCGTGGCCGAGCTGCGTGACGGCTCCGTCGTCCAGCTCGTGGAGAAGCCCAAGGAGCCCAAGACCGATCTCGCCCTCGTGGGCGTGTACATGTTCACCGACTGCGTGCACGGGGCGGCGCGGGCGATCGAGCCCTCCGGTCGCGGGGAGCTCGAGATCACCGACGCGATCCAACACCTCGTCGACGAGGGAATGCGGGTCGAACCCCACATCGTCCAGGGCTGGTGGAAGGACACCGGGCGCCTGGGTGACATGCTGGCGGCGAACCGGCTCGTGCTCGACACGATCCAGGCGCGCGTGGAAGGTGAGCTCGTCGACTCACAGGTCGACGGCCGGGTGGTGATCGAGGCCGGCGCCCGCTTGGAGCGCTCGACGGTGCGCGGTCCCGCCATCATCGGGGCCGGCGCCCGCCTCACCGACTGCTACATCGGTCCCTACACGGCGATCGGCGAAGGCTGCGACATTCGCAACGCCGAAGTCGAGCACTCCATCCTCCTCGCCGGCGCTTCGGTGCACGATCTGGCGGGACGCATGGAGTCCTCCCTCCTCGGCCGCAATGTCACCATCGGGCGCGACAAGCGCCAGCCGCGGGCGTTTCGCTTCCTCGTCGGGGACAACTCGGAGATCGGAATCCTTTAGGGTTCGCGCAAGAATTAGTGGCGGAATCTTGACGAGTGGCTGGGCGTGACTGGCGCCGCCCGCTCGCCCCGACAGTACTGGTGGTACATGAGGGCGAGCGGGTGGCGTCCAGGCGCGTCCAGACGCCGTCTAAGCCGTCAATAATTCTTGCGCGGGCCCTTACTAACCGACGTTGCGCTCGTAGATCAACCGCAGCCCCTTGAGGGTGAGGAGCTCGTCGACCTCGTCGATGGTCTCGAGGATGAAGGGCACGACGGCGCTGGCGAGCCCGCCGGTGGCGATCACCGGGGTGTCGGAGCCGAGCTGCTCACGCAGGCGCCGGACGATCCCCTCCACCTGACCGGCGAATCCGTAGACGATCCCCGACCGGATCGCATCCACCGTCGACTTCCCGATCAGCGAACGGGGCTCGGCGAGCTCCACCTTGGGCAACCTCGCGGCGCGCTCGGAGAGGGCCTCGATCGAGATCTCCGCCCCCGGACTGATGATGCCCCCGAGATACTCGCCCGCCGCGGACACGACGTCGTAGGTGATGGCGGTGCCGAAGTCGACGACGATGCACGGGCCGCCGAGCCGGTCATAGGCGGCGACGGCGTTGACGAGACGGTCGGCGCCGACCTCGCGGGGATTGTCGATGCGGATCGGCATGCCCGTCCGGATCGAGGGCCCCACCGCGAGCATCCGGTGCCCGAGATAGCGCGCCGCCATCAGGGTCCACTGCTCGACGAGCTGGGGGACGGTCGAGGAGAGGATCGACTTCTCGACGTCGCCGAATCCGAAGCCGCGCAGCCCGAGCAGGTTCGAGAGCGCCGCCCCAACCTCGTCGGAGGTCGAGTCGCGCACGGTGGCAAAGCGCCAGTGCTCCTGGAGCGCGTGCTCGCCCCACACCCCGAAGTGGGTCTGGGTGTTGCCGACATCGACGACGAGGAGCATGGGCGCGAGCTTAGTGTTAGTGGCGACAGAACTTCGGGAGGCGGCCCGTGCCCGCGGTTCACGTGAGCGGCGGCCCGGCGCGTCTCACGCCCTGGCGCGCGCCGAGCCCGGCGAGCGCGTCGGCCAGGGGCCCGGCGCCGGGGACGACGAGGCCGGGGTCGAGCTCGAGCAGGGGCACGAGGACGAAGCGCCGGGCGAGCACTTCGGGATGCGGGAGGGTCAGGCGCTCGGTGCTGAGCTCGATCGCGTCGAGGAGGAGGAGGTCGATGTCGATGGGCCGGGGTCCGTGACGGATCCCTCCCGGGGCGCGGCCGAGGGCGCGCTCGACGGCCTTGCAGACATCGAGCAGCGCCTCCGGTGCCAGGTCGGTCTCCACCCGCACGCAGGCGTTGAAGAACTCGCGCTGGTCGAGCACCTCCCCGACCGGCTCGGTCTCGTAGACCGAGGAGGACGCGGTCACGCGGACGCCGTGCTCGGGGAGAGCCCGGACGGCGGCCTCGAGGTGGCTGCGGCGATCGCCTTGGTTGGAACCGAGGCCGAGGTAGCCGGTCGTCAAGGCCCGGTGGTCACGACTCGCGCCACACCTCGACCGAGACCTCGCCCACCGGGAGGGGCAGCGGGGGCTCGGGCTTGGCCGCCTTGACCCATACCGCGATGGCCTCCCAGCGCTCGAGGAGGCGATCGGCGATCGCCGTGCACAGGCGCTCGAGCGTCTTGTAGGAGCGCTGCTGGGCCACCAGGTTGGCCGCCTCGCACACCTGCCCATAGTCGATGGTGTCCTCGATCCGGTCGGTGATGGTGGCGTCGCAGTCGCCGACGTCGATCCGGATGTCGAGGAGCAGGCGCTGGCCGATCTCGCGCTCGGCCGCCGTCACCCCGACATGGGTGAAGAGCGACAGGCCGCTGATCTCGATCGTGACCTCGGGCTCCGAGCGGCCTTCTTCGCCCTCGTCTACGCCTTCGTCGAGGTCGTCGAATTCGTCCGCGTCGTGCTCCGACATGCGGCCCGGACCGTAGCAGCCGCCACCGCGAGGGCGTCGTGGACGGGGGCGACGTCATGGACCCGGAAGACGCCGGCGCCGCGCTCATAGGCCATCACGTTGGTGGTGATCGTCCCCGCCAGCCGCTCGTCGGTAGCGCGACCGCCGGCGAGCCGGCCGAGAAAGGATTTCCGCGAGGTTCCCACCACCACCGGGCGCCCGAGCGCGACGATCTCCTCGAGGCGGCCCAAGAGCTCGAGGTTGTGAGCCCCGGTCTTGCCGAACCCGATGCCGGGGTCGAGGAGGATGCGCTCCTCGGCCACCCCCGCCGCGATCGCGTAGGCCATGCGCTCTGCGAGGAAGGTCATGACCTCG
>DASZKU010000156.1:0-17743 GCA_035552815.1 Solirubrobacteraceae bacterium | reverse complement strand
ATCGAGGAGTCGGCCTTCGGCTACCACGAGCGCTACCGGACCGGGCAGGACATCGTGGTGGGCGTCAACCGCTACGTCGAGGACACTCCGGAGATCCAGGACATCCTCCGCGTCGATCCGGAATCAGAGCGCGAGCAGGTCGCGCGCCTGAAGGCCTTCAAGGCCGACCGCGATCACGAGCTCGTGGAGCGGCGCCTCGAGGAAGTCCGTGGCGGGGCGCGCACGAACACCAACCTGCTCCTCCCCCTCCGCCAGGCGCTCAAGGACCGCTGCTCGCTGGGCGAGGTGTGCGCGGCCATGAGCGACGTGTTCGGGGAATATCGCGAAGCGCTGTAGGCTCCCGCGGCGATGCTCGTCACCGCCGTCGCCCTCTCGGACGTCATCCTTGCCGTGCACATCGCGGCGGTGCTCATCACCTTCGGGGTGATCTTCTCCTACCCGGTGATCTACCTGGCCTCCGGTCAGCTCGGCCCGCAGACGATGGCCGGGTACTACCGGATCCGTGCCCTGCTCGGGCGGCGCTTGATCTCGCCCGGGCTCGCGCTCGTCCTCGCCGCGGGGATCTATCTCGCCTCGGACCTCCACCAGTGGAAGCACTTCTACACGCAGTGGGGGATCGTGGTGGTGGTGGTCATCGGCGCGATCACGGGAGCGTTCTCGAGCCCGAGGGAGCGCAGGCTCGCCGAGCTCGCCGAGCGCGAGAGCAGCGGCGCGGAGTACCAGGCACTCGCCAAGCGCGTGGCCATCGTCGACCTCCTCCTTCTCGTCCTCGTCCTCGCCACCGTGTACGTGATGACCGTCCACGCCGGGTAGCTCAGCGCTCGCTGTTCGCATCGGTGAGCTCGAGCTCGAGGGCACCAGCGCTTCGGTCACCCGCTCCCGGGTGATCGCGGCTGCAACTCGAATTCACGTGCAGGACTCGCGCCGGGCCGCTCGAAATGGACCTCCGATGACCGAGTACGAGGCGAGCCGAACCCTAGTCAAGTCCCCACCCGAGCTCTGGGCCGAGCTCAGCGACCTGGTGTCGCTGGCCGGCCATCTGTCGGAGCCGTTCGGCGAGATTCGGATCACCCGGCTCGACCCCGAAACCGCCGTAGCCTGGGAGGGCGAGCGCGCAAGCGGCACGGTGCGGATCGAGCCATCGGGGTGGGGGACACGCGTGACCCTGACCGCGCGAGCGGCCCGGGTCGCCGCCCCGGAGAAGAGAGAGAGCGAGCCCGAGCGCCCGTCCCCGGAGCCGGCCCCGCTGCCCCGGCCGGCTCCGGCCCCGGAGCCGCTGCCGCCCGCCGCGCACGCGCCGAGCCCGCCCGCCGCGGCATCGGAGCCTCGCCGCGGCCTGTTGGCGCGCCTATTCGGCGCGCGCGGGGGAAAGGAGGCGCCTGCACGTGACAAGGCGCCGCCGCCTACGCGTGACAGGATGCCGCCGGCCCAGACGCCCATGGTCGAGCCTGCGCCCGACCCGCCCCCCGTCGCGCCACCGGCTCCTCCGTCCTCGATCGACCCCGATGCTGTCCTCGTGGGCGTGCTCGACAAGCTCGGCGCCGCCCATCATCGCCCCTTCTCTCGCGGATAGTCACTGAAGAGGTTTCTTCGGCGCTGCACTTAGAATGCGCCGCCATGGCAGTGGAGCCGGCACAGGAGGCCGTAGAGGCACTCCCGGATTCTGACGTCGCTGGCGCCGTGCCGCGGGGTGTGGCAGCGGGTCTCAAACCGGTCTCGATACGCCGGCTGCTGCGCGTCGACGGCCTCGCGCCGACGATCGAGCGGCTCCGCTATCCGTTCGTCGTCTACCTCTCCTCGCGGGTCCTCTATGTCGTGCTCGCGCTCGTGGTGGGAGCGGCGGAGCACTGGTCGGTGAAGCGCGAGCTGTCGAACTGGGACGGGGTCTGGTACCGCCGGCTTGCGGGCCTCGGTTACCCCGACCACGTCCTTCACACCCAGAGCACGCAGGGGTTCTTCCCGCTCTACCCGATGCTCATGTGGCTCGTCCAGCACGCGCTCATCTGCTCGATCTTCCTCGCCGGCGTCCTCATCTCGGGAGTGGGAGGGTTCATCGCCACCGTCCTCGTCCAGCGCCTGAGCGCGGGCTGGTGGGGCGAGGAGGCCGGGCGCCGCGCCGTCCTCTTCTTCTGCTTCTTCCCCGGATCGGTCGTCTTCTCGATGGTCTACTCCGAGGGCATTCTCATCCCGCTGGTCGCCGGGTGCCTGCTCGCGCTCGAGCGCCGGCGGTGGGTACTGGCGGGAATACTCGCCGCTTTCGCCACCGCGGTGGGGCCGACGGCGCTGGCGATAGTTCCGGCCTGCGCCGTCGCGGCGCTGATCGAGATCCGCCGGCGCGGGTGGCAGGCGCGCAGGGCCCTGTTCGCGCCCCTGCTGGCGCCGCTCGGGATCCTCGCCTTCGGCGCCTTCCTGTGGGTGTGGACCGGGACCCCGTTCGCCAGCTACTACGCCCAGCACCACGAGTGGAGCGAGAAGACCAATCCGCTCGCCCTCGTGACCCTGGTCCTGCGCATCATCAACGAGAGCTACTTCACGCACACCTTCGTCCACATCAACCTCAACTACATCGCCGGCCTGGTGGGCGCCGCCTTCCTCTTCTACGCGCTCTATCTGCTCGTCAAGACGCGACCTCGCATCCCCGCGCCCGCTCTCGTGTGGACGTTCGGCATCGCCTTCCTGGCCGTCACCTCAGAGAACGTGCCGCCGAACCCCCGGATGCTCATCACCGCGTTCCCGGCTGTCCTCGTCGTCGCCTATCACTTCAAGGAGAAGAAGGCCTTCAATCGCCTGATGGGGCTAACCATCGTCCTCCTCATCGTCATGAGCAGCGCGTCGTACATCGGCACCGCCCTGCGCCCCTGACCGCGGCGCAGCGGCTGAAGAGCTCGACGCGCACGGGACTGGCCCAGCCGTAGCTCACGCTCGACCCTGCGGGGTACGCGCGCGAGAGGGATCCGAGCAGGGCGACGTAGCGGGCGTAATCGGTGCGCGAGGCGGGCGGCCCGCTCTTCTGGCCGCGGTGGCTCGAGACGAACCACAGGCGCGGGCACCCCGCCTCGATACTCGCCAGCGCCGGGCCCCTCGGGGCCGTGTAGTTCTCGACGAAGGGCCTCACCTCGCTCCACGGGAGGGCGGGGAGCACCGATCGCGGCGCCCGGGCGGCGGCCCCGGTATCGGCGGCGATGTAGTAGGAGAAGGCCTGGCGGCCGTCCTCGGGGTAGAAGGCGATGCAGTCACCCGGTCGCGCGGCGGCGAGGACGTGGGCGGTGGCGGCCCGCCAGTTCTCCGGCGAGGCGCCGTAGCTGGGGGCAAGCTCGAGCCCGCGCAGCACGAGCAGGACGGCGATTACGCCCAGGCCGAGGAGGCGAGGGACGCGGCGGCTCAGCGTCCCCTGGGCGATGAGGATCGAGGCGGCGGGGACCGACAGGAGGGCCACGCGAGCGAGGGTGATGGGCTGCACGACGACCGACTCGAGGAGGGCGAGGGCGATGGGGGCGGCGAGCCAGCAGAGCACGAGCATCTCTTGCCACGACGCGCGCCGGCCCCGGAGCATGGCGCCGATCACCGCGAGGACGAGCACGCCCGTGAAGAGGAGCAGCGGCGTCCCCGTCGGGGTCAGGTGAAAGTTCGGCTGCAGTCCCGCGGAGAGCAGCGCCTCGAGCATCTGGTGCAGCTGGGTGAAGTTCGGTTTCGGGACCCAGAAGAGCTGGCCCGAGCCGCGGCGCTCGGCGAGCACGAGGAGGGGCAGGCAGCACGCGGCGGCCACGGCCACGGCCCAGGCCACCGAGCGCAGCGGCCGGCGCTCCCTCCACACCAGGGAGAGGAGCTGGGCGGGAACGATGAGCACCGCCTCGAAGCTCATGTAGGCGGCGAGCACGGTGGCCACCACGTAGGCGAGCCAGACCCACCGTGCCCGGGGCCCGCCCTCGACGAGCGCCGCGAAGGCGAGGTAGGAGGCGACGGCGAAGGTCATCATCAGCGCGTAGCTGCGCGCGTCCTGGCCCCAGTACACGAGCGTCAGGCTCGCCGCCGTGAGCACGCCCGCCGCGAACGCCACGCGCGCGTCGAAGAGCCGCTTCGCCAGCACCACGGTGACCCCGACGGTGGCCACCGTGGCCAGCGCCGAGGCGATGCGGATGGCGAGGACGCCGTCGCCGAAGAGGCCGATGACGACGTGGAGGAACGCGTAGTAGGCGAGCATGTTGCCGCCGTCGTGCTCGATCGCGTGCCACAGGGCGGCGCCGTGCTGGGAGGCGATGGCCACGCTCGCCGCCTCGTCGAGCCACAGGCTGCGCCCGGTGATGTCGTAGAAGGCGAGCACCGCCGCGATCGCGCACGGGATCGCGATCACCGCCATGCCGAGGAGCCGCTCGCGGTCGAGCGCCGCCCGCCCCGGTGCCCGCGCGCCGCCCCGCGCCGCCGGGCGGTCCTCGGTGGGGAGGGCGGATGCGTGCGCCATGTTAGGAATTGGTGAGGGCCGGCTGCTCGCTCGCGGGGAGAGCGCGAACCCGTCCGGGAGACGGGGTGCCGTCGCGGCGCCGCCGCGCTCGCCACACGACGCCGGCGGCGATCGCGTAGACGGCGAGGACGATCGGCGCCGTGTGCAGGGGCAGGGCGAGGATGCCGTCGGGCTTGACGAGCAGGGCGGCGATGACGACGCCGAGCGCCAAGGTCCACGAGCGCTGGGCGAAGGCGCAGCAGGCGATCAGCGCCAGTCCCCAGGTCAGGTACCAGGGCCAGGTGGCGGGGCCGGCGAACACCGAGACGAGGAGGAGCGCCCCGAGCGAGGGCACGAGGTTCCGGTAGCGCACCTGTCGCAGGAGGACGACCCCGAGGATGGCGGTGAGCGCCAGCGCCACCACGCCGAGGGCCGAGGCGATGCCCTTGTAGCTGGCGGCGGCGCCGAAGAGATGGAGCAGCCGGGCCACGCTCCAGCCCACCGCGGTCACCGGGGTGATCGCGAGATGGACCTTGCCCGGCGTCGAGAGCACGCCGCTCCCGAGCCAGCTCACCCCGAGCCCGGTGGCGACGCTGACGGCGGCGAGGACGACCACCGCGACCGCCGCGCTCAGGGCCAGGGCCCGGGCGCCGGCACGCGTCCCCTGGGGCCCGGCCGCGGCCCACTCCGCCCGCGCCCACGCCGCGGCGATGAGGACGACGGCGGCGGCGGCGGGGAGCTTGATCGTGGCCGCCACCGCGCACACGGCGATCCCGAGCACCGGGCGGCGCTCCATCGCCAGTGTCACCCCGGCCACGAGGAGGCCGACCATGAGCGCGTCGTTGTGTCCGGCGGCGATGAGCTCGAGGACGACGAGGGGGCTGATCACCGCGAGCCAGGTGGCGCGGGCCGGGTCGGTGCCGAGGAGGCGCGCGAGGCGGGGGACGAACACGGCGAGCAGGGCCACGCCGGCGACCTCGAGCAGGCGCATGAGCATCACCCCGACGATGAGATGCGAGCCCACGGCGCCGGCGATCAGGCTCGCGACCCCTAAGAACAGCGGACCGTAGGGCGAGGTCGTCGTGCGCCAGAAGGGCGACACCGCGGAGAGGAGGTGCGGATGGCCCAGGCGGGCGAGGACGTCGGGGGCGTGGTGGTAGGGGTTGAGTCCGAGATGGAGGATCTCGCCCTGAGCCAGGTAGCTGTAGACGTCGCGGCTGAACAGGGCGGGGGCGAAGAGGACGGGCAGGCACCACAGGGCGCCGATGAGCGCGAGCCGCGAAGGCGAGGGCGCCGGGGCGCGTCGGATGCGGCGCCCAAGGCCGAGCCAGGCCAGGCACAGGCCCCCCGCGCCCGCCCAGAAGAGCGCGAGGTCGGCGGAGTGCCCGATATGGAGGGTGAACCACCAGCCTCCACCGGTGAGGGCGGGAGCCGCGACGGTCATGGCCAGTGATCCGGCCAGCCCGAAGCCCGCCCAGCCCCAGCCGGTCAACCACTCGTCGGGCATCGAGGGTCAGAGGTTACCGACGTGGCTGCGGCTGGCGCCGGGCGTTAAAGTCCCAGGCCATGCGAGCAAAGGCACCCGAGACCTACGCGGAGAAACTGGACAAATTGGAGACACTTCGGCACGACGCCACCAACGGAGCCTCGACGGAGGCGATCGAGAAGCAGCACGCCAAGGGCAAGTACACCGCGCGCGAGCGCGTCCTGGAGCTCCTCGACCCCGGCTCCTTCCAGGAGCTCGACGCCTTCGTGCGCCACCGCACCACCGACTTCCAGATGCAGAAGACCCGGCCCTGGGGCGACGCCGTGGTCACCGGCCACGGGACGATCGACGGGCGCCGCGTGTGCGTGTTCAGCCAGGACTTCACCGTCATCGGCGGGTCGCTGGGCGAGGTCATGTCCGAGAAGATGTGCAAGGTCATGGACCTCGCGGCCAGGATCGGCTGTCCGGTCATCGGCATCAACGACTCGGGCGGAGCCCGGATCCAGGAGGGCGTCGTCTCGCTCGGGGCCTACGGCGACGTCTTCTACCGCAACGTCCGCTGCTCGGGCGTGATCCCCCAGATCAGCCTGATCATGGGCCCGTGCGCCGGCGGCGCCGTCTATTCCCCGGCCATCACCGACTTCATCTTCATGGTCAAGGAAAGCTCGCACATGTTCATCACCGGCCCTGAGGTGATCAAGACCGTCACCGGCGAGTCGCCGACCTTCGAGGAGCTCGGCGGCGCCATGACCCATAACACCAAGTCCGGCGTCGCCCACTTCGCCTCCGAGGACGAGGACGCCTGCCTGGAGGACACGCGCTACCTGCTCTCGTTCCTGCCCCAGAACAACCTCGAGACGCCGCCGCGGGTGGCGCCCACCGACGACCCGTTCCGGATGGACGCGGAGCTCGACCACGTCGTCCCCGACAACCCCAACAAGCCCTACGACATGCGCGAGGCGATCCGCCTGACGGTCGACGACGGCGAGTTCTTCGAGGTCCAGGAGCACCATGCGAAGAACCTCGTGTGCGGGTTCTCGCGGCTCAACGGCTACGCCATCGGGATCGTCGGCAACCAGCCCGCTCAGCTCGCCGGGGTCCTCGACATCGAGGCCTCGGTCAAGGGTGGCCGGTTCGTGCGCACCTGTGACGCCTTCAACATTCCCATCATCACCTTCTGCGACGTGCCCGGCTTCCTCCCCGGGACGGTGCAGGAATGGGGCGGGATCATCCGCCACGGCTCGAAGCTCCTGTACGCGTACGCCGAGGCGACGGTCCCGAAGATCACCGTGATCACGCGTAAGGCCTACGGCGGCGCCTACGTCGTCATGTCCTCCAAGCACATCGGTGCCGACTTCAACTTCGCCTGGCCCACCGCCGAGGTCGCGGTGATGGGGCCCGAGGGCGCGGTCAACATCATCTATCGCCGCGACATCGCTGGCTCACCGACCCCCGACGACCGCCGTCAGAAGCTCATCGACGACTACCGCGACCACTTCGCGAGCCCGTACGCGGCCGCCGAGCGCGGCTACCTCGACGACGTCATCGTCCCCCACGAGACCCGCCCCAGGCTCATCGCCGCGCTCGAGACGCTGCAGACCAAGCGCGACCCCGGTCCGCGGCGCAAGCACGGGAACATCCCGCTCTAGTCGTTCTAGATGCTGACCGTGGGGGCGGGGATGCGCCCCTCGCGCCAGCCCGCGAGCACGGCGGCGGCGATGGCCAGGTCCTGGATCGCCAGGCCGGTGGAGTCGAACAGCGTGACCGCCTCGGGCCCGGGCCGGCCCTCCGCCTCGCCGGCGAGCACAGCGCCGAGCTCGGTGACCTGGTCGCGGGTCACGAGGCCGGCCTCGATCGCGCCCGTGAGCTCGCCACCGTGCGAGGCCTGCTCCCACTCATCGCAGAAGAGCGCGCACGCGGCGACCGCGCCGACGGTGGCCTCGGCCTTGCCGTGGCCGTCGGCGCCGAGCATGTTGAGGTGCAGGCCCGGGTGCAGGTCGGCGGCCTCGACGATCGGTCGGGCCCCCGGGGTGACACAGCAAACGACGTCGGTGGCGAGCGCCTCGGACTTAGTACCGTCGCGCCATCCGAGCTCGGCGGCGAGGGTCTCGGCCGCCTCGGCTCGCGGGTCGTGGGTTATCCCCGGACCGTAGCCCGCGGCCGCCAGGCAGCGAGCGGCCCAGGCGCCGTGCAGTCCGCAGCCGATGATGCCCACGGTGCGGGCGTTCTCTGGCGCGAGTGCCCGCGAAGCGACCGCGGCCACCGCCCCCGTGCGCAGCGCCGTCACCGAGCGCGCGTCGAGGAGGAGCAGCGGCTGCCCGGTGGTGGCATCGGAGAGGCAGATGACGCCGGTGACGGTGGGGAGCCCGCGCGCCGGGTTACCGGGGAAGGAGGTGATCCACTTGAGCAGGGCGACGCCGTCCCCGAGCGCCGGCATGGCCCGGAAGTCGCCGAACGGAGGGCTGTCGAGGTACACCTTGGCGGGCATCGTCCACTCCCCGCGATGGAAGGCGAGAAACCCGTCGCGGACGCGCTCGATGGCATCCTCGGGCGAGACGGCGGCGAGCACGGCATCGTGGCCGAGGACGGGGAGGGGGGGCATGGGGCGGGGACGATAGCTCGCGCCCCCGGCCTCGCCCGCCCGGCCTCGCCCGCCCGGCCTCGCCCGCCGTGCCCGCCGTGCTCGCCCGGTACTCTAAGCGCCCGTGAACCGCCGGCCCAAGCTCTCCATCGTCGCCCCCAACGTCTCTCCCGACGAGGCGGCGGCGGTCATCGCGGCGGTCGAGCGCTTCATCCGGGAAACGGCCCCCGTCCACGCCGCGCCGCCCGCCAAGCCGAATCCGTGGCGCGCTGCGGCGCTCCGCGAGGGGGTCGAGCGCCAGCCGCTCGAGCCCCTTCCCTGGGCCTGAAGCACCGAGGCCGCCGGGGGCCGCCGGGGCGGCCGAGGCCGGCAAGAAATTACGCTTCGATGAAAACATCCATAACCGGATAGCCTTTTGGTACATTGGTGCTTGTTAGGGCCCTGCCGTCCGTCTACGACAGGAAGGACCAGGATGGAGCCAGCATCGCTTGACAGCACTGTGGCCGGCGGTTCGCCGGGCCGGACGGGCTCACTCGATAACCCCGAGGTGATCGAGGACGTCCCCGGATACGTCATTCCCATTCTTCAGCGCGAGTTCGACGACTTCGACACCGAGTCCACGCGCTTCCTCGGAGGGGGCACCGAGGAGACCGATTTCATCAAGTTCCGCCTCAAGCAGGGCGTCTACGGCCAGCGCCAGCCCGACGTGCAGATGATCCGCGTCAAGCTGCCCTTCGGCGGCGTGACCCCCGACCAGCTCGACGCCTTCGCGAGCGTGATCGACAAGTACGTGCCGCTGCGCAAGGGCCACGTGACCACGCGGCAGAACATCCAGATGCATCACATCCCGCTCCCCGATGTGGCCAAGCTCATGCGCGAGATCGCCCCCACCGGCCTGTCCTCGCGCGAGGGCTGCGGCAACACGGTGCGGAACGTCACCGGCGACCCGCGCGCCGGAGTGCTCGAGGGCGAGCTCTTCGACATCACCCCGTACGCCGGGGCCTACGTGCGCTACTTCGTGCGCCACCCGACGACCCAGGCGATGCCGCGCAAGATCAAGACGGCGTTCACGGCCACCGATGAGGACAACGCAATCACCCGGATCCATGACATCTCGTTCGTTCCGCGCATGCGCGAGGGCGTGCGCGGGGTCGAGATGCGGGTCGGGGGCGGCACGTCGATCATGCCCCGCATCGCCCCCACCCTGTACGAGTTCGTCGAGCTCGACAACGGCGACTTCCTGAAGATCTCCGAGGCGTGCTTCCGGATCTTCGACCGGCAGGAGTGGCTGCGGGTCAACCGCGCCCGGGCCCGGATCAAGGTCCTCGTCGACAAGATCGGCATCGATGCCTTCCGCGAGCAGGTCGAGGAGGAGCTCAAGGGCGACTGGGTCGGCGAGCGCGACTTCTCGATCGACGGCATCCTCTTCACCGCCGACGAGGAGGCGCAGGCCCCCGCCCAGCGCGAGAGCTATGCCAGCCCCAACGGCGACAGCCGCGAGTTCCGCCGCTTCCTGGAGACCAACACCCAGGCCCAGCGCCAGCCGGGCTTCTCCACCGTCGAGGTCAAGATCACGCGCGGAGACCTGACCCCCGAGCAGCTTCGCGGCCTGGCCACGATCATGCGTGAGCACGCCGGTCCCAGCGCCTGCACCACCGTGCAGCAGAACCTGGTGCTGCGCTGGGTCCGCGAGGAGTCGATCTACGAGGTGTGGCGCGCGCTCGGGGAGCTCGGTCTCGGCGAGGCCGGCGTCGACGAGATCACCGATGTCGTGAGCTGCCCCGGGACCGACTCGTGCAAGCTCGGGATCACCAGCTCGATGGGGCTCAACCAGGCGGTGCAGCAGCGCCTCGTCGAGCTCGAGCTCGGCGACGAGCTCACCCGGCGCATCCACGTCAAGATGAGCGGCTGCCCCAACGGCTGCGGCCAGCACCACATCGCCAACATCGGGTTCTACGGTGCCTCGATCAAGGTCGGCGAGCACACCGTACCCGCCTACATCCCGCACGTCGGCGGGGCTTACGAGGGCGGCGACGTGCGCTACGGCCAGCGGCTCAAGGCCCGCCTCCCCGCCAAGCGCGTGCCGGATGCCGTCGAGCGCTGGGTGCGCTACTACGAGTCCGACCGCTCCGAGGGCGAGGAGTTCAACGCCTTCGTCGACCGCGTCGGCACCGCGGAGTTCGAGGCGCGGGTGAAGGATCTCACCCTCCCCGTGCAGTTCAGCCTGGAGAACATGAACCTGTTCATCGACTGGAGTCGCCAGGCGCCGTTCGAGGTGCAGCGCGGCGAAGGCGAATGCGCGGTCTAAGTGAGCGTCTCCGCGCCTGACCTCGAGAGTGCCTCCGCCCAGGCGGTCGTCGCCTATGCCGTGGAGCGCTTCCATCCCCAGCTGACGATGGCGTGCTCGTTCCAGAAGGAGGAGTCGGTGCTCGTGCACATGCTCCTCGAGGTCGAGCCCGCAGCGCGCGTGTTCACCATCGACACGGGCGTTCTCTTCCCCGAGACGTTGACGACGTGGCGCGCCTTCGAGGAACGCTTCGGCTTCACCATCGACGTCGAGGACGCCCGCAGCGCCACCGAGCCGTGGACGGCGGCCCGGTGTTGCGGCGAGGCCAAGGTCGAGGCGCTCGAGCGCGGCCTCGAGGGCGTAGAAGCGTGGATCACCGGCATCCGCCGCGAGCAGGCACCGACGCGGGCCGGCGCCCGCAAGGTCGAGCGCGACGAGCGCCGCGGGATCTGGAAGTTCAACCCACTCGCCGACTGGACGGAAAAGGACCTCTGGCGCTACATCTATGAGCACGACCTCCCCTATCACCCGCTCCACGACCAGGGCTACGCCTCGATCGGCTGCGCTCCGTGCACCCACCCCGGCGACGGCCGCGAGGGCCGCTGGGCCGGCGAGGACAAGACGGAGTGCGGAATCCATGTATGAACTGCAGTCGGCCTATGAAGCTCGCGAAGATGCGCTGATGAGCTACGAGCTCTCCCACCTCAAGGCGCTCGAGTCGGAGTCGATCCACATCTTCCGCGAGGTTGCCGCCGAGCTCGAGCGGCCCGTGCTCCTCTTCAGCGGCGGCAAGGACTCGATCGTCCTCCTGCGCCTGGCCGAGAAGGCGTTCCGCCCCGCGCGCTTCCCCTTCCCGATCATGCACGTCGATACCGGGCACAACTTCCCCGAGGTGATCGAGTTCCGCGACCGGCGGATCGCCGAGCTCGGCGAGCGCCTGATCGTCGCCCACGTGCAGGACTCGATCGACGCCGGGCGCGCGGTCGAGGAGACCGGGCCCCGCGCCTCGCGCAACCGCCTGCAGACGGTAACCCTGCTCGATGCCATCGAGGAGCACGGCTTCGATGCCGCCTTCGGCGGAGCCCGGCGCGACGAGGAGCGGGCGCGGGCCAAGGAGCGCGTGTTCTCCTTCCGCGACGACTTCGGCCAGTGGGACCCCAAGCGCCAGCGGCCCGAGCTCTGGTCGCTCTACAACGGGCGCATCAATCGCGGCGAGCACGTGCGCGTGTTCCCGATCTCCAACTGGACCGAGCTCGACGTCTGGCGCTACATCGCCACCGAGGATCTCGAGGTGCCCTCGATCTACTACGCCCACACGCGGCCCGTGTTCCAGCGCGACGGGATGCTCTACGCCCACAGCCCGCACGTCGAGCTCCTCGACGGCGAAGAGCCCTTCCAGGCCAGCGTTCGCTACCGCACGGTGGGCGACATGACGTGCACGGGCGCCGTCCGCTCGGAGGCGACGTCGCTCGAGACCGTGGTCGCCGAGATCGCCGCCACCCGGATCACCGAGCGCGGCGAGACCCGCGCCGATGACCGGGTCACCGAAGCGGCGATGGAGGACCGCAAGCGCGAGGGCTACTTCTAGTGCCCCCCGGAGCTGCGACGAACGGCCACGCGCCGATCACCCAGACGAGCGAGCTCCTGCGCTTGGCCACCGCCGGATCGGTCGATGACGGCAAGTCGACGCTGATCGGCCGCCTGCTCTTCGACTCCAAGCAGATCCTCGTCGACCAGCTCGACCACGTGGTGCAGACCTCCGAGCGCCGCGGCGACGGCTACGTGAACCTCGCCCTGCTCATGGACGGCTTGCGCGCCGAGCGCGAGCAGGGCATCACCATCGACGTGGCCTACCGCTACTTCCAGACCCCGCGCCGCAAGTTCATCATCGCCGACACCCCCGGCCACGAGCAGTACACGCGGAACATGGTCACCGGCGCATCGACCGCCGACCTCTCGGTCGTCCTCATCGACGCCCGCAAGGGGGTGATCGAGCAGACTCGCCGCCACGTCTACATCGCCTCGCTGCTCCGCATCCCCCACCTGGTGGTGTGCATCAACAAGATGGATCTCGTCGACTACGACGAGGCCGTGTTCGACCGGCTCGTCTACGAGGTCACCGACTGGGCCGCTCGCCTCGACATCGTCGACATCACCTTCATCCCGATCTCGGCCCTGCACGGCGACAACGTCGTCGATCGCTCGGAGAACATGCCCTGGTACGGGGGCCCGGCCCTGCTCTACCACCTCGAGCACGTGTGCATCGCCCCCGACCGCAATCTGGCCGACGTGCGCTTCCCCGTGCAGTGGGTGATCAGGCCGATGACCGCCGAGCACCACGACTACCGCAGCTACGCGGGCCAGGTCGCCGGGGGGGTGCTGCGCCCCGGGGACGAGGTGGTGGTGCTCCCGGGCGGCCAGCGCACGCGCATCGCCGCCATCGACACCTACGACGGCGAGATCGAGGAGGCCTTCCCGACGATGTCGGTGGCGGTGCGGCTCGAGGACGACATCGACGTCTCCCGCGGCGACATGATCTGCCTGGCCGAGGATCCGCCCTCCGCCGCCCGGGAGATCGAAGCCAACGTGTGCTGGATGGGCGAGCGCGCAATGGCGCCGGGCGAGCGCTACGTGATCAAGCACACCACCCGCTCCGCGCGCGCCAAGGTCGCCGAGCTCGAGCACCGGGTCGACGTCAACACGCTCGAGCATGAGCCCGCCTCAGAGCTCAGCCTCAACCAGATCGGCCGCGTGCGCCTGCGCGTCTCCTCCCCCCTCCTCGTCGATCCCTACAGCCGCAACCGCACGACGGGCAGCTTCATCCTCATCGATGAGGCGACCAACGACACCGTCGGCGCGGGCATGATCGTCGGCGCCGCTTAGATCCGAAGGCCCCGGCCTCGGCTAGGATCGCAGCGAGCGGCTCCGCCGGGGAGGGGCGGCTCTCTCGGCAACCCACGAAAGGGAACCCATGCGTTGCGGCCGGCGTTCGATCGCAGTATGCGTGGCGATCGCCTGCCTCTCGGCGATCGCCGGCTGCGGGGGCAGCGCCGGTGACCAGTTCACCTCGAGGTACTTCGCGGCCCAGGCACCGTTGAACGAGACCTTCGCCGACCTCGCGACCGCATCCACCCACACCGGGGGAAAGACCTCGGCCGAGATCGCCCGGAGCCTCGGCAGGCTGGCGACTCGCTTCACCACGGAGCTGAGCGCGCTCGAGGCCCTGAGGCCACCGGCGAGGGCCGCCGCCGCCTTTCGGACGCTGACCGCGAGCCTGAACCGGGTCAAAGGGGATCTCTGGGCCACCTACGTCGCCTTCGGGCACGGCGATCTCGTCTCGGGGCCCCAGGCGATCGTGAGCCTGCAGACCGACACGCGCGCCGCCACCGCCGCGGCCGCGGCGGTCGCGCACATGCTCAAACCATAAATAGAAAAATCGCTTGCATGCATTGCTCGCTAGAGTGCCGGGGGGCTCAATGTTCTCGAAGGTCCTCATCGCTAACCGCGGCGAGATCGCCGTGCGGATCATTCGCGCATGCGAGGAGCTCGGCGTGGCCACCGTCGCCGTGTACTCCGAGCTCGATCGTGAGGCCGTGCACGTCAAGCGCGCCGACGAGGCGTATCTGCTCGGGCCGGGGCCGGCGGCCGAGAGCTACCTGGCCGTCGACAAGCTCCTCGAGGCCGTCGAGCGCTCCGGTGCCGAGGCCGTGCATCCCGGCTACGGCTTCCTGGCCGAGAACGCCGCCTTTGCCAAGGCGCTCGAGAAGCGGGGGATCGTCTTCATCGGGCCGCCGTCCTCGGCGATCGAGGCGATGGGGTCGAAGACCCGCGCCCGCGAGCTCATGGACAAGGCGGGGGTGCCGATCGTGCCCGGCACGACCAAGCCGGTGGAGTCGATCGAGGAGGCGCGCAAGATCATCGAGGAGACGATCGGGTACCCGGTCGCCGTCAAGGCGGCGGGCGGCGGCGGGGGCAAGGGCTTCCGCGTCGCGGTCACCGAGGACAAGCTCGGGGAGGCCTTCGAGGGCGCCGCCCGCGAGGGGGAGAAGTTCTTCGGCGACGCCACCGTCTATCTCGAGCGCTACCTGCCCGACCCGCGCCATGTCGAGGTCCAGGTGCTCGCCGACTCCCACGGCAACGTCATCCACCTCGGCGAGCGCGACTGCTCGCTGCAGCGCCGGCACCAGAAGCTGATCGAGGAATCGCCGGCGCCCGCCGTCGACGCCGAGCTCCGCGCCCGGATCGGGAAGATCGCCACCGAGGCGGCGGCGGCCGTGTCCTATACCGGCGCGGGCACCATCGAGGGCCTGCTCCAGGACGGCGAGTACTACTTCCTGGAGATGAACACGCGGGTCCAGGTCGAGCACTGCGTGACCGAGATGGTGACCGGCATCGACATCGTCAAGCAGGGGATCCGGGTGGCGGCGGGCGAGCCGCTGGCCATCGCCCAGGAGGACGTCGAGCTGCGCGGGCACGCGATCGAGTGCCGCATCAACGCCGAGGACGCGAGCAAGAACTTCGCCCCCGCTCCGGGCCGGATCGGCGCCTACCGCGAGCCCGCCGGGCCCGGGGTGCGCGTCGACTCGGGGGTCGGGCCCGGCTCTGAGATCTCGCCCATGTACGACCCCATGGTCGCCAAGCTCATCGTCTGGGACGCCGATCGCGAGCAGGCGACGGCGCGCATGGTGCGAGCGCTGCGCGAGTACGAGATCGAGGGGCTGAAGACGCTCCTCCCCTTTCACGAGGCGATCCTCCAGACGCCCCAGTGGGCGAACGCCGAGACGTGTCGCGACCTCATCGAGGACCGCAAGTGGCTCAAGCGGCTCGCCGCCGCGCCGGCCGAGAAGGCGCCCGCCGACGCCGACGGGGACGCATCCGACGGCGACGACGCCGCCGTCGAGCAGACCTACACCGTCGAGGTCTCCGGCCGCCGCTTCGACGTCAAGGTCATCGGCCCCGCCGGCGGCGGCCACGGCGCCGGGGCCGCAGACGCCCACGGCGGGGCCCAGGGCGGGGTCCAGTCCAACGGCTCCTCGCCCCCGGTCGCGGCTCGGCGCCCGCCGCGCCGCAGCGCGCGCGGCGGCGGCGCCACGACCGCCACGGCCTCCGGAGACACCCTTCCCTCCCCGATCCAGGGCACCGTCCTCAAGGTCGCCGTCGAGCAGGGGGCGGCGGTCGAGGAGGGCGCCCTGGTGGCCGTGGTCGAGGCGATGAAGATGGAGAACGAGATCACCGCCCACAAGTCGGGCAAGATCTCCGAGCTCCCCATCGCAGTCGGCGCGTCGGTGGCGACCGGGGACACGATCGCGGTGATCGCATCCGCGTAGCGCAGGTTTGAGCGACCGCTCGCGCAGGTATGAATCGCCGGTGCGCTCGATGAGGAAGCTCGCGGCGGGGGCGGTTTCGTGCGCGGCGATGGCGCTGGCGCTGGCGCTGGCGGGGTGCGGCGGCTCGAGCAGCCATCCCGTCACCACCGCCACCAACCGGACCGCCGTCCCCGCCGACTTCAGTTCCGGCTACGAGCACGCCTGGGGGGAGATGAAGCGCGTCGCGGCCGAAGTGAACAAGACGATCAAGGAGGTCAAGCGGGCCCAGGCCAAGCACCGCAACGTCGCCAATTCCGAGCTGGCGCGGAAGTTCGCCATCTACGCCGCGCAGTTCGAGCCCGCGGTGATCGAGTTCCAGGGCCTGACCCCCCCGGCCAGCGTCGCCCCGGCCTTCAGGTCGATGGCCGCCGCCGCCGCCGGCGTCGCCGCCGCCATGCGGAGTTTCTCGACCGACGCCAACGCCAACCGCGCGTCCGCGGGCGCCCACGACCTCGCGAGCTACTACAGCTATGCGGTGACGGTCGACAACGCCGCCCTGACGATGTACAACAAGCTCGGGCTCAAGTAGCGCCCATGCGCTCGACGTTTCCGGCGTGGCGCCGCTCCTGGGTGGCCGTGCGCCGCGACGGCGGCAGCGCCGCGCTGGCGCCGGCGCCGGCGCCGGAAACGTCGTCGCGGAGCGCGGCCAGGTAGGCGAGGTCCTCCTCGATGACCGCCTGCGCCCGGTCGCGGTCGAGCGGTGATCCGTGTCCGGGGACGACGACCTCGGCGCGCGCGAGGAACCCCCGCAGGCGCGCGAGCGTCGCCAGGTAGGCGTCGAGCGAGCCGCCGCCCGAGATGTCGGGGATCTCGACGGGCGAGAGATAGTCGCCGCACACGAGGACCCGCGCCCACGCCAGCCAGTAGGCGGTGCCGTCGGCGGTGTGGCCCTCGGCGGGGTGGAGCTCGATCTCGGCGTCGCCTCCGAGCGCGAGGCGGCCGGGCACCGGGAGCGGCTGCACACCGCCGAGGCGCAGGGGGGCGCGCCCCTCGATGTACTGCTCCTCGTCGAAGGCGCGCAGCGCTCGCTGGGCGCCTCCGGGCTCTGCAGCCAGGCGCGCGGCCGTGCTCTCTCCGCATCCGAGCGAGGCCTCGGGAAAGGCGATGCGCCCGAGCAGGTGATCCCAGTCGGCGTGGGTGCTCAGGAGCCCCGACACCGGAAATCCGGTCTCCTCGAGGACCCCCGGGAGCGCCTCGAGCTCGTCGGGATCGACCGGGGAGTCGATCACGAACCCCTCATCCCCCGCCCGGACCGCGGTGCACGTCGTCTGCCACACCCGGCTGACGAGGACGATGACGTCGGGGTGGACGGCGAGCGCCCTCATGGCGCCGCCGCGGCGCCGCCACGCGGACCCTCGCGTGGTGCCCTCATCGGGCCGCTAGCTCACGCCGATGAGCTTGGCTGCCTCGCGCAGGCTCGTGACTTCGGCGTCGGGCTTCTTCTGGCCGGGCTCGAGCTCCTGCTTGCTGCGGTTGACCCAGATCACCGGGATCTTCTTCTTCAGGCACGGCTCGACATCGTGGTAATAGCTGGCGCCGACGTGGACCCAGCCCTTCTTGGAGCCGATCCGGCGCTCGGCCTCGG
>DASZKU010000155.1:0-22377 GCA_035552815.1 Solirubrobacteraceae bacterium | reverse complement strand
GAGGGGTACCGGGCGATGGCCGACCGGGAGTCGATCAAGGTGATGGTTACGCTGTGACATCGGCGACATGGACCGGCGTTCGTTCCAACCCTCCACCAGCCGCTCGAGAAGGAGAAGACCATGCGCATCACGCGAAACTCTGTTGACACCAACGCCGGCCCGAGCGACTGGTTCACCGGGATCGTCTACATCGACGCCGTCGCTGACCCAATATCTCCGGCACGCACCGCCGCGGCCAGCGTCCACTTCACTCCCGGGGCTCGCACCCACTGGCATACCCACCCACTCGGCCAGACCATCTACGTCACCGAAGGGGTGGGCCGGTGTCAGCGTGAGGGCGGCCCCGTCGAAGCCATCTACCCCGGGGATCGCGTGTTCTTCGAACCGGACGAGAAGCATTGGCACGGCGGGGCCCCCAATCGCTTCATGACTCACATCGCCATCCAGGAGGCCGACGAGTCGGGCAGCCCCGTTACCTGGGGCGACCCCGTCAGCGACGAGGACTATGCCGCGACCCCGGCGGCCTGAGGCTGCCCATTCCGAACGCATCACAGGAAAAGCAATGCACACAGCTCACACCTCACTACCGCAGGCCGAGATCGTCGGCCAGGCGCTCGAGCTCCTCTCCAACGCCAATCACCGACCGGCTCGCCCGCGATTACGTTCCCGCGGGAACGTCGCTCGGAACATCTGTACGTGATAGCGCACACGCGGGGCCGTTGCAGCCGTGATCGAGGGCCCGCTACTCGGGCAGCGTGCGGGGCAGGCCGAACTGGGGAAGGATCCCCGTCCCGCCGAAGCGCGTGAGCCTGGCGATTCGGTCACCCTCGAGGGTGAGCACGAGCACCCCGAAGGAGTGACAGATGGGAGACTGCGCGTCCGCGATGTAGTGTCCGAAGGCGGGTTGGGCGTTCGCGCGTGTCGGGATCAGCCGTACGCGACGCCCGGCGTGAGTGGCAAAGCGGTTGCTGAGGAACTTGGCGATCGCCTGATGACCTGCGTACTCGCCCGGTTCCGGCGGCATGGTGAGGACGGCGTCATCGGTCAGCAGCTTGACGATGGCGTCGACGTCGCCGCTTTCGAAGGCCTCGGCGAAGCGACCGAGAAGTCTCCGCTCGCGGTCTGAGCGCGGCAGGGGCGCCCGCTCGCGAGCCGCGGGGACGCGGGCGTCGAGGGTGGCTCGCGCCCGCTGTAGCGCGCTGTTGGCGGACGCTTCACTGGTGTCGAGCATGTTCGCGACCTCGGCGGCACCGAACCCGAGCACGTCGCGGAGGACGAGCACCGCGCGCTGGCGCGGGGGCAGGTGCTGAAGGCCGGCGACGAAGGCGAGCGCGATCGACTCCTTGGCCTCGTAGCGCGCCTCGGGACCGGGGGCCGTGTCGGGGATGCCCTCGAGCATCGAGTCGGGGTAGGGCTCGAGCCACAGGGGCTCGGTCATCCGGTTCGGCGGCGGGAGGTCGGGCCGGGTGATGAGCGGGCTGCGCTCTGAGTCGCGCAGCGCGTTCAGGCAGCGATTGGTGGCGATCCGGTACAGCCACGAGCGCAGCGAGGAGCGCCCTTGGAACTGGTCAAGTCCTCTCCATGCGGCCAACAGTGTCTCCTGGAGCATGTCCTCGGCGTCCTGCAGGGAGCCGAGGATCCGGTAGCAGTGGATTTGCAGCTCGCGCCGGTAGGGGTCGGTGAGCTCGCGGAACGCCTCTTCGTTGCCCTGGCGTGCGCGGCTGATCGTCGTGGCGTGGGTCATCGGTAGCTAAGACACCGGGGCGGTCCGAAAGTCATCGCTCAATTGTCTCGAGCTGGCCTGTCTAAGCAGGTAACCCCACGAGGAGGCAAGTTCACATGACCAGTAAGCAGAGATGGGTGCTCGGGTTGACGGCGATTGCGTCGCTGATGGTCGCGCTCGACGTGACCGTCGTCTCGACGGCCCTCTCCACCATGCGGTTGCACCTGCACGCGTCGATCGCCCAGCTCGAATGGACGGTAAACGCCTACGGGCTGAGCTTCGCCGTCCTGCTCATGACCGGAGCCATCCTCGGTGACCGGCTCGGCCGGCGTCGGTTGTTCGTCGGCGGACTGGCACTGTTCTCGGTCGCGTCCGCCGCGTGCGCGCTGTCCACCGATGTCGGATGGCTGATCGCCGCCCGGGCGGTGCAGGGCGCCGGGGCAGCGGTGATCGCGCCCCTCTCGCTCTCGCTGCTGAGCGCGGCCTTCCCGCCCGAGCGGCGTGGCTCGGCGCTCGGGATCTACGGTGCCATCACCGGCCTCGCCGTCGTCGCCGGGCCCGTGGTCGGAGGCGCGGTCACGCAGGGTCTGGCCTGGCCATGGATCTTCTGGCTGAACGTGCCCATCGGGCTCGCCGCGATCCCCTTCGTCCTGGCACGGATCGACGAGGGCTTCGGGCCTCGTGCCGCGGCCGACGGTCCCGGGCTCGCGCTCGTGACCGGCGCAGCCCTGGGGATCGTCTGGGGGCTCGTGCGCGGCAACACCGTCGGCTGGGGCAGCCTGGAGGTCGTCGGGACGCTCGCCGCCGGTGCGCTGTGCTCTGTTCTCTTCGTGGTCTGGGAGCTGCGCGCGTCGGAGCCGATGCTGCCGATGAAGCTGTTCCGCTCCCGCGGGTTCGCAGCCGGAAATGTGGTCAGCCTGCTCATGTTTTCCGCGCTCTTCAGTGCGGTGTTCTTCATGGCCCAGTACCAGCAGACCGTGCTCGGCCAGTCTCCGCTCAACACCGGCTTGAGGCTGATCCCGTGGACGGGCACGGTGCTCCTGGTCTCGCCCCTGGCGGGGGCGCTGGTCGACCGGATCGGCGAGCGCCCGCTCATCGTCAGCGGCCTCGTGATGCAGGCGGCGGGATTCGCCTGGTTCGCGCTCATCGCGCGTACCGGGTTGCCCTACTCGCACATGATCGCGCCCCTGATCCTGGCGGGAGTGGGGATCTCGACGGCGCTGCCCGCCGTCCAGAACGCGGTCCTTGGCGGCGTGCCGCAGACGGAGATCGGCAAGGCCTCGGGGACGTTCTCGACCATGCGCCAGCTCGGCGGCGCGCTCGGGCTCGCGGCCGCCGTGGCCGTGTTCAGCGGCGCCGGCAGCTACGCCTCGCCCGAGGCGTTCTCCAACGGCTTCAAGCCCGCGATCGCCGTGTGCGCGGCCCTGTCGCTGTGCGGGGGGCTGGTCGGGCTCGCGCTCCGCGCCCGAAGCCGTGGCGCCATCAGCGCCGTGCCCGCTCTCGAAGCGGTGGGAGGACGCTGAGCCGCCGGGCTCGACACGTAAGATCACCGCCTGATGGGAGGAAGGAACCAGTGAGCACTGAGCGGAGCCGCGACGAGGCGCGCGGCGCCTTCCTCGAGCGGGTCGCCATCGTCGTCGAGGACTATGACGATGCGATCGCGTTCTTCGTCGATGCCCTCGGCTTCGAGCTCGTCGAAGACTCGCCGTCGCTGACCGACTCCGGGCGCCGGAAGCGATGGGTGGCCGTCCGTCCCGTGGGTGGCGAGACGAGCATCCTCCTCGCCCAGGCCGACGGCGAGGAGCAGTCTGCCGTCGTCGGTGGCCAGGTCGCCGGACGGGTCGGTTTCTTCCTTCGCGTCGAGGACTTCGAGGCTGCCTACCAGCGGATGCGGGCGGCGGGCGTCGAGTTCGTCACCTCGCCGCGGACCGAGGAGTACGGCCGCGTCGCCATCTTCCTCGACATCGCGGGCAATCGCTGGGATCTCCTCGGACCCTGACCGGATAGCGTTGCGCGAGCATGGCGCGACGAGAGGTACTTCCCTACGGGTCCTGGAGGACTCCCGTCACCTCGGCGGTGGTCGTCGCCTCGGCGGTGAGTCTCGCCGACGTGCGCGTGGACGGCGAAGACGTGATCTGGTCGGAGGGACGTCCGGCCGAGGGTGGGCGCACGCAGCTGGTCAGGCGTGCCCCCGACGGCGCAAGGACCGATCTGCTCGCCGACGGCGAGAACGCCCGCACTGCCGTCCACGAGTACGGCGGCGGAGCGTGGTGGGTGCGCGACGGAGTCGTGTGGTTCTCGGCGTGGGACGACCAACGCCTCTACCGCGTCGATCCGAAGTCGGGTGCGGCCGAGGCGCTCGTGCCAGAGCCGGCGGTGCCGCGCGGCGACCGCTACGCCGACGGCGATGTCACCCCGGACGGCGAGTGGATCGCCTGTATTCGCGAGCATCACCCGCCTGAGGGCGCGGTCACCGACGTCCGCAACGAGATCGTCCGCCTGGCGGCCCACCGGCCCTCGACACCCGAGGTGCTCGTGACCGGCCCGGACTTCGTCTCGAGTCCGCGCTGGAGTCAGGCCGGGGACCGGCTCTGCTGGCTCGAGTGGGATCACCCGAGCATGCCGTGGGACAGCAGTCGGCTGCGCGTGCGCGACCTCGCGGACGGCAGCGAGGTTCTCGTCGCCGGCGGACCCGAAGAGTCGGTATCCGATCCGTTCTGGCACGCGGACGGGTCGCTCACCTTCATCAGCGATCGCACGGGCTGGTGGAACCTCTACCGCTGGTCAGCGGACGAGGGACGGGTCGAGCCGCTGGTGGAGATCGACGCCGACATCGGCGAGCCGCAATGGCTGCTGGGGCTCTCCCGCTACGCGTACCTGGCCGACGGTCGCGTGGTCTTCGCTCGCTCGCGCAACGGATTCGACGGGCTCGCCGTCCGCCTCGTGGACGGCACGGTAGCCGACCTCGACCTGCCCTACTCGTCCGTCGTCACCGTCCGCGCCGCGGGTGACTCGGCGGTGGCGGTGGTGGGGGGAACACCGACCACCGAGCTCTCGATCTCACTCGTGGCCCTCGGCGAGGGAGCCGACGTCGAGTCGCTCTCGCCGCTGCGGCCGGCGCGAGACCTCCGCGAGCTGGGCGTCGATGAGAGCTATGTCTCCGTGCCTGAGCCGATCGAATTTCCCTCGGCGGGTGGTCGTACGGCCCACGCGCTTCTGTACTCACCGGTCAACGCCGTATGCGCCGGACCGGAAGACGAACTGCCACCGCTCCTGGTGGAAATCCACGGCGGTCCCACGGCCGCGGCCGCGGCGCGCCTGCACCTCGGAGTCCAGTACTGGACCACCAGGGGGTTCGCGGTCGTCGATGTCAACTACGGCGGCTCGACCGGCTACGGGCGGCCCTACCGCGAGCTGCTCAGAGGTCAGTGGGGAGTCGTCGACGTCGAGGACTGCATCGCCGCGGTGCGCTGGCTGGCCGACGCGAAGCTCGCCGATCCCGCCAGGCTGTGCATCCGCGGCGGATCGGCGGGTGGGTTCACGACTTTGGCGGCGCTGGCGCGGGCCGACACTCCTTTCGCCGCCGGCGCCGACTACTTCGGCGTGGCTGACCTCGAGGCCCTGGCCCAGGAAACGCACAAGTTCGAGAGCCGTTACCTCGATGGCTTGCTCGGGCCGTATCCCGAGGCGCGGGCGGTTTACCGCGAGCGCTCACCGATTGACAACGTGGAGGCGCTTTCCCGTCCGCTCATCGTCCTCCAGGGCCTCGAGGACGAGGTGGTGCCACCGAACCAGTCCGAGATGATCGTGGAAGCTCTACGAGGCAATCGGGTAGCGGTTGCCTATCTGTCCTTCGAAGGCGAGCAGCACGGCTTCCGGCGGGAGGAGAACATCCGCCGGGCGATGGACGCCGAGCTCAGCTTCTATGCCCAGATCCTCGGCTTCGAGCTCCCCGAGGAGGAGGGCATCGAGCCGACGCCGATTGACACTGGCTGAGCGCACGGGACACGGAAGCCGTACGCTGTCGGCGTGATGAGCGGACGTTCGATGTTATCGGTGCCGGCTGAGAGCGGAACGCTCGCCGGCTGGGTGGCGGGTGAGGGCCCGCGTGTGCTTATGTTGCACGGCGGGCCCGGTCTGAGCTACGAGTATCTAGACGAGATCTGGGCCGAGCTGGGGTCCGGCTATTTGGTCGCGGCTTATCAGCAGCGCGGGCTCGAGCCCTCGACCCTGGAAGGACCGTTCACCGTCGTCCAGGCGATCGCCGACGCGGTCGCAGTTCTCGACGCCTTGAACTGGTCACAGGCGCTGATCGTCGGCCACTCGTGGGGCGGACACCTCGCGTTGCGCCTGGCGGCGGCTCATCCCGAGCGGGTCCTCGGCGTTCTTGCCATCGATCCGCTCGGCATCGCCGGCGACGGCGGCATGGCTGCGCTCGAAGCGGAGATGGGCGCGCGCACACCGAAGGCCGATCGCGCGCGGGGTGTCGAGCTCGATGAACGAGCGATGGCGGGCGAAGGGACTCCCGAGGAAGCCCTCGAGTCACTTCGGATCTTCTGGCCGGCCTATTTCGCCGATCCGGAGAACGCCTCCCCGATGCCTCCCGTCCGCATGTCGGTCGAGGCATACTCGGGCGTCATCTCCGAAGTGACACAGGGCACCGACGCGGTTGCCGCCGCGTTGACCGAGAGTGAAGTGCCCTATGTGGTGATCGCCGGCGCGGGGAGCCCAATGCCGTGGGGTCAAGCGGCCCGGGCCACAGCTGAGCTCTCACCCTACGGGCGGTTGACGGTGGTTCCTGCCGCCGGGCACTTCCCGTGGTTCGAGGTCCCCGGCTGCGTCCGCGACGCGCTCGAGCGCGTGCGCGGAGGGTGACGGTCAAGTCGAGGGTGGGCGAAGGTCAGGGAGTCACGCTCGGGCAGCCAACGTCGCCGGCATCGATCGAGGCGACGAGACTGCGGGAGCTGACGTGGCCGTATGTGCTCGGGTCGTAGGCGTAACCCCTGAGCGTTCCCTGCGCCGTGTGCACCTGCCACGAGCCGCCCTGAGCTTCGCTGGTCTGGAACGCGCGTCCGTAGATGCCCCGGGCAACACGTATCGAGTCACCGAGCGCGAGCCCGCCGGCGGTGACGGCGTGGAAGCGCAGGTGTCGACCCCCGCCCCGCTTCGCGAGAACGCTGCCGCCGTACTGGTAGCCGACGAAGTGGCCGTGGCCGAAGAAGAGCTCGAGCTCCTCGGTGCGCGCGAGGCCGGTGGCGGGATCGACGAGGATCGGCCAGCTGAGCACACGGTCGACGCGGCAGGAACGGACGGTCTGATAGCCGCCGTTGGCTGGCCCGAGCTGGGGATCGAGGAACTGCTGGAGCCTGGCCGGCGAAGCGCCGAACCTGATGCCTCCCAGGCCCGCGGCGGTCAAGGTGACTCGTAGCCGCGACCGCGCGGTCAGGCTCTTCTCGAGCATGGGGAAGGTCGTCCCACCGCCGGCGCCGCTGAAGCTCGCGATTTCGCGGCCGTAGGTGTCGAGCCACTCGGTGAACGTCGCGCCCGCATGGCCTCGGCCCGTGCCCGGTATCCGAGCCGCGGCGACGTTGTCGCTAACGGTGACCTCGGCGGCCATGAGCGAACTGGCCGCTCGCCCTCGACACGGCTGGGGTACTCCACCGCGGCGGCAGGAGAACGTCCAGCGGACGCTGGTGACGTGATCGGGGACGACCGCGGTCCACAACGGAGCATTCGAGGACACGTTCGCGGAGGGCAGCCCGTAGAAGTTCCCGCCGACGACAAAGGGGACGTCGGGAATGCTGGCGGCGGCGATGATCGCCGCCCGGTGCCTGGGGACGACGATCTCGCGTAGTACGTAGCTCCCCGGCGGCTGGTGGAGCTCGGACGTCCGTAGCCGCCAGACGCTGAGAAACACCCTGCTGCCGTCGGGCAGGGTGCGCGCCAGGCGGGTGAGGCTGGGGATCGCATGCTCGGAGCATGGACGGGAACAGATCAATCGTGCCGCGCGGTCGGCGGCGGTCTGCGGGCGCCGCAGCACCGCGAAGTTGGCCTCGAGCTGAGCGAGGGTCGGGGCCCGCTCGGGCCCGCCCGGTCGATTCGCGTGCCTGGCTGCCTGCGGACTCGGGCCGCGATGGCCGATGAGGACGAGCGCTCCCACGGCGATGGCGAGCGACAAGACCGTGGCTGCGGCTACCGCCAGGACGCCGAGGGAGTACCGAACTCGACGGGGGCGACCGTCGCGCGAGGTTCCAAGGATTGAGCGGCGGCGCCCCTCGTCAGCCCCGGCCTGCGCCCGAAGGCGCTCGACCAGGTCGGCTGGTGGCCGCAGCGGTGCGAGCTCACTGTGCAGCCCGTCGATGAGCTCTTCGTCAGTCAGCATGTCTCACCTCCGATGGTTCGCCGTCGCTTGCGCGCGCGTCGTCCGCGAGTAGTTCGCGCATGCGGTCAAGGGCTCGCGAGGTGTAGGACTTCACCGTGCCCTCCGCAAGCCCGAGCGTCGCCGCCGTCTCGGCAACCGTCAGGTCCAGCAAGAACCGGCACGCCAGGACCTCGCGCTGGGATCGCGGAAGCCGGCGCGCGGCCTGGGTGATCGCGGCGCGCTCGAGCAGGCGCCCCAGCTGGTCGGGGGCGGCCCGGTCGGGCAGCTCGCGCGCCGGCGCGGTCACCGGGCGCCGGCGCTGCGCGCGGCCGCGATCGTGCGAGAGGTTGACGAGCACCGAGAAGGCGTAGGAGGTCGGCGAGCCGGTGATCGAGCGCCACCGCCGCAGCGTCCGCAGGAGCGCACTCTGCACGAGATCCTCGGCATGGCCGCGGTCGCCGGTCAGCAGGTAGGCACTGCGGAGCAGGGCCGGCGAAGCCGACGCGACGAACCGCTCAAAGCCGGTATCGAGCGGTTCGGTCCGAGAGCCCTTCCTGTCGCCGCTCACACCCATTAAGACTCCCGGAACGGGCCTGTGGTTGCACGCGACGTGGGTAACGGTTGGTTGCGCCGCTCAGCTCATCGCCAGCTCGTAATAGTCCTCGGTCGTCACCCGAGTGAAGCCGAGGGAGTTATAGAGGCCCAGGGCGTGATCGTTCTCGACCGCGACCTCGAGGCCGATGCGCTCGACGCCTTCATCGCGCAGCCGGCGGCACGCCTGGCGCAGCGCGTCGCCTCCGATCCCGCGGCGCCGCTGGGCCGGGTCGACGGCGAACCCGTAGACGCCGCCGGTGTCCTGCCGGCGCGTCACTCGCATGGTGCCGACGATGGCACCCTCGAGTTCGATCGCCAGGGTGCGCTCGGAGTCGGTCTCCAGGCGATCGAGGAGATCGGACGGGACGGGGCCGAAGGCGGTCGTGAGCAATCGGGAGAGGTCGGGCACGTCGGCCGGCGTCGCCGTCCTCAGCGCGATCCTCGGGTCGGTCGGGCCGTCGGCGGGCGGTCCGGCAAGGACGAGCGCGTGCTCTGAGTGCTCGAGCACGGCCCCGCGGCTCAAGGCGAGTTCCCGCCCGCCGACGGACCCGCGGGGCGTCACGAGCAGCGCTGACTGGTAGCCCCGCCCACGGCAGATCGGCACGGCGGCGTCGAGCAGGGCCGTCGCGATGCCGCGACGGCGGACGCGAGGATCGACCATGCCCGCGATCTCGAGGGTGGGCCCTCCGTAGGCGTAGAGACCGAGGAAGCCGGTTAGGCGCTCAGCGTCCCACCACAGGAAGTCGTCGATGTCCCGGCCCGAGCGTCGTCTGAGCGTGCTCCATTCGAGCTTCAGGCGGCCACCGTCGGCGGCTACTGTGCACTGCTCGAGCGCGGCAATCGCGCTTAGAGCACCATCGGAGAGACCGCGCGCAAGCTCGAGCATCGCGCCGGAATATAGTGCGTGGTGTTGGTACCCGCCGCACCCAGAAGTCGCGAGAGTAATCTTGGGCCCGATGCTCGAGGGATCGCGGACAGGCACGGGCCGCGAGCTGGCGCCGGTGACTCACCGCAGGCTATGGATCAGCTGGGGAGTGGCGCTGCAGGCGATCGGACTTGGGATTCCGGTAACCGTGGCTCTGCGGCGGGCGGACCGGGCGGGACTGGTAGGAAACCTAACGCACTACACCGTCCGTCTCGTATGGCACGAGATGCTCCGCAGCCGCGCCGATGTGGCGCTGATCGTGCTCGGTGTCGTGCTCTTCGTGGCGGGCGGCGTTGTCATGGCGCGCCCCTTCGTCAGGCGCAGGTTGACGCTCTTCCTCGCCGTCCCGCTCGCCGCGGGTTTGGGCGTCTTCGTGCTCGGCGTCATCGCGGTCCTCGTCGCTCCCCTGCTCGCGGTGGCCGGATCCGCGGGCGACGCGGGCGATTGGGAATCCCTGCTCAGCGGCTTGTCGTGGCCCTCCCGGGGGAAACGTCGCAGATAGCGGCGGTCGCCACTCGCTGGGGCTCGAGGTCGCGCTCGGTACCGCAGAGCGAGACGAGGCGACCCAGCGGACCCAGGTGAGCCGTGTGCGAGACTGATGTTCGTGCCGAATCCGCACGGGCAAGCTTTCCGAGTTCCCGCCGCCGTGCGCCTCACCGGCCGCTGGCGCTACGACCGGACGGTCGGACGGGGAATCGCCCTGAGCTACGAGCGGATCGCGACCGGAGCCCCGGTGCCCATCCGTCCGCGCATCCGGGCGCCCTGGCACTTCAACGGCCGGTGGCGCTTTGAGCGCGCGGACGGGCGAGGCTTCGCGCTGGCGTACGACGCGACCCTCGACCAAGCCCCGGCGGCCCCCCGAGCCGTGCCGGAGCCGGCGGCGCCGGAGCGGGTGGCGCCGGAGCCGTCGGCGCCGGAGCGGGCGGCGCCGGTTCCCGCGCATTCTCCGGCGGTGCGGGTGCTGTGCTCCTGCGGAGAGTTCTTCAGCTTCGACGACGACGCCGGCGCCTGTCCGCGCTGCGGCCGGCTCGCGGAATGGCCGACGATGGGCGTGGTCGAGCGGGAGATGCGCTCAGATCTCGAAGATCTGCTGCGCATCCACGAGCCCGGCGGCGGCTCGGGCGTCCCGTAGCCGTCACGAAGCGACGTAGCAGCTCGTCGTCGACACCCAGATCCACGTCCACGTCCACGAGTGACCGTTCCAGGTCCAGTAACCCGACCAGTAGCCGGTCGCGATCGCCGAGCACGACGGCGAGGTCGCCGGAGTAGTCGTCGCGGAAGCAGCAGGAGCGCAGACGCCGGCGATGCAGGCGACGGCGACGGTGAGCACCGCGAACCTGGCCTTGAGGATGTGGGCGATGCGGTGGCGGAAGGTCATTTCTGCGGGCTCCTTGAGTCGACGATGCGGCCACTCTTCCAGTCGCGACCGGCGTCGACTACGTCATCTGACAAGCGCGGGCCGTCACCCGGGATTGGGACGGTCCAGGCCGTACACGGTGACCTCGACGCCGTAGTGATCGTGGGCGCGCAGCGGCGCCATTCCCAGGCGCTCGGCGACAGCGATCGATCGGGCGTTGTCGGGCGCGATGAGCGAGATCAGCTCCTCGGCCTCGACGTTTGCCCACGCCCAGGCCACGGCGGCGCGGGCGGCCTCGGAGGCGTAGCCGTGACCCCACGCCGGTCGCGCGAAGAGCCAGCCGACCTCCAAGCCCGGCCAGCCCTCTGGCTGCCATAGGCCGGCGCGGCCGAGGACGGCTCCGTCGGCGCGTCGCTCGACGACCCAGGTCCCGAATCCACGCAGCGGCCAGTGGCCTGCGAACACGGACATCATGCGCCACGCCTGCTCGCGGTCGACGACGCCGCCGACGAACCGCATCACTTCGCGGTCGGCGCCCATCGCCGCGAAGGCGTCGAGGTCGCTGCCCTGCCAGTCCCGCATGACGATGCGCTCGGTCTCCAGTCGCGGGATTGCCCGTAGGGGCTCGGAGGGCGGCTTGTTCAGGGTCATTCGGCCGCGTCGGAGTCGTCGAACAGGTAGTGCAGGAAGCGGTCGGGGGCGAGCATGAAATCGCGGGTGAGCCTGACGGCGTCGGCGTCGCCGGCCTCGATGCGCTCCAAGCCGTCCTCGCTGGCCTCGTAGACGACGGCGCCGGGATACCCGAGGAGGATCGGGGAGTGGGTGGCGACGATGAACTGCGAGCCCATCGCGGCGCTGCGGTGCATGAGGGCGATGAAGGCGAGCTGGCTGGTCACCGACAGGGCGGCCTCGGGCTCGTCGAAGATGAAGAGGCCGTTGGGCCCGAACCTGTTCGAGGCCAGGGCGAGGAACGATTCGCCGTGCGATTGGGCGTGCATGGGGCGGCCGCCGTAGATCTCGACGAGGTCGCGCCCGTCGATGATCGAGGCGACGTTGAAGAAGCTCTCGGCACGCAGGAAGAAGCCGGCCTTCGGCTTATTGGGGCCACCGTCGATGAGGAGCACGTCCCCGAGTCCGCTGACCGAGTCTTGCGGCGCGCGCCCGAGCTCGTGGCCCAGCGGCCCCCCCTCGTGGCTGAAGCCCGAGGCGACGGCGATCGCCTCGACCAGGGTGGACTTCCCCGAGCCGTTCTCGCCGACGAGGAAGGTGACTTCCGGGTGGGGGCGAAAGCCCGGCAGGCCGTGCACCGCCGGGAGGAACGGATACTCGTCGGCGGGCGCGTCGATCTTCGGGTCGAGCCGTGCGCCGAGCACATAGGGTCCCGGTCCGAACGGCCGCCGATCCGGTCGCTTGGGTGAAGGCACCGGGCAAGCGTCGCACACGCGTTTCAGCGCGTACCGCTAGGGCAAGGAGTAGCGGAGGAGCTTGCGCGCCACCGACCGGTACTGGCGGCCGAGCCGGCCGCTGTTATAGGGGAGCTCGTAGCGGCGGCAGACGGCGCGGACGCGCGGGGCGAGCTCGGGGTAGCGGTAGCTGGGGATGTCGGGGAAGAGGTGGTGCTCGATCTGGAACGAGAGGCTGCCGCTGAGGATGTGGAAGAGGCGGGTCCCGTCGAGGTTGCAGGAGCCGATGAGCTGGCGCACGTACCACTGGCCCCGCGTCTCCTCGGCGGCCTGGGCCTCGCTGAAGGTCACCGCGCCCTCGGGGATGTGACCCATGAAGACGATGGTGTGGACCCAGACGTTGCGGGCGACGTTGGCGATCAGGTTGGCGAGCGCGGTGTGCCGGGCCGACCGTCCGGATAGGGCGGGCCAGACGAGGAAGTCCTTGGCGATCTGCCGCCCGGCCTTGCGCGCGAAGGCGGCGATCTCGGCGCGGGCCTGCTCGGATGACTTCTCGCCCTTGCGGACGGCGTCGAGCTCCATGTCGTAGACGGCGATGGCCCACTCGAAGATCAGGGCGATGGCGATGTTGTAGATCGGCTGGGCGAGGTGGACGGGGTGCCAGGACTGGTCGGCGTCGACGCGCATCGCCGAGTAGCCGAGGTCGCGGTCCTTGCCGATGACGTTGGTGAAGGTGTGATGCTGGAAATTATGTGAGCGCTTCCACGAGGCGGCGGTGGAGACGGCGTCCCACTCCCAGGTGCGCGAGCTGATGGCCGGGTCGTTCATCCAGTCGTACTGGCCGTGCATGACGTTGTGGCCGATCTCCATGTTCTCGAGGACCTTGGCCAGCGTGAGCAGGGCGGTGCCGATGACGAAGGGGGTGCGGCGCCGGGACAGGAGCAGCGATCCTCGTCCCGTGAGCTCGAGCAAACGCTGGACCTTGATCACCGTGCGGATGTAGCCGGCGTCGAGGCCGCCGAGCTGGGCGGCGACTTCGGCCCTGAGGGCGTCGAACTCGCGGCCGATGGCCTCGATCTCGTCAGCGGTGAGGTGCGCGAGCTCCTGGAGAGGCGGCGGAGGGGCGGGCGAGGGCTTCGCCGACCGCACGCTCGCGGGTGCGAGAAACGGGCTCGCCGCAGCGAAGGCCGCGGTCGAGGCGGCCAGGCGGTCCCCGATCCGGCGCTCCACTGACGTGGACCCTAGCAGTCAGGGGCCGGACTTCATGCCCGCCGGCTTAGCTGCTGCGGGGCGCGTACCGGTGATGGACGCCGCTTGAGTGACCTTTGCCCGGCTGGTACCACTTGCGGGGTGACATATGACTTTGATCGCTTGGGCTTCTTTCACTTCGAGCAACTATGGGCCGAGGTCCTCGCGCTCGAGGCGGGAATCCCGATCGATGCGTGGTCGGGTGAGGCGGATCGCTCGCGCTCGGTGCTCAGCGGAGCGCCGGTGGGGGCGCCACTGCTGGCCTCCGCTGTGCGAGCGCCCGTGCTCGTTCAGTGCGCGTGGATCCGAAGCGGACGCCGGGAGGATCTTCTCGACGCCGTGTTCACGCTCGTCCTGAGCCGGCCCGAGGACTTCTCGCTTGCCGCCTCCTTCGTGCTCCTCACCAACGTCGCCGTGCCCGCTCGCTTCACCAGGAACGTGACCGAGGTCCTTCCCCCGGCGAAAGTGCGCGTGCGCGTGCTGGGCCCGCGGGAGCTCGGGGCGCGCGTCGACGCCCGCCCCGAGCTGCGGCGTGCGATGCCGTCCGTGCTCGGCCTGCGCGACCTCGATGCGCTGATCGAGCCCGCGGTGGCGGAGCGGTCGTCCCTGGACCGCGGAGCGGCTCGAGAACTGGCGTCGGTGTTCGTCCCCACGCGCTCCTACCGGCGGGCGCTCGAGGTGCTCGAGGCCCACCGGTTCGCCGTGCTCACCGGCCCGCCGGAGATGGGCAAGACGGCGATCGCGCGGATGATCGGCCTGGCCCAGATGACCGCCGGGTGGGAGGCGCACGAGTGCGTACGCCCAGAGGATGTCTGGCGGGCCTTCGACCGCGACCGAGCCCAGGTGTTCATCGCCGACGACGCCTTCGGTTCGACCGAGTACCGCCCCGACGCGGCGGAGCGGTGGGCGCGCGAGATGGAGCGCATCCTCCGTTCCCTCGATGATCGCCACTGGCTGATCTGGACCTCGCGACCGGCGCCGCTGCGGGCGGGTCTGGGCCGCCTTCACCGCGAGCGCGGGGCCGAGCGCTTCCCCTCGCCGGGGGAGGTGCTCGTGGACGCGAGCGAGCTCGATCCCGGCGAGAAGACGATGATCCTCTTCCGGCACGCCAAGGCCGCCGATCTCCCCGCCGCGACCCGGGCCGCGATTCGCCGACACGGACCGGAGGTCGTCGCCCACCCCCACTTCACCCCCGAGCGGATCCGGCGCTTCGTGGCGGGGGTGACGGTCCTCCCCGCGGGCGCGCTCAGCCTGGCGGCAATCGTCGGCAGCGAGCTCGCGACGGCGACCGAGGCGATGACCACGTCGTTCGCGGCCCTCGGCGCCGAGCACCGTGATCTGCTCATCGCCATGCTCGACACCCCTCCCGGCCCCGTCAGCGAGCGAGACCTCCTCGGCGCCCTGCGCCGCCATCACGACGGTGCTCTGGGGCGACCGCCCGCCGAGCTCGTCGACCGTCTCACCGATCACTTCCTCCGGGTGCTCGTATGACCGTCAGCTGGGTCCATCCCAGCTGGCGGGACCTGGTCATCGACCACCTGAGCTCCGACGACGACGCGCGAACTCATTTCCTGCGCCATTGCGCCGTCCACGGCGCCCTGCTCGCGCTCTCCTCGGCGGGCGGCCCGGGGGGACGGCGCGAGCGGCCGCTGCTCAAGTGCGACGCGGACTGGGATGCGCTCACCGATCGCCTCTACGACCTCGCGCCCGAGTTCGAGCAAGCCGAGGAGATCGGCGTGCTCGAAGCGCTGCGATCACCCCGTGGCCGCCGGGACACTCCCGATCGCGCCGAGGCGGAGGCACTGAGCCGGGCCGTCCTCGCTCGTCTCGCGGGGGTGTGGAAAGCCTCGCGCGCCCCGATCGCCCTGCCCCTGCTCGAGGCGTGGCTCGCGGCCGGCGAGCGGCTCTCGCCACCGCCGCCGGTCCCCGACCTGGGGGTCACCTGGGCCGAGCTCCTACCCGCGGCAGCGCCTGACCTCTCAGACCGCGCCAGCCTCGAGCGCTTCGCCGACTGGCTCACCCTCGCCGACCTCGTGGGAGCCTACGATCCCGCCGTGCTCGACGGGCTCGGCTTCCCGGGGACGGCGGATCGGTACTGCGAGGACTTCCTGCACGCGCTCGAACGGGATCTCGCACGCGTTCCGGCGCGCAGCGTCGACCAGGTCACCCGCGCGCTCGGGGCCATGAGCTCGGTCCTCCCGCGCCTCGCCTACCGCGCCTACGCTCTCGGCGGCGTGCTGGAAAGGGTCGAGTACGCCGACATACGTGTGCGCCCGGACCCTCCGCCGACCACGCCTTGGGAGCCCTTGCGGGGCACCGGGCACCTGGACGTCGCCCGCGTCCTCGCTGATCTCTAGTCGCGCTCGCTTGGCCAGTGCCACGACGGAACGGGGTCAAGCATGGGGCACGGGCCGGGAGGCCCAGCAGTGCCGCATGGCCGCGAGCAGCCACCGCGCCGACTGGGCGCCCGATACCGCATAGCGCTCGTCGAAGAGGAAGAAGGGGACGCCGCCGACTCCGAGCCTGGCGGCGCGCTCGCGGTCCTCGAGGACGTCGTCGCCGTAGGCGTCCCCGTACGCGACCGCAAGGGCCTCGTCGGCGTCCACCCCGACTTCGGTCACGAGCGCGGCGAGCGTGTCGGGATCGGAGATCGCCATGCCCTCGGCGAAGTAGGCCTCCTGGATGCGTCTCACCGCCGCGTCGCCCACGCCGTATTCGGCGGCCAGGTGGAGCATCCGGTGCGCGTCGAAGGTGTTGACGGGGCGGGCGGTCGCTGGGTGATAGATCAGGCCCTCGCGGGCGGCGGAGTCCTTCAGGGTGGCCTGGACGTGCGCGGCGACATCGACGGCCTCGGAGCGGCTCATGCGGTGATTGCGGATCACGCTGTGCACGAGGATGTCCTCGAACGAGCGCGCGCGGGTCGGGTCGAGCTGGAAGCCGCGCCAGATCACCTCCACCTCGCCAGCGTGCTCGAACTGGGCGAGGGCGACCGCGAGCCGGCGCACGGCGATGTAGGAGTGCGGGCAGATGAGGTCGACGAAGACCTCGACCTCCATCGCTCTCATCGGATCATCGAGCATCTCATGTTCATGTAGGCCGCCAGGAGCCGTCCGTCGCCCGCGAGGGTCTAGCCTGGGGCGATGACGACTCGTCGCCTGCTCGAGGACACGGCCACGATCGCCGCCGACTACCTCGAGGGCATCCCCGAGCGACCGGTGGGCTGGTCGGCCGGCGTCGACGAGCTCCGCGCGGGTCTCGGCGGTCCGCTGCCCGAGACGCCCGCCGATCCGGGGGAGGTGATCGGCGAGCTCGCCCGGGCGGCTGAGCCCGGTCTCGTCGCGAGCCCGGGCGGGCGCTACTTCGGCTTCGTGATCGGCGGGGCGCTGCCGGCGGCGCTGGCGGCCGATTGGCTCGTCTCGACGTGGGATCAGAACTCGGGCCTGTACGTGTGCGGCCCTTCGGCGTCGGTCGTCGAGGAGGTGGCGGGCGCTTGGACGACCGAGCTCCTGGGCCTGCCCGAGGGGACCTCGTTCGGCTTCGTGACCGGATGCCAGATGGCCCACGTCACCGGGCTCGCCGCCGCCCGCCACCACCTCTACGCAGGCGTCGGCTGGGATGTCAACGAGCGCGGGCTGACCAGCGCGCCGGCCCTGCACGTCGTCGCCGGCGCCGAGCGGCACACCACCGTCGACCGCGCGCTGCGCCTGCTCGGTTTCGGCGCGGCGTGCATCGTGCCGGTGGCGGCGGACGAGCAGGGGCGGATGCTCCCCGCCGAGCTCCGCCGGACGCTCGCGGAGCTCAAGGGGCCGACGATCGTGTGCGCCCAGGCCGGGAACGTCAATTCCGGCGCCGTCGACCCGCTCGAGGAGATCGCCGACATCGCCCACGAGGTGAGCGCGTGGCTCCACATCGACGGCGCCTTCGGTCTCTGGGCGGCCGCGAGCCCCGCCCTGCGCCACCTCGTCGCCGGCGCCGAGCGCGCCGACTCGTGGGCGACCGACGCGCATAAATGGCTCAACGTCCCCTACGACAGCGGGATCGCCCTGTGCGCGCACCCTGAATCCCACCAAGCCGCCATGAGCGTCCGTGCCGGATATCTCGTCCAGTCGGATCCCGGCGGCCCACGCGACGAGCTCGACTGGAATCCCGACTTCTCCCGTCGGGCCCGTGGCTTCCCCGTCTACGCCGCGATCCGCTCGCTGGGCCGCTCGGGGATCGCCGAGCTGGTCGAGGGGTGTTGCGCCCACGCACGGCGCTTCGCCGAGGTCCTCGGCGCGACGCCGGGGGTCCAGGTCCTCAACGAGGTCGTGCTCAACCAGGTCCTCGTGCGCTTCGGCGAGAACGACGCCACCACGCGCGCCGTCATCGAGGCCGTCCAGAACGACGGCACCTGCTGGCTCAGCGGAACCACCTGGCGCGGCATCGGCGCGATGCGCATCTCGGTCTCGAGCTGGGCGACGACGAGCGAGGACGTCGAGCGCTCGCTCGAGGCGATCCTCCGCTCCGCGCGGGCCGTCGCGCCGGTCTAGAGGGGCCGCGGGCCGCTCGACCCGCCGGCGGCGCGATGCAGTGGGACGACCGCCGTGCTCGCGACCACGGTGACGGCGCCCGGGCTGGGGGCGAGGTCGCGGACGGCGGCGACGCGATGACCCTGGATCGCCGGGGTGCCGGCGACGGGGCGGGTGCGCTTGCGCGGGGGATTCTTCTTCGCGTGCGGGTCGGCGGCCGGCTGGGGGCGCCCGGCGGGCACGGGCTTGACGGCGGGAACGGGCTTGACGGCGGGAACGGGCTTGACGGCGGGCTTGGGGCGCTCGGTGGGCCTGGGGCGCTCGGCGGCCTCGGGGAGCTCGTCGCGTTCGTTGCGCCGGCGGTCGACGCCGATGTCGAGGACGGGCAGGCAGCGGTCGAGCCAGCTCGGCAGCCACCAGGTAAACCGTCCCCCCACGCGCAGGGCGAAGGGCAGGAGGATGAGCCGGACCACGGTGGCGTCGAGCGAGATGGCGATGGCGAGTCCGACGCCAAGCTGGCGGACGGTGGCCACGTCGGACGTCGCGAAGGCGAGGAAGACGCCGACCATGACGGCGGCGGCACCGGCGACGATCCGCGCGGTCCGGGCAATCCCGTAATCAACCCCTTCAGCCACGCTCCCCGTCCGCAGCCACCCCTCGCGGATGCGCATGAGGAGGAAGACCTGGTAGTCGATCGAGAGCGCGAAGGTGGCGGCGAACATAGCGCTCACCGACAGCGCGTCGACGTAGCCGGGGCCGCCGATCAACGAGTGCGTCCCGTTGGAGAGGAGCGAGAGGGCCCCGAAGGCGGCGCCCACGCTGAGGAGGTTGAGGAGGACGCCGATGAGCGCCGCGAAGAGCGAGCGGAAGACGAGCACGAGCATCAGGAAGGTCGCGAGCATGAGCACGGCGATGAGCAGCGGCATGCGGCCGGCGGCGGCCGTCGAGTAGTCGCGTAGCTGGGCGGCGGGACCGCCGAGGAGGACCTGGGCTCCGGTGGCCTTGGCGAGGCCGCGGGCGACGATCTCGAGCCGGTGGCGCAGGGCGGTGGTCGCGGCCGAGCCGATCGGCGAGCGCGGGACGATGATCATGCGCGCGGCCTGGCCGCTGCTCGCGACGTTGACGGTGAAGTCGACGCCCGCGTGCTGGGCCGCCGCCGTGCCCTCGAGCCCGGCGAGGACGAGATAGCCGGAATTGAAGAAGCGGGGGCTGCGCGACAGGGTCCCGAGCACCTTGGTGTTCTGGGGCGTGGACTTCGCCGCGGCCTCGGCGCTGCGCTGGCCGGCGCTCAGGGCCGAGGTCAGGAGCCCGGCCTGGGACTGCTCGTGGGAGAGCCCGCTGGCGAGGCTGCCGGCGCCGCTCTGCAGCGCCCCGAGGCGGGCGCCGAGCGTCGCGGTGCCGTTCGAGAGCGCGACGAGGCCGGCGGTGAGGGCGCCGCCTCCGGCGGCAAGGCGCTTGATGCCCGCCGACAGGGCGGTTTGGCCCTGCTCGAGGGCGCCGAGCCCGGTCTTCAGCTCCTTGGCGCCGAGCTCGAGGCGGGTGGCGGACTGGGTGAGCTGGGCGACGGAGCCGGCGAGGCTGCTGGCTTGGTTGGCGGCCTGCTGCTCGTTGACGCTCACCTGCTTGATCTTGTCGGCCACGGCGCCTGCCGAGGGGGCGTTGGCGAGGGCTGCCTGGGCGGCCTGGAGGGCGGAGAGGACGGCGGCGTAGTGGGGATCGGAGCGGCCGACCTGCATGGCCGCCAGCTCCTGACTCGCGGTGGCGAGCTGGGCGCTCGCGTTCGCCGGTCCGGTGCTGAGCGCGCTGACCGAGCTGACGACGCCGCTCAAGGTGGTGGCGTCGGTCTGGAGGCTCCCGGCGAAGGAGCGTAGGCGGGGTCCGGCGCTCGCCGCGCTCGCGCTCCCCACGCCGAGCTCGGTGGCGAGATGGGTAGCACCGGTCACGGCGCGCTGGCCGCCGCTCACGACCCGGTTGGCGACCTGGGCGGCCTGGGCGAGGCCGGCCTGGCTGAGGCGGCTGCCGGCGGCGGCCTGCTCGAGGCCCGCCCGCAGCCTGAGAACGGCGCTCGCGCTCCCGGCGCCGCCGCCGGCCATCGTCTGCACGGCGGCAGCAGCCTGGGCAAAGCCCGACTTGACGTTGCCCGCTCCCGTCACCGCTTGGCCGAGGCTCGCCGACAGGGCGCCGGCGTCGTGGGCGGTGCGCTTGAGGCTGGCGTTGGTCTTGGTCACCGTCGCCTGCGCATGCAGGAGGGGCTTGGCCATCGCCGCCAGCGGGCCGGGGCCGATGATGCCGGCGACATCGGCGTCGCTGGCGATCGTCCGCTGCGCGGTGGCGAGGGCCTCGAGGCGGGGGAGGGTGGTGATGGCGCCGCCGTGGACGACGACGAGCAGCTCGTACGGGGTCAGCCAGCCGGGACCGACGGTCTTGCTCACCGCCTCGTAGTCATGGCGCGCGGTGCTCCCGGCCGGGAGCTGGCGGGCGTCGGGGGGTCCCGTGGCCAGCGACAGCGCCTGCCAGCCGACGAGGAGGAGAGTCGCGACGGCGGCGGCGACGATGACCGGGGAGCGGCCGGCGCGGGCGATCCACGAGGAGCCGCCAGTGGCGGTGCGCTTGGCGCCCGCGCCCGCGCCCGCGCGCCTGCCCGCGGCCGCGCGCCTGCCCGCGCCCGCGCGCCCGCCCGCCCGGTGCCCGCCCGCGCGCCCGCCGACTCGGCGGCCGGCGCGGCGGCCGGCGCGGCCGCCGGCGCGGTCGCCGGCTACCCGGCCGCCGATGAGGGTCAGAGCGGCCGGCGCGGCGACGATGGTGGAGAGAACGCTGACGGCGGCGACGACGATCACCCCGACGACGGCGGAAAGGAGCAGCGTGCCGGCGGCGACGGCCAGGGCACAGAGCATGAGCACGGCGATCGCCCCGCCGGCGAAGGCGACGGTGCGCCCGGCGCGCAGGCCGGCCACGCTCGCGGCGCGGCGGATCTCGCGCGGGTCGCTCGCATCGCCCACCTCGTCTCGGAAACGCGAGACCAGGAGCAGCGAGTAGTCGACCCCGAGCGCGAGTCCCATCATCGAGGCCGCGATCGTCGCGAGCTCGGTCAGGGGCAGGACGGAGGCGAGCAACGAGATGAGCCCGAAGCCCGAGAGGACGGTGCCGAACCCGAGCAGGGCGGGGATGGCCGCCGCTGCCGGTGAGCCGAAGACGAGCAGGAGGACGAGCAGGAGGATGGGGAGGGCGATGAACTCCGCCCGGTGCACCGCCGTCAGGGAGGCGCTCTCGAGCTGCATGCCGATGGCGTCGAGACCGGTCACGCGCGCCTTGACCGGTGCCGCCACCTGCTTGGCGACGACGCCGTTGATCGAGCGCTCTATCGCCGGCCCGGTGGTCTGGGAGCCGTGGAGCACGGCGACGAGGACGAGGGCCGAGGTGGCGGTCGGGCGCAGGCTGTGGCCGAGCGAGCCGCCGTCCCAGGCGGAGACGACGTGGGCGCCGGAGATCTTCTCGAGCCCGCTGACGAGGGCGGGACCCTCGCGGTCGAGCGAGGCGGCCGGGCCGGTGAGGAGGATCGGGGCGGAGACGCTGTTGCCGAACTGCTGCTCGAAGAGCTGGGCCTCGCGCGTCGACTCCGTCCCCGAGACGAGGAGGTTGCTCACCGAGAGGTGCTGGCCGACGTTCAGGCCGATGACGCCGAGGATCGCCGTGGCCACGAACCACGCTGTCAGCGCTGCCCGCGGGCGCCGCGCTCCGAAGGTGAGCAGGCGGTTCACGACTGCCACCCGCGATGAGGCTGGGCAGGTTCGAGGGCCGCACACCGGTGCGGGCGCCGTTCGGGTAGCGGTAGATCACGCATCGAGGCCGAGAATCGACGGGTGCCGCCGCCGATCGGCGACCCCTGTCTGTGCCTGGATATCGGCACGGGCGCACCGATCTTTAGGGGAAGCCGGGGCGCGCGGGTTGCGCAGGCCGGCCGGCGGGATGGGATCAGTCTCGTTGCCACACCGCATACACGGGCGGCGAGGGGAATTGTCCGGACCTAAGTGGTCGTCTTCCGAATTACGCGGCGAGTTTGAGGAGTCATTACGGTGGTGGCGGATCCTGAGGTCGATGGCGCAGACGTCTCCGGACCGGGTGGTCTCGGGTGATGAGCAGCGGCGCGAGCTTGAGCGGCGAGCGGCGGCGTACTCCGGGCCCGCACTGGGATGTGGTGCGCGCTCAGGCGGTCTTGCTGGCGGGCGATGGGTTCGTGCCGCCGGGAGCTCAGCGGTCG
>DASZKU010000154.1:0-27655 GCA_035552815.1 Solirubrobacteraceae bacterium | reverse complement strand
CGGATTCCGAACGCGTCGATCAGCTTGATCGAGCCAGAGCGGCGAAACATGCTGCAATAGTCGCATAGGTCCGCCCCGGATCGGCCGGGCCGCGCGGGCGCCACGAACAGGAGCGATAGATGACGGAGATCGTGAACGAGCTGCGGACCCATCTGGCCGAGCTCACGGACCTGCGCAACACGGTCCAGCTGCTGCAGTGGGATCAGCAGACGATGATGCCGCCGCGAGGCGCCGAGCTGCGCGCCGACGAGCTGGGGACGGTCCAGCGCATTCTCCACGAGAGCTTCGTCTCCGCCCGTACCGGCCGCCTGCTCGACGACGCCGAGGACGCATGCGGCGATCTGCCCCCGGACTCCGACGATGCGCGCCTCATCGCCGTCGTCAAGCGTCGCTGGGAGAAGGCCCGCCGGGTGCCTTCCGAGCTCGCGGCCGAGCTCGCGCGCGCCGCCTCGGTGGGACAGGAGGCCTGGGTCGACGCCCGGGCGCGCTCTGACTTCGCCGCCTTCCTCCCTCATCTGCGCCACCACCTCGAGCTCAAGCATCGCTACGTCGAGTGCTTCGAGGGCTATGACACCCCGTACGACGTGCTCCTCGACGACTTCGAGCCGGGCATGCGCTCCGCCGAGGTCACCGCCCTCTTCGCCGAGCTCAGAGACGAGCTCGTGCCCCTCATCGCCGCCGTGGCCGAGCGCCCCGACGCCGTTGACGACGCGTGCCTGCACGGCAGCTTCCCCCTCGCGGGTCAGCGCCGGCTCGTCGCCGACGTGGTCGCGCGGATGGGCTATGACCCCTCGAGCTGGCGGCTCGACGACACCGTGCATCCGTTTGCCACGAGCCTGGGCTCGAGCGACGTGCGCATCACCACGCGCTGGGATCAGTCCTTCCTCCCCATGGGCCTGTTCGGCGCCATGCACGAATGCGGTCACGGGCTCTACGAGGCGGGGATCGATCCCAGCCTGCGGCGCACGCCGCTGGGCTCCGGCGAAGCGCTCGGGCTCCACGAATCGCAGAGCCGGATGTGGGAGAACATGGTGGGCCGGGGCCGGCCCTTCGCCGACTACCTGGCGCCCCGCGTCGCCGAGATCTTCGGAGGACCGCTCGCCGGTCTCGAGGCGGAGGGCTTCTTCCGCGCTGTCAACAAGGTGCACCCCACCTTCATCCGCGTCGAGGCCGACGAGGCGACCTACGGGCTCCACATCATCCTGCGCTTCGAGCTCGAGCAGGAGCTCATCGCGGGCCGGATCGCCGTCGAGGACCTACCCGAGGTGTGGAACGAACGCTTCCAGCGCTACTTCGGCCTCGAGGTACCCGACGACGCTCACGGCGTGCTCCAGGACGTTCATTGGGCGGCCGGCCTGATGGGCTACTTCCCCACTTACGCGATCGGCAACCTGGTGGCGGGGCAACTGTGGGATCGCGTGCGCACCGACCTTCCCGACCTCGACGCGCAGACGTCTGCGGGCGAGCTCTCAGAGCTCCGCGAGTGGCTGCGCGAGCACGTGCACCGGCACGGCTCGAAGTGGAGCGCCCGCGAGGTCCTCGAGCGGGTCACCGGAGCGCCGATCGCCGTCGCCCCGTTCGTGACCTATCTCAGAGACAAGGTGCACGGCGTCTACCGTATGTGAGGAGCGTGGCGGCGCGCGCCTCGCTATACATTCCTACGCCCCGATAGCCACCCGGAGATGAACCAGTGAGCCAATCCCCTGTCCGCGTAGCAGTCACCGGCGCCGCCGGTCAGATCGGCTACGCAATCCTGTTCCGGATCGCCAGCGGCCAGCTGCTCGGCCCCGATACTCCTGTGCAGCTGGCCCTGCTGGAGATCCCCGCCGCGGTTAAGGCGGCCGAGGGTACGGCGATGGAACTCGACGACTGTGCCTTTCCGCTCCTGGCCGGGATCGACATCTACGACAATCCCGACGCCGCCTTCGACGGTGTGAACATCGCCCTGCTCATCGGCGCGCGGCCCCGGAGCAAGGGGATGGAGCGCTCCGATCTGCTCGAGGCCAACGGTGGCATCTTCAAGCCGCAGGGCAAGGCACTCAACGATCACGCCGCGGATGACGTCAAGATCCTCGTGGTCGGCAACCCGGCCAACACCAACTGCCTGATCGCCCGCAGCCATGCGCCCGACGTCCCCGCTGAGCGTTTCACGGCGATGACGCGTCTGGATCACAACCGCGCCATCGCTCAGCTCGCCGCCAAGACCGGGGCCGCGGTCAAGGACATCACCCAGATGACGATCTGGGGCAATCACTCGGCGACCCAGTACCCCGACATCTTCCACGCCAAGGTGAAGGGCGAGAACGCCGCCGAGCTCGTCAACGACCAAGCGTGGATCGAGAACGATTTCATCCCCATCGTGCAGAAGCGCGGGGCGGCGATCATCGAGGCGCGGGGCGCGTCGAGCGCCGCCTCGGCGGCGAACGCCGCCATCGATCACGTGCACGATTGGGTGCTCGGTAGCCCGGCCGGCGACTGGCTGTCGATGGCGATCCCCTCACAGGGCGCCTACGGGGTGCCCGAGGGAATTATCTCCAGCTTCCCCGTCACCACCGCGGATGGGTCTTACGAGGTCGTCGAGGGTCTCGAGATCGACGAGTTCTCACGAGCGCGTATTGACGCCACCGCCAACGAGCTCGTTGATGAGCGCGCGGCGGTCAAGGAGCTTGGGCTGATCTGAGCCCGAGCCGGCTCAGGAGTCGCCGCCCGAGGGGAACCAACCCTGCCCGTTGCGCTTGATGCTTCCGTCCTTTTCGAGCGCGGGCATCACCCGGTACAGGTAGTTCGGCTGAATCTTCATTGCCGCTGCGAGCCGGGGGATGGTGATCCCAGGCTCCGAGCGCACGAGCTCGAGCGCCTGGCTGGCGCGGGTGTTACCGCCGCGCCGGCCACGCGGGCGTCCGGGGCGGCGACGTTGGGTATTGTTGCTGCGCGTGGCCCTCGCGGCCGTGCGCGAATTGCGCCTCGCGCGTGCGGGTGATGCGGTAGAACGCTGGGCGTGACCGCTGGTAAGGGCCATCCGTGCGGCCTCGAGCTTGTCGATTTCTTCCTTGAGCTCGCGTAGTCGCAGCTCGATGTCCTTCACGGTTGTGTCAACAAAACCGGCCATTTCGTCTCTCCCTCTCTCGGGTTTCTACGACAAAGGTAAGGGAGTAACGATACAGATTGCAACCTTGGGATTCATGTTTCTCGCTCGACCAGCTGCTTAAGACGCTGCAGTGAGGTAAGAGCCTCGCGCTCAGACACCCCTCCCACGAATACCCGACTCGCCATAACCCCCAGCCGGCCGCCCGGGGTCGTGAACTCGTTCGTGTAGTCAAACACCGTGTGGTCATCCCCATCGCGGGTCAACTCATAACGGGTGCGGGCGCGGGAATGAGCCGGTCCCCTCCCGTCCCATTCGGCGAGAAATGGGGGATTGACCTCGACGAGCGTCCACTTCACGTGAAAGGTGACGCCGCGAATGCGCAAGGTCTGCTCCATGGTGGAGCCCTTACGGGGCGGTCCCTGAGAATAGGCATCGAGCGACTTGTGGATGCTCACCCATTCGTACAGCCGCTTGGGGTCCATGACGACGTCCCACACCTTGGCGATGGGCGCGGCGATCCGTATCCGGGTGTGGACGACGCTCATGTGCGGATGGACACTACGGGTTTGCCGCCAGGGGTGTTATGTCAGTCCCTACCGCGCGACCAGCCGCTCGGCGCTCTCCCACTCGCGCAGCGCGTGCTCGATGGCCGCGTCAAGCGAGTGCAAGCGCACCCCGAGGAGCTTCACGGCGCGATCATCCCGCGGCAGGAGGTCAGTGCCCAAGCTCTCCATGAGCGGGCCGACGAGGGCGTAATCCTCGCCGGCGATGACCGCGGAGATCCGGCTGGCGATCGGAGTCACCGTGAGGCGCTTGAAGGAGATCGTGGGGCGCGATACCAACATGTGGTGGCGGATCCGGTCGATGAGCTCACCGTAGGAAACGATGTCCGGACCACCCACATCGAGTGACTCGCCCGCCACCTTGGTGTTGGTCGCGGCGCAGGCGAGCAGTTCGATCACGTCGCGCTCGTCGATGGGCGCCGTCACGTGGGTGCGCCAGGCGGGCACCGCGAGCACCGGCAGCCGTTCAACGAGGTGAACGAGGAAGCGAAAGGAGCGCGAGCGCGCACCGATGACGATCGAGGCCCTGAGGGCGACCGAGTCGGGTACCGCGTCAAGCAGCGTGTTCTCGACCTCGAGGCGGCTGGCAAGGTGCAGTGAGGCCGGGCCCCCCTCGGGGACGAGGGCGCCCAGGTAGACGATCCGGCGCACCCCGGCGGCCACGGCGGCGTGAGCGAAGTTCTCCGCCGCGGCCCGGTCGCGCACGTTGAAGGCGCCGTCGGAGGACGGTTCCATCGAATGGATGAGGAAGTAGGCGACCTCGATGTCGCGCAAGGCATGCTCAAGTCCTTCGCCGGTGACGGCGTCGCCCGTCGCGACCGGGATCCCGAGCTCGACGTGACCGGGATGGCGGGTGAAGCCGCGGACCTGGTGGCCGTCGCGCAACAGGCGCGGAGTGAGCCGCGACCCGATGTAGCCGGTGATGCCGGTGACGAGGATGTTCACCGATGAAATATGACAACTGCGATCTCGCGAAAGCTCCGGAAAATGCGGGCGGATTGCGCCTCGCCGACAGAAACTCCCGCTGTTTGCAGGGAATCAGCCGATCATAGAAGTTCGTGCGTTTTCCGGGAAACGGGGTTGCGAGAGGGGGGCGAACCGAGTTTGATCCTCGGGTCGTCAGGTTTCATCTCACACACGGAGGAGGACGGTCGAGGGCATGGCTGAAGGACGTACACGGGCACTGAAGGCGAGCTGCGAAAACTGTTTCTTCCACGAGCACCGCCTCTGTGCTGTGTCTGATTCACGACCCTGTTCGACCTTCCGGCCCGCCCACCCCGACGGGCTCCGTCCCCCCAGCCAGCTGCGGTTCGTGTTCCGCCAGGAGCGAAGCCTGCAGGTCGCCTTCGCCTTCCCCACGGCGCAGGAACAGGTTGCGCTTCACGCATGAGCTTCGGCCCGATATGTTTCACCGCGTGTACGCGCCCCTGATCGCCGGTTTCATCGTCTTCGTCCTCCTCGCGGTGCTCATCGGCTGGTTCGTCGACCCCTCGCGGGGCGGCGACTCCGGGAGCGATCACCACTGAACCGCCGACGGGCCCGGCACGGGCCCGTCCTCGAGGTCCGGGACGATCTGGCGCGCCGGGCCGGCGCCCTGCGATGGCCCACGAGGGGAGGGCCGGGGCACACGGGTACAGTTCGGCGCGACGAGACGAGAGGAGCGAAGTGCGCATCACCGTGCTGGGGAAGTCTCCAGCCTGGCAGGACGCCGGAGGCGCCTGCAGCGGCTATCTCATCGAGGAGGACGGGTTCGCCCTGCTGCTCGACTGCGGCAACGGCGTGTTCTCCAAACTGCGCCGCTTCCGGGACTACGTCGACGTCGGTGCAGTGATCATCTCCCACCTGCACGCCGACCATTGGCTCGATCTCGTCCCCTTCGCCTACGCGCTGAGCTACGCCCCGCGCCAGCAGCCGGTGCCCGTGGCGGGGTGGCCGGGTACCGAGCACCCCGCCCGGCCGCAGCTCTTCGTGCCGGTCGGCGGGGCCGAGACCTTCCACGGGGTCGTCACCCAATGGGGCAACGAGGATCTCATCGATCGTGCCTTTCACCTGCACGAGTACAGCCCGACCGACGAGCTGGAGGTCGGGCCCTTCGCCGTGCGCTTCTGCGAGGTGCCCCACTTCATCGAGACCTTCGCGGTCGAGCTCTCGAGCCAGGCCGGCGGTTCGGGCCGGTTCACCTACGGCGCCGACTGCCGGCCCAATGACGAGCTCGTCGCGTTCGCTCAGGGCACCGACATGCTCCTCATCGAGGCCACCCTGCCGCGCCCCGAGCGGACCGGGGTGCGCGGGCATCTGACCCCGAGCGAGGCGGGCGAGCACGGGCGCCGCGCCGAGGCGGGCCGGCTCGTGATCACCCACATCTCCGACGAGCTCGATTCCGCCTGGGCCCGGTCCGAGGCCGAGCGCGCCTACGGCGGCCCCGTCGAGATGGCCGCCGAGGGCGAGACGTACACGGTCTAGATAGCCCTGAGGCTGGGCCTAAGTAACCTGAAGCGAACATGCCCGACCGCGATCTCTTCGCCAACTTCGAGCGCATGCGCCGCGAGATGGACGAGCTCTTCGGAGATGTCTTCGAGCGCACCGGTCTCGGACGCAAGCGAGCCGGGTTCACCCCCGCCGTCGACGTCATCTACGCCTCCGATCCTCCTCGCGCCATCGTCACCGCCGAGCTCGCCGGCATCGACGTCGAGGACCTCGAGCTCGACCTCGAGGGCTCGCAGCTCATCCTCGCCGGCCACCGCAAGCCGGCGGCGGCCGACGGCGAGGTCTACCAGCAGGTCGAGATCGAGCACGGTCCCTTCCGCCGTGTAGTGCAGCTCGCCGGTGAGGCGGTCGCCGAAGGCGTTAAGGCCCAGTATCAGGACGGGATCCTCCGCGTCGAGCTTCCGCTCGTGGCCAGCGACTCCCGCTCGCGCACGGTGCCGATCGAGATCCGCCCCAATCGGGAGCCCCGATGATCGAGATCGGAACCCCCGACGGCGGACCCAAGCCCGTCGATGTGAGCTCCCAGCGCGTGGTTCCCGCCACCGCCCCGGTGCTGCCGCTGCGCGACATGGTCACCTTCCCCGACATGCTCGTGCCCCTGGGCATCAGCCAGCAGCGGAGCATCGACCTGATCAACGACGTGCTCAGCGGCGACCGCACCATCGTCATGGTCGCCATGACCAGTCCCGACGTGGAGACCCCGGGACCCGAGGACCTCTACACGGTGGGCGTGCTCGGCGTGGTGGCGCGGATGATTCGCGTCCCCGACGGGACCCTGCGGGTGCTCGTCCAGGGCGGCCAGCGCGTACGCTTCGAGGGTTGGGAGCGCACCGAGCCCTATCCGGTGGCGCGGATCTCCGAGGCGCGCGACATCGTCAACGAGACGCCCGAGCTCGTCGCGCTCATGCGCAACGTCCAGCAGACGTTCTCGAGCATCGTCGAGGAGGTGCCCTACCTCCCCGAGGAGCTCCAGGTCATGGTCGCCAACGTCGACGACCCGAGCGTTCTCACCTACCTGATCGCCGGCGCCCTGCGCCTGAAGACCGAGGAGAAGCAGGAGCTCCTCGAGGAGCTCGACGTCGCCAAGCGCCTGCGGCGCCTGTCGGAGATCCTCGCGCGCGAGCTCGAGCTCGTGGCGATCGGGTCGAAGATCCAGTCCCAGGTCCAGTCCGAGCTCGAGAAGGGCCAGCGCGAGTACTTCCTGCGCCAGCAGCTCAAGGCCATCCACGACGAGCTCGGCGAGACCGATGAGGCCCAGGCCGAGGCTGCCGAGCTCCGCGAGCAGCTCGCCGCGCTCGACCTCCCCGAAGAGGTGCGCAAGCAGGTCGATCGCGAGCTCGCGCGCCTCGAGCGCCTGCAGCCGGCGATGGCCGAGTACGGCGTCGTGCGCGGCTACCTGGAATGGATCGCCACGCTCCCGTGGAACAAATCGACCGAGGACAAGCTCGATCTCGCCCACGCCCGCGAGGTCCTCGACGAGGACCATTACGACATCGAGCAGGTCAAGGAGCGCATCCTCGAGTTCCTCGCCGTCCGCTCTCTGAAGCCCGACGCCCGCGGCTCGATCCTCCTCTTCGTCGGTCCCCCGGGCGTCGGCAAGACCTCACTGGGCCGCTCGATCGCCAGGGCCCTCGGCCGCAAGTTCGAGCGCATCAGCGTCGGCGGCGTCCGCGACGAGGCCGAGATCCGCGGCCACCGCCGCACCTACATCGGCGCCATGCCGGGCACCATCATCCGCGCCATGCGCGACGCGGACGCCAACAACCCGCTGCTCATGATCGACGAGATCGACAAGATGGGGGCCGACTTCCGCGGCGACCCCTCGAGCGCCATGCTCGAGGTCCTCGATCCCGAGCAGAACCGAACCTTCCGCGACCACTACCTCGATCTCCCCTTCGACCTCTCGGGCGTGATGTTCGTGACCACGGCCAACACGCTGGAGACGATTCCGGGGCCGCTGCGCGACCGGATGGAGTTGATCCAGCTTGCGGGCTACACCGAGGCCGAGAAGCTCGAGATCGCCAAGCGCTACCTGGTGCCGCGCCAGATCGAGCGCAACGGCCTCAAGCCCGCGCGCATCGCCTTCAGCGATTCCGCCCTGCGCGCCATCATCTCCGACTACACGCGCGAGGCCGGCGTGCGCCAGCTCGAGCGCGAGATCGGGGCCGTGTGTCGCAAGGTCGCCCGCCAGTTCGCCGAGGGCAAGGCCAAGCGCAAGGTCACCATCACCGAGCCGCGCGTCCGCGAGCTCCTGGGCCGGCGCAGGTTCTATTCGGAGACGCGCCGGCGCACCTCGCGGCCCGGCGTCGCCACCGGGCTGGCTTGGACTCCGGTGGGCGGCGATGTTCTCTTCATCGAGGCGACGGCGATGCCCGGCAACGGCAAGCTCCAGATCACCGGCCAGCTCGGCGACGTGATGAAGGAGTCCGCCCAGGCGGCGCTCTCCTATCTGCGCAGCCAGGCCGAGGAGCTCTTCCCCGACCTCCCCGAGGACTACTTCGCCACCCACGACCTCCACATCCACGTCCCCGCCGGGGCGATCCCCAAGGACGGCCCGAGCGCGGGCATCACCATCGCCACCGCGGTGGCCTCGCTTCTCTGCGGACGGCCGGCACGCGCCGACGTGGCGATGACGGGCGAGATCACCCTCACCGGCCAGGTCCTCCCCATCGGCGGCCTCAAGGAGAAGGCGCTCGCCGCGCAGCGGGCGGGGATCCGGCGCATCATCGCCCCGGAGCTCAACGAGCACGACATCGAGGACATCCCCGAGCACCTGCGCAAGAATCTCGACTTCATGTTCGTCAGCGATTTCCGCGAGGTCTTCGACGAGGCGCTCGAGTCACGGCGCCCGCGACGCCCGGTGCGAGCCGCCGCAAGGTGATGCACGCGCGGGAGCGGGGTATCCCTCGAACGACAGGCAGCGAAGTTACTCGCGTATCCTCAGACCACGAGCCCCAGCATGGAGGGAGAGCAAATGTCATTACGCAAGAAGGCCAGGAAGAAGGCGAAGGCGACCGCAGCGGCGGTTCCTTTCAACGCCGCCGAGGTGGCGAGCATCGCCACCGCCAACCCCTACATCCAGCGCCTGATCGAGGACGCCGCGCTCCGCGACAGCGTCAAGACCGCGCTCGATGCGTCCCGGAGCGCCTACACCCGCCTGTCTAACGGCAAGGCGCCGGCCAAGGTCCTCCTCGACGACAAGAAGCTCCATCACGACCTGCGCACCGCCATCGACGCGATCCGCGACGCCACGGCGGCGCTCACGGACGAGAAGAAGAAGCGCGGCCGCAAGGGCCTCGGCGCGGGCCGCATCGTGCTCCTCGCCGGCGTCGGCACCGGCGTGGCCGTGGCCACGAGCGAGAAGCTGCGCTCCAAGGTCCTCGACACCCTGTTCGGTGCCGAGGAGGAGTTCGAGTACTCGGCTCCGACTCCGGCTCCGGTTCCGGAGCCCGCGCCCGCTCCGGCGGCGTAGTTACCGGAGCCGCAGTCGGCGCTTGCGAGTTCCCCTCCAGGGGCCGGTAGCCGGGCTCCTTGGGGGAACTCGCCGGTGCTGGTGGGCCGCGGGTGTCCTAGCCCGGCCATACTCGGGAGGATGCGACGCATTGCCCTCTTCGGGGCGGCCCTCGTGGTCGTCCTCCTCGTGGTGGCGCAGCTTGTCCTGCCCGGGATCGCGGCGCAGCGGCTGCGTGATCGGCTGGCACGGTCGGGGCGGGTCATCTCCGTCCACGTGGAGGCGTTCCCGGCCATCGAGCTCCTCTGGAATCAGGCGGGCGAGGTCGACGTGCACCTGGCGAGCTACCGCGCCCGCACCCCCTCGGGGCTCGGACACACGCTCGGGCAGACATCGCAGGCGGGCACGGTCAACGCCACCATCGACGAGCTCAACACGGGTCTCGTCACCCTGCGCAACGTGACAGTGCGCAAGCGCGGCGACATCCTCAGCGGGCGGGCGACGCTCACCGCGGCGAACCTCAAGGCCGCGCTGCCCTCGGGGCTCGACGTGCAGCCCGTCGCCTCGGGTGCCGGCAAGCTCGTCCTCCGGGGGAGCGCGCTCGGGCTCACCGCCTACGCCACTCTCAGCGCCCAGAACGGCTCCGTGCAGATCGCTCCCGACGTGCCCCTCCTGGGTGGGCTCTTCACCATCACGGTGTTCAGCGATCCCCACGTCGACGTCCAGGGGGTGGGGGCGAGCGCGGCGCCCGGGGGCTTCTCGGTGTACGCGAGCGCGCGGCTGCGCTAGTGGCTAACCCGCCGCCGGCTTGGGCGAGACCCACGCCGTCCGCAGCCGCCGCTCGATCTCCTCGCCGAGATCGGTGATGGGGATCCGCTCCTGGGTCAGGCTGTCGCGGTCGCGCACGGTGACCGTCCGGTCCTCGAGCGACTGGTGATCGACGGTGACCGCCCACGGCGTCCCGATCTCGTCCTGGCGGCGGTAGCGCCGGCCGATGGCGCCGCCCTCGTCGTACTCGGTCTGGAAGCGCTCGCGGAGATCGAGGTAGATCTCGCGCGCGAGCCCGGGCTGGCCGTCCTTGCGCACGAGCGGGAGGACGGCGACCTTGACGGGGGCGAGCACAGGATGGAGGCGGAGCACGGTGCGCTGCTCGCCCTCGATCTCGTCTTCGTCGTAGGCGTCGACGAGAAAGGCGAGGGTGGCGCGGTCGGCGCCCGCGGCCGGCTCGATGACGTGGGGGAGGTAGCGCTCGCCGGTGGCCGTGTCGACGTACTCGAGCTTCTGCCCCGAGTACTGGGCGTGCTGGCGCAGGTCGAAGTCGCCGCGGTTAGCCACTCCCTCGAGCTCCTGCCACCCGATCGGGAACAGGTACTCGACGTCGCTGGTGGCGCTCGAGTAGTGGGAGAGCTCGTCGGCCTCGTGGGGACGCAGGCGCAGGTGGTCGGCCCGCAGGCCGAGGCGCAGGTACCAGTTCATGCGCTGCTCGAGCCAGTGCTCGAACCATTTCTCGGCTTCGGCGGGAGGGACGAAGTACTCCATCTCCATCTGCTCGAACTCGCGGGTGCGGAAGATGAAGTTCCCGGGGGTGATCTCGTTGCGGAAGCTCTTGCCCACCTGGGCGATCCCGAACGGTGGCTTCTTGCGCGAAAACTGGAGGTAGTTGCGGAAGTTGAGGAAGATCCCCTGCGCCGTCTCCGGGCGCAGGTAGACGGTCGATCCCTCTCCCTTGACGGGGCCCACGGTGGTCTCGAACATGAGGTTGAAGTCCCTGGCCTCGGTCAGGTCGCAATCGGGGGTCTCGCCGGGGCGCTTGGAGGGCTTGCGTCCGCAGTTCGCGAACTCGAGCTGGTCGGCGCGGAAGCGGAGCTTGCACGTGCGGCAGTCGATCAGGGGATCGGTGAACCCCTTCAGGTGGCCGCTCGCCTCCCAGGTCCTGGGGTGGAGGATGATCGCCGAGTCGAGGGCGACGACGTCGTCGCGCTCCTGGAGCATGGCCCGCCACCACTGGTTCTTGACGTTCGTCTTCAGGAGGACGCCGTAGTGCCCGTAGTCGTAGGCCGACCCGAGACCGCCGTAGATCTCGCTGCTCGGGAGCACGAAGCCGCGGCGCTTGGACAGCGAAACGATCTTCTCCATGGTGACGACGTCTTCGGGCATCGAGCGGCGGATGCTATCCGCCCCCGCGTGCTTGGCACTCTCGGCCCGTGAGTGCCAAGCGGCGTCCGTTGATCCGGGACCACGCGGGCTATACTTCGTGAAGCAATGCCGACGTACGAATACCGATGCAAGAAGGGTCACGACTTCGAGGTCATGCAGCGCATGGCCGACGATCCCGTCGTCGAGTGCGAGGTGTGCGGAGCCCCCGTACAGCGGGTCTTCTCGCCCATCGCGGTGCATTTCAAGGGCACGGGCTTCTACAACACCGATTACGGCACCAAGAGTCGCGCGCGCGAGCTCAAGGAGACTGCCGAGGCCAAGAAGAAGGCCGAGAAGTCGAGCTCGGATTCCTCGAGCTCGGGTTCCTCGAGCTCGGATTCCTCGGGTTCCTCGGGCGCGAAGAAGTCAGATCCGGCTCCGGCCAAGGCCAAGGCCGAGTCCAAGGCCTCGGCCGCGGACTGAGCCTGCGGTCGCCTGCGCAGCCGAGTCAGCCGCCGACGAGCTTCCGGACCGCGCTCGAGACGTCGCTGGGGGTGACGGTGAGGGCAGAGCCGCCGTTGGCCAGGGTCTCAGCGCCGGTGGGCTTGAGGATCTGAACCGGCGCCGACCCCCCGAGCTCGCTGGCCACGAACAGGCTCATGAGCGTCAAGGGGCCCATGTCCGTGCGCAGCGCCTGCGGAGCAGCGTAGGAAGCCCAGGGGAGGCGGAAGAAGGTCCCCGGGGTGAGGAGCTGCGACTTGATCCCGTTGAGGATCTGCTGCTGGTAGCCCTCGCGGGTGAGGTCGGTGCTCGCCGGGTTGCAGCTGTTGTCGCGGGTCCGGGCGAGGGTCAGCGCCTGGGTACCGCTGAGGTGGTGCGTGCCCGGCCTCAGGAACAGGGAGAAGCCACCGTTCTTGACGCCGCCGCTGATCTTCGAGCAGATGCGCCCGGTCTTGACGTCGATGCCCCCGATGGCGTCGATGAACTTGGGGAAGTTCGCGAGGTTGACGATGATGATGTGGTTGATGTTGATGCCCGTGAACTGCTTGACGGTCTTGATCGCCAGAGCGGGCCCACCGAAGGCGTAGGCGGCGTTGATCTTGTTCTGCCCGAAGCCGGGGATCGAGGCCACCGTGTCGCGGGGAATCGACAGGCGCCGGGACGTGCCACCGCCGATCCGCCACAGCATCATCGTGTCCGAGCGGCTGCCGGTATCGCTGGTGTTGGCGCCCGCCTCCTTGGAGCCGGAGGGGCGCTGGTCGGTGCCGATGACGAGCACGGTGTCCGCGGAAGTGAGCATGTTCCCCCCGGAGGTCAGCGCCGCCTGCGCCGAGGCGGGGATCGACCCCGACTGCTGCTCGGCGCTGATAACGAAGAGGACGAAGGAAAGGAAGATCCACGCCGCCACGGCGATCGCCAGGTAGGCCAAGCCGCGGCGCCAGGTGAGGCGGCGCCAGCGCCGGCGCTCGCGCGGTAGCTGATCGCGATCGCGGCGCGGGCGCTCGGGCGCCGGGAGCTCGACGTCCTCCTCGCCCCGCAGCCGCGCCCGCAGGCCCTTGGGCCGCGAGCTGTAGACGCGGTAGGGACGTTCGGGGGCAGGCCGGTCCGGGCGACCGAGCGGGTCGGGCCCGAGGGCGCCGTCGGGGCGGGCGTCCTGGCGCTCGCGCTCCCTTCCCGCAGCCGACGCGGCCGAGGGCCGGTTCCCCTTGCGCGGGCGGTCATCGCCGGCGCGGTACACCCGGTACTCGGGCGGATCTTCGTAGGGGGTTCGCTTTCTCGGGTCGTCTGCCATGGCTCGGGTTGGTTGTAGCAATACCCGTTCGGCGGGCGGCGCCCAGCCCCTTCCGAACGCATCGCCGGGCGGTCGTCCATATAGTGGCCGACATGTCCTCTCGGCGCGTCATCGGCGTCGACGTGGGCGGGACGAAGCTTCTGGCCGGTGTCGTAGATGCGGGGTTCGGGGTTCACCACCGCGCACAACGATCGGTGCTTGGTCTCGACCAGTCCGCTCTCCTCGATACGGCCGTCGCTGCCGTCCAGGAGGCGCGCGACGCGGCGGGGACCGAGATCGAGGCCGTCGGGTTCGGCATTCCCTCGCTGATCGACCAGCGCACGGGCACGGCGGTGATCGCCGTCAACCTCGCGCTCGCCGACATTCCCTTCCGCGACGTCATGGCCGAGCGACTCGGGCTGCCGGTGTTCGTCGACAACGACGGGAACGTCACCGCCCTGGCCGAGCACCGCGCCGGCGCGGCCCGGGGCACGAGCGAGGCCGTCGTGCTCACCATCGGTACGGGGATCGGCGGCGGCCTCATCCTCCGCGGCGAGCTCTATCGCGGCGCCATCGGCTCCGGCGGCGAGCTCGGGCACATGGTCATCGACATGAACGGTCCCCCGTGCCAGGGGAACTGCCCGGGGCGCGGCTGCGTCGAGTCGCTCGCCTCGGGTACGGCGCTGGCTCGCGAGGCGGCGCGGCTGGCGCTCGAGCGGCCGCGCTCGGCGCTCGGCCGCGCCCTCGCCGCCGGGCGCCAGCCCACGGGTCCGCTGGTGACCGAGCTCGCGCACGACGGCGATCCCGCCGCCACCGAGGCCCTGGCTCTGATCGGGCAGCGCCTCGGCGTTGCTATCACCAGCCTGGTGAACATCTTCAATCCCGAGGTCGTGGTGGTGGGGGGCGGCGTCATCGCCGCCGGCGAGCTCCTGCTCGGGCCCGCGCGCGCCGCCGTCGCCGAGCGCGCGCTCCCGCCTTCGCGCGACATCGTCAAGATCCTTCCCGCCCGCTTCGGGGTCGAAGCCGGGATGGTGGGAGCGGCGGTGCTCGCCTTCGGAGGACTGGCAGAGCGTGAGGAGAGCGGGCGGTGAGCATCGCGGGAACGAGCGCCGGTCACCTCGTCGTCTGCCCTACCCCGATCGGCAACCTCGAGGATGTCACCCTCCGCGTGCTCTCGGCCCTGCGCGACGCCGATGTCGTCGCCTGCGAGGACACCCGGCGCACGCGCATTCTCCTCGACCGCTACGGGGTCAAGGCCCGGCTCGTCAGCTACCACGAACATAACGAGCGCGAGCGCGCCGCCGAGCTCGTGACCCGCATGCGCGAGGGCGCGGTGGTGGCGCTCGTCTCGGACGCGGGCATGCCCCTGGTCAGCGACCCCGGGTTCGTCCTCGTGCGCGCGTGCGTGGCCGCCGGGCTCGCCGTCGAGGTGCTCCCGGGAGCCTCGGCCGCGCTGGCGGCGCTGGTGGCGAGCGCGCTCCCCGCCGACCGGTGGCGCTTCATCGGGTTCCTGCCGCGCAAGCGCGCGGAGCTCGAGCGGGCGTTCGCCTCGCCGGAGACCCTGGTGGCGTTCGAATCGCCGCGGCGCGTGGCCGCCTCGCTCGCCGTGCTCGCGGCCGTCGACCCTGAGCGCCAGGTCGCGGTGTGCCGCGAGCTCACCAAGGCCCACGAGGAGATCGTCCGCGGCACCGCCGCCGAGGTGGCCGAGCGCTATCGGGTCGAGCCTCCGCGCGGCGAGGTGGCGCTCGTCGTCGGGCCCGCGCCCGTCGAAGAGGGTCAGCTCGGGCCGGCGCTCGAGGCGCTCCAGCGGCTCGTCGCCGCCGGGGCCAAGCCGCGGCCGGCGGCGGCGGTGGTGGCCGAGCTCACCGGCGTGGGCGCAAACGCCCTCTATAAGGCGCTCACCGAGCGCTCCTAGAACTCCGAAGCGCTCAGCGAGTACCTATCACGGCCTGGAAAGCGAAAAGCCCGGACCGGGGCCGGGCTCATAAGTCTTGGGTCAGGCGCGCGCCGGCTGCGGCTGCACCCCTGCGGAATGGTCCTGCAAGCTCGTAAGACTCGTTAGGAAGAGAGTCTTGTCGATTCGACCGTTGAAGATCGGGACGCCTAGCTCCAAGCACTTGTCGATGACGGCTCTTCGTTCGAGTCCAGCCTCGCGTGCGAGCTCGGTGGGCGTCAGATGAATCGCCATAGGCTTTCTCCCTCCTGTGAGTTTCACTACATAGCCACAAGTATGCCCCCATCGGCGGACAGGTTCAATGCCTACCTTGGATGGTCGCCGAGCTTGTCGATCGAGATGACAGATCCGCTTGTCATTACCCAATATGGGTGAGGGCCTAGTGCTTTACAAACCGGTCGAATAAACGGTACAGTTCACGATTCGTGTAGGGGATCCGATCACAGGGGAAATGACCTGGTCATGGCAACGGCAGCACTCGTGGCCCCAATCTCACCGGATTGCTCCGACGTAGAGCTCGTCGCGGCAGTCAGACGTGGCAGCGACGCCGCTTTCGAGGAGCTCTACTCGCGCTACAGCCGCCAGATCGGGTCGTATGTCCGGGGGATGATCGGCGACCACGGCCGCGCCGAGGACATCACCCAGGAGATCTTCATCGCCGCCCTGCGGCGGATGCGCGCCACCGAGCGGCCGATCGCCTTCAAGCCGTGGATCTACGAGATCGCCAAGAACGCGTGCATCGACAGCTACCGGCGTACCCGGCGCGCCCAGGAGGTCTCGCTCGACGCCGATGACGGTCTCTCCTCCGCCGATCGCGGACGGCTGACGGTAGTCACCACGCCCGACGACGCCCTCGACAGCAAGGAGGCGATCAACGATCTCCGCGGCGCCTTCGGCGGCCTCTCCGACAGCCATCACGAGATCCTCGTGCTCCGCGAGCTCGAGGGCCGCTCCTACAGCGACATCGGCGAGCGCCTGGGGATGTCACGGCCGGTCGTCGAGAGCACCCTGTTCCGCGCCCGCCGCCGCCTGGCCGAGGAATACGACGAGCTCGCCAGCGGCCGCCGCTGCGAGTTCGTGCACAAGATGGTCGACTCCGGGCCCCACTACTCCCTGGGGATCCGCGACCGGCGCCGCATCGCCCGCCACCTCGCGCACTGCCAATCGTGCCGAGCTCACGCGCGCGGCGCGGGGTTCGACGAATCCATCCTCAACATGCCGAGCCTGGCGGCGAAGATCGCCGCCGTGCTTCCCATACCCCTGCTCCGCGGGCGCCTGAGCGCGTTCGAGGGCCTGAGCGCCAACCGCCCGCGGCCGTCGCTGCTCGCCCTGCGCTCGGTGCACACGCTCGCCAGCTCCTCCGATCAGCTCCTCGGCGCCGGGACCGGCGCCGGACGTGGCGCCGCCGCGGCCGCCGCGATCGTACTCGCCGGCGTCGGCGGCGGGCTCGTCACCGAGAGCTCGTACGAGCACTCAAAGCCCGTCCCCGCCCCCGTCCCGGCCCGGCACGCCTCGCCCTACGGCGCCCACACCCACCCCGGCGTCCGCGCCAGCGCAGTGGCGCCGCGAGCCGAGTCGACTTCGACCGGGCGCGCGCTCAAGGTGATAGTCGCCCCCAAGCGCGGCGCCGCTCACCACCGGACCCGGGCCGCCCGGGCCCCGGCCACGAGCCACCTGCGGCCGAGAGCCTCGACCACAGGCGCCACCGGCCCCTCGACGCCGCCCGCCGCGACGACGAGTCCGTCCTCGCCCTCCGGCGGCCAGAGCGCTCCCCCGCCCGCGAGCGCCGGAACCGCCGGCCCGGCGGGCGCGGCACCCGCCGGCGCGTCCGACCCCACGAACGCGGGCCCGAGCTCTCCCCCGACCCAGACCGCTCCGGCGCCGGTCTCGGGGTCGTTGCCCATCGGCTCGCCCTCGCCCCCGAGCCTGTCGACCACGCTCGGCGGCGTGGCCGGTACCGTGGATCCGGTTCTCACCGCCCCTGGAGCCCCGACCGGCGATGAGCAGTCCGGGCCGGTGTCAGGAGCCGTCGGGACCCTGGCCGGCGGCCTCGGGCAGGTCGTCGGCAACTCCTGACCGCGGCAGGGATCTCGCGGCCCCTGTGGGATACTGGATCCCTCGGGGCGTGGCGCAGCCTGGTAGCGCGCACCGTTCGGGTCGGTGAGGTCCCCGGTTCAAATCCGGGCGCCCCGATTTATTTTGTGGCCCGCGACTTGCCTTGCGGCTCTAGCCGCCGGCTCGTCCACATCGGCGTTCGGTCGAGTGTTATGCGGGCATCCACGGAAGCCGCAGCGTGAGGATCGCGCCGCGGTCGGGCGTGTTTGCCGCATGGATGGTGGCGCCCTGGTGTTCGAGGAGGCGGGCTGCAATGGTGAGTCCGAGGCCTGCGCCGCCGCTGCCGCTGTTGCGGGCGCTGTCGGCGCGGAGCGTCGATTCGAACACCCGGGGGAGGAGGTCGGGGGGGATGCCGGGGCCGTCGTCGATGACGCGGACGTAGGGGCCGTCCGTGTCGCTGCCGGAGGTGATATCGATGGTGCCGCCTGGCGAGGTGTGCCGCAGTGCGTTGTCGAGGACGTTGGCGAGCGCGCGTTCGAAGCCATCGCGGTCGATCCTCACCGCGGTGCCGGTGAGGGCCTTGACACGCAGCGTGATTGCGCGCTTGTCGGCTGCGAGCTCGAACGCGGCGGTCGCGTCGTTGACCGCGTCTGCGAGGTTGGTGGTCTGCAGCCGGAGTGGTTGATCGATGTCCGCGCGGGCGTAGTCGAACAGGCCGGTGATGAGCCGGTCGATCTGGTCGGCCTTTGACCGCGCTTGGTCGAGCCGCTCATGGGGGTTGCCGAGGCCGGTGGCGATCGCGTCGAGGTAGCCGCGCAGGGAGAACAGCGGCGTGCGCAGGTCGTGGGCGATCGAGCTGACGAGCATGCGTCGCTCGGCCTCCAGTCGCGCGCTCTGCTCAGCCGTCTGCGTGAGCCTGGCGGCCATGCCCTCGACGGCCGCGGCGACGTTCTCCACTTCCCGGATCGGTGAGGTCGGGTGGGCTGCAATCGCGTCGCCGCCGGCGATCGCGTCGACCTGCGTGTTGAGGCGGCGAAGCGGGCTGAGCAGCCAGCGGCCCGTCGCCGAGATGAGCAGCGCTCCGCCGGCGAGCAGAGCCGCGAGCCCCGACGCGAGCGCGACGAGCAACTCGCGGGTCCGGTCGACGGGTCCCGCGTAGAGATCGAGTACGAGCACCTCCCCGGACGCGGCGCCGAGCGGGAACGTGTACGTCGCCGTCGGTTGGCCGGCCGCCGGGTCGGTACCGCCGAGGGAGAAGGTCCGGACCGTCGAGGCGGCGGCGATCGGGTTCGATCGGGGGGTGTCCCGCACTGTGGAGTTGGGGGCGATGGGGTTCGATCGGGGGGTGTTGGAGGCCACGCCCTGCGCTCGCCGCCGAGATCGCTTGCTCGGAGCTCCGAGCTGGGCGCTCGGGTAGAGGCCGCGCTTGCCCGCCGTGGAGGTCATCGTCAGCTGAGCGCTGAGCCGCAGCGCGGTGAGCTTCTCACTCAGGGCGTGCCAGCCCGTCGTCTCGACCTGAGCCTTGCCGCGCTCAACGTAGGCGGCCGCGGCGGCAAGTCGGTGGCCGCGATCGCTTCTCTGGCGGTCGGCTTCGAACAGGAGGCCGGCGGCGGTCGCCGTGGCTGCGAGCGCGAGCAGCGCCAGCACGCTCACGGCGAGCGCTGCGCGGAGCGGGACGCGCATCCCGCTCATCCGGCGAAGCGGTGCGCCAGACCGCCGTCGAACCGGTAGCCGGCACCCCACACGGTGACGATGTAGCGAGGAGCGGCCGGATCGTCCTCGAGCTTCTCACGCAGCCGGCTGATGTACACCGAGACGGCGCTCCGGTCGCCGTAGCTTCCCCACACGAGCTCGAACAGATGCTCGCGACTGAACACTTGGCGCGGATGCTCGACGAGAACCCGTAGGAGCTCGAACTCGCGCGCGGTCATCCGCACCGGCCTGCCGGCGATAAGCACCTCGTGCGCGGCGAGGTCGACCTCGAGCCGGCCGAAGCGAAGCGGCCCCAGGCCGCGGCCCGCGCCCGAGCGGCGCAGGACCGCCTTGACGCGGGCGACGACCTCCGCTGGGGTGGCGGACTTGACGATGTAGTCATCGGCACCGAGTCCGAGGCCGCGGATCTTCTCAGCATCGCCGTCGCGGGCGCTGAGAAACAGGATCGGGACCTCGGAGGCGGCGCGGATCTCGCGGCAGAGCTCGAAGCCCGACGTACCCGGGAGCATCACATCGAGCAGCACGCAGTCGGGCTCCAGCCGCAACGCTTGGGTCGCCCCCTCGGCATCCCCTGCGAGGAGCACGCCGAAGCCGTTCGCCTCGAGGAAGTCGCGCATCAGCGCGGCGATCTCGTGCTCGTCCTCGACGACGAGCACGAGCGGCCCGGTCGGGTCCGAGTCATCTTGCACTACCACAGTGTCGCCCACGCTCACCGTGGCAACGGCGATTTTTCGCGAACTCTTCGCAGTCTGTTCGCACGAGGTCGAACCAGTCGCCAGACGATGACCAGGCGCGGACACGACCGACGATAAGGAAGACCAAATGCACGACCATCCCAGCCGGCAATTCCCTGCAGCGCGCGTGCTCGCCGCTGCCGCCGCGCTCGCGACCGCAACGGTGATCACCGCCTGCAGCGCAGCCGCACCGGCCAACTCGAGTGCACCCACCCCCAGTGCCACCAACCCGAGTAGTTCGACGTTCGCGTTCTCAAAGTGCATGCGTGCCAACGGCGTGCCGAACTTCCCCGACTCGAGCAGTAACGGGATGCGGATCGAGGGCGATCGGCAAACCGTGTCGGTCAACGGAGTCTCGGTCAATGCTCCGGCGTTCCGGGCCGCCCGCCAGACCTGCGAGAAGTACATGCCGCACAGCCAGGTGACCCCGGCGCAATCCGCGCAGCAGCGCCAGCGGGGGCTGCAGTTCGCGCGGTGCATGCGCAGCCACGGCGTGCCCGACTTCCCCGACCCGAAGACCATCACCGGCCCCGGAGGCAATCAAGAGGCTTACTTGCCCGGGGTTGATCCGCAGTCGCCCGCGTTCCAGGACGGCGCGAAGGCGTGCGGCGGCGGACCCAAGGGGCCGTGAGCGGTGAGGCATTCACACCTTTTCCGCCGGCCTGGTGCCGGGCGGCTTCTTCGCGCTCTGTTCGCCGCTTGTTCGCACGAGGTCGAACTCCTACCCCCACCATCACCGTATAGAGGGCACCGGCACGACCGCCCAGAAGGAGACAGATGCCAGAGACGATTGAGCAGGTAACGCCGATCCCGGCCGCGGATCGAGAGCAGTTGGACCGAGAGGGGTTCCTCATCATCCGCGGCGCGCTGACGCCGGACGAGGTTCGCCACTACTCAGAGGCCCTGGACCGGGTGTACGCGGCCGCCACGGCCGACGGGCGCATCGAGCCGGGAACCTCCATGCACCAGCTCAGCGCCGTGGCCAACTGCCCGGAAGCGTCGGCCCTGCTCGATCATCCCGCGACCTTTCCCTACGTCTGGTCGCTGCTGGGATGGAACGTCCACATGTACCACTCCCACCTGGATGTCCATCCGCCGCTGCGCGCGCGGCGCCCGTTCCGGTTCGAGTGGCACCAGGACGGCGGACGGCAGAACCGAGAGATCGAGACCGATCCGCGGCCGCGGCTCTCGGTGAAGATCGCCTACTGGCTGTCCGACCTATCCGAGCCGGGGCGAGGTAACCTGAAGGTCGTCCCGGCCAGCCACCTGACCAACTGGATTTCCGGACCGCCGCGGCGGGACGTCGAGTGGCCAGACCCCGCCGGCGCGATCGAGGTGACCGCGTCCGCGGGTGATGTCGTCGTGTTCGACCGGCGCCTGTGGCACGCCCGGTCCGACAACTACTCGTCGCACACGCGGAAGGCCATCTTCTTGGGCTACACGTTCCGATGGATCGCGATCCGCGACGAGAACGACAGCATCTGGTCAAGCGACTGGGCGAGCGGGCTCAGCCCGGTTCAGCGCCAGCTTCTGGGCGGATTGGCAGACGCCGGCGCCGACCACGCGTGGGGTCACTACCCGTCGGCCACACCGCTGTACGCCTGGCTCGAGCAGCGGAACCTACGCGACGCGCCAAGTCCACCGCTGGGGCGGTGACGGGCCCAGATTCACCGCGGCCGAGGATGTCAAGACATGCGACCCATTTCGCGCCGATATCGCCACGTGCGCGGGCGCAGCGTTGCCCGCGCAGTTGACGCGTCCTGCGACGATCCGACGATCACGGCGCGCACCGAGGCGGCGATGGCGGCGGCCGCGAGCGCTGCGAACACGAGCATGACATCGCGCGCGGGGGCGTAGGTGGTGGCGATCCCTAGGCCGACGACGGGCAACGAGAGCCCGACGTAGGCACCGAGGAAGAACCCGGCGAGCACCTCGGCGCGGGACTGCGGCGGGGCTGTCGAGGCGGCGACGACGAGTGACCCCTTGAAGACCATCCCGCCGCCCGCTCCGGTGATCACTCCCCCGATGACGAAGAGGGCGAGGCTGCTCGTCCACATCGCCGTTGCCGTCAGGGCGAGGCCGAGGACGATCACCGGGACGCTGCGCCGCAGGAGCAGGAGGTTGGGGATGCGGGCGCCGAGGATCTGGGCGACCGCGCCGCCGGCGAAGGCGGCGAAGGGCACGGCGCCGGCGATGGCGTGCGAGCGCTCGTGCAGCGTGCCGGCGAGGAAGCTCGGGACCAGCGAGTTGAAGACGCCGAACACGGCGAAGGCGGCCATCCCCGCCAGGGTGGCGGCATAGAAGGTGGAGCGCGCGAGGGCGGGCACCATGATCTTCTGGGTGCGGTAGCGGGGCCGGGGCACGGGCTTGGTCACCGTCTCGGGGGAGAGCGCCACCGCGCCCGCGAGGACGATCAGGGCGATGCCGAAGACGACGTAGGGCAGGCGCAGGGGTGAGGGCGCGAACTGGGCGAGGACGCCGGCGACGAGGGGGCCGAAGCCGATCCCGCCCAGGTTCGAGGCCGTGGCCACCGCCTCGGCGCGGCGCTCCGAGGCGGCGGGGCGGGCCGAGGCGTGGAGCTCGGCGAGGTAACTCGTCGCGGTCGCGGTGGTGAGGCCGACGGAGATGCCCGAGACGATGCGGGCGGCGATGAGACCGGCGAGGCTCGGGTCGAGGATGAACACGGCCGCGCTCACGGCGTTGGCGAGCAGGGCGGGCACGAAGATGCGGCGGCGCCCGATCCAGTCAGAGAGATGACCCCCGAGGAAGAGGCTGCCGATCACCCCGACCGCGTAGACGGCATAGACGACGGTGACCATGAGGTTGGAGATCCCGTCGCGCTGCTGATAGAGCACGTAAAGCGGCGTGGGGACGGCCGAGAACCCCATGTTGACGAGAAAGGCGATGGCCGCCACCCAGAAGCCGATGCTGTGGTGACGCGACGGTGCCGGCCGCGTGAGCGCATTTGTCATGTCAGGGAGGATGCACCGGCACGCTCATCTTGTCCAACGAACAGACGGTAACTTAGTTATTCGCTCTGGGAATGACTAAGCTCGTGACGTGGAGATCCGCCAGCTCGAGCATTTCGTGGCCGTGGCCGAAGAGGAGAGCTTCACGCGGGCGGCGCGGCGGCTGAGCTACGTGCAGTCGGCGCTGTCGGTGTCGATCCAGTCGCTCGAGCGCGAGCTCGGTGTGCGGCTCTTCGACCGCACCACCCACCGCGTGGCCCTGACCGACGCGGGCGATGCTCTGCTGCCCCACGCCCGTCAGACGCTGGCCTCGGTCGACCAGACGCGGGACGTCGCCGCGGCCGTGAAGGGGGTGCTTCGGGGCACGGTGCGGATCGGGATGATGCAGTCGTTCTCCTTCGTCGATGTCCCCGATCTCCTCGGACGCTTCCATCGCGAGTATCCCGCGGTCGAGATCCTCGTCCGGCCCTCCGCCGGGGGCTCGCAGGCGATCGTGGAGGATCTGAGAACTGGCGGCCTGGACATCGCCTTCGTGTCCGCCGTCGGGCACCCGGTGGGGGTGTCGACCACCGAGCTGGGAGTCGAGGAGCTCAATCTCGTGGGCACCGCCGAGCTGCTCCCCTCGGCGCGCAGAAAGATCGAGCTGAGCGCGCTCGCCGGAGCGTCCTTCGTCGACTTTCCCCCGGGCTGGGGGATACGCACCGCTGTGGACCAGGGCTTCGCCGCGGCCAACGTCACCCGGCAGGTCACCATCGAGGTGGCGGACGTCAACACCTGTCTTCAGCTCGTGGGCGCCGGCCTGGGCGTCGCCGTCCTTCCCCGCTCGCTTCTTGGAGGCGATGACCGATTGCAGACCCGGCGCCTCGCTTCCCCGCTCACCTGGCGGGTGGTCATGGCCGTGCCCAGCAATCGGCCGATCCGCGCCGCCGCGCGTGCCCTGGCCGAGCTCGCGGTATCTCAGGATCGCGTCACTCCGGAGTAGCGCTCCGGCCATGCGCGACCGCTCGAGGAAGCGCGTCGCGGGGTGGCGCTTATTTGGCGAACTGGGATCGGTCGGGCCGGGGTGGTTAATCGGCGGCGACCTCCTCGGGCCACGCCGGACAGGCGCGAGCACTGTGTGAAGGCGGTGTTGATGCCTAGTTGTTCCCGGGTAGTGGAAAACGATGGCCACGTCGCATATCCAGATCGATGTCCCGCCCGAGCGCGTGTGGGCGGTGTTGGCGACCCCGGCGACCTATGCGGATTGGGTCGTCGGGTCCGACGTCATCCGCGGTCAGGACCCCAACTGGCCCGAGCCTGGATCGCGCTTCTATCACCGCGTGGGCTGGGGCCCATTCAAGGTCAAGGATCACACCGAGGTCGTCGAGGCGGACCCACCGCGCAAGCTCGTGATCCACGCTCGGGCGCGCCCGGCGGGGACGGCGCTCGGGACCTTCCTCCTCGAGCCGCGGAATGGCGGCACCTACATGACGATGATCGAGGAGGGCGGTGACCCCCTGTCGCGCCTGTCGATCAACGCGCTCACCGACCCCCTCGTCAAGAAGCGCAACGACGTGACCCTCAAGCGCCTGAAGCGCATCGCCGAGACCGGCATCGTCATCCCCGATAAGACCTGAGCCGGCGCCGGCGGCGCGATCAGGCGCGCCAGGGACGCAGGCGACGGTCGGCGAGGAGCGCGCGCGCCGCCGACCGGCCGCCCATTCCCTGCACCGACCCGCCCGGGTGCACGGAGGCCCCGGTGACGTAGAGGCCGGGCAGTGGGGTGCGGTACCGGCACATCTCCGGGGCGGGGCGGAAGAGCAGCTGCTGGTCGAGCTCGTAGGACCCGCCGCCCAGGTCGCCGCCCACCAGGCTCGGGTTCTCCTCCTCGGTCCGCTGCGGGTTGCGCAGGGCGCGGGCGAGCACGATCTCCGAAAAGCCCGGGGCGAAGCGCTCGAACTGCGCTTCCACGCGCGCGGCGATGTCCTCGTCGCTGCACTCGTAGCGGTGGGGGACATGGGCGTAGCAGTACAGGGTGTGGTTTCCCTCGGGCGCGCGCGAGTGGTCATAGAGAGTGTGCTGGCCGACGACGAGGGCGGGTCGCTCGGGCACCTCGCCACGCTGCCCCGCCTGTGCCGCGGCCGCCAGTTCCTCGAGCTCTCCGCCCAGGTGGACGACCGCCGCCTCGCGCGCCTCGGCAGCGCTCCACGGCACGGGAGCGCGAAGGGCGTAGTCGAGCTTGAAGGCGGCCGTGCCGTAGCGCCAGATGCGCAGTCGCCTGAGCAGGCGCGAGGGGAGGGCGTCGTCGGGGAGCATGGCCGCGAGCGGGCGGGCGCTGATCGTCGTCACGAGATCGCGGGCGGGAACCTCCTCGCCGCCCCGTAGCGTGACCCCGACCACGCGACCGCGGCCCACGAGCACGCGCTCGACGTGGGCGTCGCAGCGCACGGTGACACCCTCGCGCGCGGCGATCGAGAGCAGCGCGCGGGCGATCTCGCCCTGGCCGCCGGCCGGGAAGGGCCAGCCGTGGGAATGGGCGACGAGCTGGAGGAGAAAGCCGAAGGCGCCGCTGCCGGCGGTGGAAGGGGGGAGGCCCGAGTGCTGCGCCGAGCCTGCCAGCCACGCCGTGGGGCGCCGCGCGCCCTCGAAGGCGTCGAGCCCGAAGGCCTCCACCGAGCCTGCCATGCGCCGGGCGAGGAGCAGGGCGTCGCGGCGGAGCTTGGCGGCCATGACGAGCGGGTCCTTGACCGGGGGGAGCGGCCCGAGGATGGTGTCGACGAGGTTCTGGGCGAGGGGCAGGCACTCCTCCATGAGCTCGCGCCACTGGCTCCCCGCCCCGCGCTGGGCGCGGTCCAGGGAGGCAGCCGTCTCCTCGAGGTCGTGGCGCAGGGCGATCGCCGTGCCGTCCTCGAAGGGGTGCGCCATGATCGCATCGGGCCACACCCAGCGCAGCCCCTCGGCCTCGAGCTCGAGCTCGCGCATGGCCGGCGAGGCGACCGTCATCGGATTGAACCCGGCGCAGTGGTCGTGGACGTAACCGGGGAGCGTGGCCTCGACGCTCGAGGACGCCCCTCCGGGCCGGGGGGAATGCTCGAGCACGGTGACCTCGAGGCCGGCGCGGGCGAGGTGGATCGCGCACACGAGGCCGCTGGAGCCCGCGCCCACCACCACTACCCGTTTGTCACGGCTCAGCACGTGATCGCCATACCCCGTTGTCGGCACTTGGATTCATCGGTCATCGGTCGCTCTCTCACCCACGGCCTCGATCACGGCTTGGGGCGCCTGCGCGCGCCTCACTACTCACACGTCGGGCTCTCAGGACGACCCGGTGGGGCCGGGACGTGCCCTAAGGTTGGGACGCGATGAGCGAGGACGGGATCGCCGTCGGCGACGACGGGGTGGCACGGTGCTGGTGGGCGGACTCGGCTCCCGAGTACCGCGCCTACCACGACACCGAATGGGGCTTTCCCGTCGCCGACGACGTGCGGCTGTTCGAGAAGCTCAGCCTCGAGGGCTTCCAGGCCGGCCTGTCGTGGCTGACCATCCTGCGCAAACGGGAAGCCTTCCGGAGCGCCTTCGCGGGCTTCGACTTCGAGCGCGTGGCGCGCTTCGGCGAGCCCGACGTCGCCCGCCTCCTCGGCGATGCGGGCATCGTCCGTCACCGCGGGAAGATCGAGGCGGTGATCAACAACGCCGGCCGCGCCGTCGAGCTCGTGCAGGCTGAAGGGTCGCTTGCCCGCTATGTGTGGCGCTTCGAGCCCGAGGCGCCGCCCTCGCGCTTCGATCGCCCCGCGCTCGCCGAACGTTCGGTCACGGCCGAGTCCCGTGCCCTGGCCAAGGACCTGAAGCGGCGCGGGTGGCGCTTCGTGGGGCCGACCACCGTGTATGCGTTCATGCAGGCCATGGGCCTGGCTAACGATCACCTCGAGGGCTGCGACGCGCGGGCCGCGGTGACGGCCGCCCGGGATCGCTTCGCGCGGCCGTGAGGGGTGCCGCGCGGGGGCGCGGGCTCCCGGCCGTGAGGGGTGCCGCGCGGGGGCGCGGGCTCCCGGCCGTGTGGGCTGATCGCTACCCTCCCGTGCCGTGATCGAGGAACTCGAAGCCCCGAGCGGCGACGTCGCGCCCCCGGACCCGCCCCGGCCCGCCGCGCGGCGGGCGCTGCTGGCGCGGCCGGGCGCCCTGCGCGCGGCGATCGAGGAGTTGTTCCCCGACCGCCCGTTCTCGATTGCCTGGTGGGACGGCGTCGTGACCCCGTCGACCGACGGCGGGGGCCCCGAGGTCACGGTCCGCTCGCCCGCGGCCCTCGGGCATGCCCTGCGCGCCCCCGGCCAGCTCGGGATCGGCCGCGCCTACGTGAGCGGGGAGATTGCCGTCTCGGACCTCGACGAGGCGATCCGCATCCTGCGCTCCTGGTCGCTGCCCCCGCTCGACGGGGCCGCCCGGCGGCGTCTGATCCTCGCCGCGATCAGGGCGCACGGCGTCGGGCTCCTCCCGCCGCCGCCCGGGATCGAGCTCAAGCCTCAGGGCCAGCGTCACTCGCCCACTCGCGACGCGCGCGCCGTGCGCCACCACTACGACGTCTCCAATGAGTTCTTCGCCCTCTTCCTCGACCCATCGATGACCTACAGCTGCGCGATCTTCTCGCGCGGGGCGACGACGCTCGAAGCGGCGCAGGAAACGAAGCTCGAGCTCGTGTGCACGAAGCTCCGCCTGCGCGAGGGCGAGCACGTGCTCGACGTCGGCTGCGGCTGGGGG
>DASZKU010000153.1:0-29927 GCA_035552815.1 Solirubrobacteraceae bacterium | reverse complement strand
GACGCAGCTCACGCTGCCGCTCGCGGGCGAGTGGACGCTTGCCGGCTTCTGCGACCACCTCGCGACGCTCGATCCGTGGCCCAAGCCGCCGGAGTGGGAGGCGGCCCGGCGCTATCGCAACTGGGCGTTCGAGTCGGCGGCACTGGACCTCGCGTTGCGCCAGGCCGGCCGTGCCCTGCACGACGTGCTCGGCCTCGAGCCGCGGCCGGTGCGCTTCGTCAACTCGCTGGGCCTCGGCGAGCAGCCCTCGATCGAGCCGGTGCGCCGGCGGCTCGCCCGCTCGCCGGGCGTGCGCTTCAAGCTCGACGCGGAGGCGACCTGGTCGCCCGCGCTCATCGACGAGATCGCGGCGACCGGCGCGGTCGACACGATCGACTTCAAAGGCCAGTACGGCCAGGAGGTGAAGGATCCGCAGGCGCTGGGCGCGCTGTACGACCGCGTGCTCGCGGCGTTCCCGGACGCGTACCTGGAGGATCCGCACGACCTGCCCGAGATAGCGCGGCGGCTCGGCGATCACGTCGAGCGCGTCTCCTACGACGCGCCGATCCACGGCGCCGGGGACATCGGCGCGACGCCGCTTCCGGGGCGCGTGGTGAACGTCAAGCCGTCGCGGATCGGCAGCCTGCGTGCGCTGTTCGAGGTGTACGCGCGCTGCGCGTGGGAGCGGCGACCGATGTACGGCGGCGGGATGGGGGAGCTGGGCGTCGGCCGCGGGCAGATCGAGCTGCTCGCCGCGCTGTTCCACGCCGACGCGCCCAACGACGTGGCGCCGAGCGCCTACAACGAGGACGACCCGCTGGGCGGCCTGCCGGCCAGCCCGCTGGCGCCGCGCCCCGAGGCCACCGGCTTTCGCTGGGCGGCGTAGACGCGCCGCGCACAGGTTCAGTGAGATTCTGTGATGCGGTATCCGGCGTTGGTGATGGTTTCGATTGCTGGGGGCTCTCCGAGTTTGCGTCGCAGTCGGCTGAGGGTGACGTGGACGGTTCTCGTGAACGGGTCGGCGTTCTCGTCCCATGCCTGGGCGAAGAGGTCCTCGGTGCTCAGGACGGCGTGTTGGGCGCGCATCAGGGCTTCGAGCACGGCGAACTCCTTGGCCGGAAAATGGAATGGCTTTGGGAGGTAGTCGTCGGCTCCGAGACTGAGGCCGCTGACGCGTTGCGCGGGGGTGCCGGATGCGGTGAGCATGAGCACCATCGCTGGGTTCTCGCGCTCGGCGATCATGCGGCAGATGGTGTCGCCGTGCACGCCGGGGAGGTCGCGGTCGAGGACCACCACGTCGTAGGGGTTGAGGTCGAGTTTCGCTGCTGCCTGAAGTCCGTCGTAGGCGACGTCGACGGCCATGCCTTCGTCGCGCAGCCCTTCGATGACGACGTCGGCGAGCGCGCGGGAGCCTTCGACGACGAGCACTCTCACGTGTGCGTTCCGGTCCTCGTGGCGACCGCGAGCGGCAAGGAGATCGCGACCCGCAGGCCGCCGTCGAGGAGGGCCTGGAGATCGACCGTACCGCCATGCCGCTCTCGACGATGATGCCGGCGACCGGCCCTTCGACCGCGGTCCGGACACGGACCCGGCCGCCAGGCTGGTTGTGGCTGATGGCGTTGTCGATCACGTTCTCGACCATCTGGGAAAGCAGCGTCGCACCGCCGACGACACATGCTTCGCGGCATTCGTCTCGGTTGACGGTGATATTCATCAGCGAGATCGCGCCGGAGCGGCGCTCGATCGCCGTGGCGACGAGGTCGGCGAGCGAGAGCGTGGACTCATCGGCGGCCGGGCCGTGTTGGACGTGGGCGAGAGTGAGGAAGCTTTCCAACAGCCGGTCGACGTGGTCGAACTCACGGCCGAGCCGGTCGGCGAGGGTGACGATCTGTGGGGGTACCGGCCCTGGCTTGGACATCGCCACATCGAGTGATGCCCGCATCGTCGCGAGCGGGGTGCGCAACTCATGCGAGGCGTTGGCGACGAACTGGCGCTCGAACTCGAACGAGCGCTCCAGGCGCGCGAGCAGCTCGTCGAAGGTGTCTCCGAGCTCCGTTAGCTCGTCGTCGGGGCCGGCGAGGTTCAGCCGTTCGTCCAGGTTGGTGGCGGAGATCTCCCTGGTCGTTGCCGTAATCGTGCGCAGCGGCCGCAGGAACCGCTCGGCCACAAGCCAACCGACGGCAAGCGAGGCCCCAGCCATGATAGCCAAAGCGATCCCGGAGGCGATCAGCAGCTGATGGCGGTCGGAGCTGTGCTCGGTCACGCCGATGGCGGGGTGCAGCAGGCTTCCAGCTGGCGCGTGCGCTACACGCATGGTGCCACCCGTTCTGCCTTGCCACACAGCGACGGTGACGGCGAGCAGGACGGCGCCTGAGACGAGGAAGACCGCGAAGACGAGAGCGGCCAGACGCACGCGAATCGTGCGACGTGGCAGGCGGGGTCGCAACCTGCCACGGCCTCGCCGAACGTCGGCGATGAGCAAAGTCACACCCGAGCGAAGGCGAAGTGCGGGCGCCTCCGGGGGGCGATCCGCTCGTCGAGGCCGGGTTTCTCCACATCGTTGGGCTCTCCTTCGCTGGCCGGTTCGGCCTACCGGCTTGGCGATTGCGTGATCGGTGCGACCCCAGGATGCCTGGCCTCACCTTACAGCGAGGTAACGGCCCCAGTTCGGTCCGCGTAACCGGCGACGGCGTACAACCACACCGAAGAGCCATCCCGAGCAGACCGGAGCAAACATGCCATCGAGCGCCGACCATGACGACGACGGGCGAGGTGAGCCCAGCCGACCTGACGGCCCGCGTCCGAGAGATCGGCCGCGGCTTGCACGCGCAATGCCGGTGACCGCGGCGTTCGCCGGGCTGGCGCTGATGGCTGCCGGCTGCGGCGGGTCGAACTCGCCGGGCACGGGCGGAGGCGGCGGTGGCGGCGGTGGCGGTGGCGCGTCCTCATCCGCGGTCTTTGCGAAGTTCCTCGCGTACTCGCGATGCATGCGCGGCCACGGCATCTCGGACTTCCCAGATCCGACCACGAGCCCGGGCGGCGGCGTCGCTATCAACGTCAATGGAGGTCCCGGGAGCGATCTGAACAAGCACAACCCAACGTTCAAGGCGGCAAACCAGGCGTGCCGGTCGCTGCAGTCCGGCGGGACGTCGGGGACCCCGCAGCAGTCGTCCGAGAAGATCGGCGTCGAGGTCAAGTGGGCTCGCTGCATGCGCTCCCACGGGCTCCCAAGCTTCCCGGACCCGAACACTCAGGGCGTGTTTGACCGCAGCAAGTTCGACGAGAGCACCCTGGGGTTCCAATCCGCCAGCAGGGCGTGCCAGTCGCTGATGAGCGCCGTCGGACCAATCCCCGTCCATCAATGACCGGGCGCGAGTGTTGCCGGCCGTGCTCGTGCCAGCGAACCTCCTAGCCGGACTCGAGCCGGCGCATGCTCACGGCGTTGCCTCGCGAACCGGGCGCGCGCGATCGGCGGGGCGATCCTCGCAATCATCGGATATTTCGTCCGCCGCCCTTGACGGGGCGTCCCATATCGGATAGACGTACGCATGGCGCTGGGGGCTGGGTTGCCGCAACGTCGGGGGTAAGTCCACACGGGAGATCGGGGTAGTGGAATGGGCAGACGTGTTGGCGTGAGGGGTTGGGTCGAAACCGCCGTGGCCGCGTTCACCGGCTGCCTGGCGCTGCTCACCCTTGCTTGGCCGGATTGGATCGAAGGGGTGTTCGGGGTCGATCCCGATCACCACAACGGCACGGCGGAGTGGGTCGCGGTTGCCGTGTGCCTTGCCGTGTCGGTGCTGTTCGGCGTGCTTGCTCGTAGAGAGTGGCTGAAGGGCGCCACGGAGCAGTCGATGTAGTCGAGGGCTGGGCAAACCAAGGGGCAAATCGGGAATGGGGGAGGTACCGCTGTGAGTACCAATGAGCTGGTTGAGCTCGTCGAGCGAGCCGGGTTCGTGTTCAAGGGACGGCCGGTCGCCGGTGAGCGCAGGGATGTCGAGTCGGAGACCCCGGCTCGCGCCGTCACCTTCACCGTCGATGAGGTCCTGCGCAGCGCCGACGCCCTGCGTGGCCTGGCCGGGAGCGAGGTGATCGTCGTCACCGAGGACGCTGCCGCCATCGCCGACGCGGCCGAGCTCGTCATGTTCACCGTTTGCACGTCCGTGGGGGACCGCGTCGTCACTGAGGAGATCGGCCATCGTGACGCGTCGCGACGGTCGATCGACGAGGTCCGCGAAGCCACCCGCGAAGTCTCCGAGCGACCGCTGCGTGAGCGAGCGAAAACGGCGGAGCTAGTCGTCGTCGGAACCGTCACCGGTGCCCGGCGCGTCGAGGAGCCAGGGCTGCCCCGCTCCGAGCACGACCCGGACTGGTGGCTAGCCCGCGTCGCCGTCGACGAGGTGATCAAGGGCCCGAACCGCAAGAACGTGGACGTGCTCTTCGCCAACAGCAACGACATCGCCTGGTACCGAGCACCGAAGCTCCACGAAGGGACGCGGGGGATCTTGCTCCTGCACCGGGGCGAGGAGGACGAGCTGCCACGCGAGGCGCCCGCGCGCGCCTACCAGGCCACCCACCCGCTCGACTTTCACCCGGTGGAGCGACGGGCGAATCTCGAGCGCGCGCTCAGTGCGGACGGGAGGGAGCGCTGATGCCCGACATCATCACCGTCGTCAACATGATCCCCAACGGGCTCAGCGGCGAGACCAATCAGGACAGCGAGACGAACCTGGCCGTCAATCCGGCCAATCCGCTGGAGATCGTCGGCTCGGCGTTCACGCCCAGCCCGAACGCGGGGAGCAAGAACTCCCCGCTCTTCTATTCCAACGACGGCGGGAACACGTGGAACCTGCGGGACCTCATCGCCGGCACCCCGGTGCGCGATCAGAGCGTGCGCTTCGCCGAGGCCGGGGGGAACCTCTACGCCGGCGTGCTCTGGGGATCGGGTTCGAACATCGCCGCCATCAACTTCGACATCCTGAGAACGAACGACTTCTCGGGCGCCACGACGATGACCCAGGTGGCCCAGCGCACCAATGACGACCAGCCCTTCGTGGCCGCCACCACGGTCCCCAGCGGCCCCGACGCCGGCAAGGACAGGGTCTACGTCGCCAGCAACGATCACGGTCCGGCCAACGTTCCCGCCACCGTCGACCTGTCCCTGGATGCCAACGCGGCGGCAGCGACTACGACCACGCTTCGTCTCGAGGACCGCGTCGTGTCCCGCGACGGATTCCCGACGCGGTCCGCCGTCCACCCCGATGGCACGGTCTATGCGGCGTATTACTCGACCACCGCTGCCGGCTCCGCTGTGGTCATCGTCCGCGACGACGACTGGGGCAACAGCGCGTCGCCCTTCGACGCCCTGATCGACACGGGCGACGGCAAGCGCGGAGTGCGCATCGCCACCGCTGTCAACAACCCCTACAGCTCTCTTGCGCTGGGGCAGCAGCGCATCGGCTCCGACCTGGCGATCGCCGTCGACCCCACCGACAGCGCCACCGTCTACGTGTGCTGGGGCGACCTGCAGAACAGTGTTTACACCCTCTACGTGCGCAAGTCGACGGACTCCGGGGTCACCTGGTCGGGGAACCTGCGCACCATCGCCAACGCGACGAATCCGGCGCTGGCGATCACCAGCGACGGCCGCCTTGGCTTCCTGTATCAGCAGGTGACCGGTCTCGCCCCCGGTCAGCGGTGGGAGACCACGCTGGAGCTGACTCACAGCGACTTCGGCTCGAGCACCGCTCACGTGCTCTCCAACACACCGGCCAACACGCCGGCGCAGACGTTCACCCCCTACCTGGGCGACTACTTGTCGATGATGTCCGTGGGCAGGTCTTTCTACGGCATCTTCACGGCAAACAACTCGCCCGACAACGCGAACTTCCCCAATGGCGTGACCTATCAGCGCAACGCCAACTTCACGACGAAGACGCTGCTCGCCAACGACCATGTCACCTCGGTCCCGGTCTCGATCGACCCGTTCTTCTTCAAGCTGTCGCCCGCGACCGGCCGCGTGGTAACCGCCATCGCCGACGCGGGCAGCTTCGGCGACGTGTGCCGCGGGACATTCCGCGACGAGACGCTGACGATCGACAACGGCGGAGACGGTCCCCTGTCGATCACGAGCATCTCCTCCTCCTCGCCGGCCTTCCTGGCGCCGAGCGTGCTCTCCTATCCGGTCAAGCTCGGCCCGGGCGACTCGATCGACGTCACCATCCGCTTCGAGCCCAAGAGCTTCGGCCCGGTGGTGGGCACGATCACGATCACGAGCGATGACCCGGCCGGGCCGCACAAGGTACACGTCTCGGGTGTCGCGCCGACACCGCGACTGAGCCTGATCATCGCCCACGGCGGCGACTTCGGACCGACGTGCATCGGCACCTTCGCCGACCAGCCGCTCGTGCTCAATAACAGCGGCATGTGCCCGGTGACGATCAGCGGCATCGTCTCCTCGTCGGTCGAGTTCTTCGTGCCCGACATCCTCGTCTACCCGCTCGCCCTCGGCCCAGGTGACGCGCTAGCGGTCCCGATCCGGTTCGAGCCGAGGAGCCACGGCCTCCAGACGGGGACGATCACGGTCACGAGCAGCGACCCCGGTAGCCCCCACAAGGTCTCGGTCAAGGGCGAGGTCCCGTCGGGCAAGCTGGCGGTGACCGGCTCGCTGTGCTTCGGTGGCGTCAAGGCGTGCTGCCGGGCCGAGCGCACCCTGTCCATCTGCAACGTCGGCCACTGCGCGCTCCACGTGACCAAGGTGGCGTTCAAGCGCAAGAACCCCCACTGGAAGTTGGTCAACAATCCCTTCCCGGCGACCCTCCCGCCGGGCATGTGTCTCGGGGTTGTCGTCCGTTACAAGGCGACCGAGAAATGCCCGATCGCCTGCGAGCTCGTGATCGAGAGCGACGATCCCGCCACGCCCGTGAAGACCCTTGACGTGATGGCGTACACGGTGTGGCGGGAATGCACCGGCAAGCGCGACTGCGACTGCCGCCGATGTGGGTGCGAGAGCTGCGAGGGCGATGCCGAGGACTGCGGCTGCGACGAGGACGAGGGGGACGACGACGAGAGATAGCCTAGGCCGCGAGCTTGGCCGATAGCGACCTGCCGTGGGCGCGGGCGAGGGCCTCGGCCTCGGCCCGCATCTCCGCGGCGAGCTCCTTGAACTCGTCGAGCTGAGGGTTGACCCCTACGAGGGTGAACTCGCTCTCGACGACGCGGAGATCGAGCTTCCACATGTCCTCGAGGATCCGGCGCATCCAGCCCGTCGCGTGGTCCCAGCCCGCTCGGGGCGTGCCCGGTCCGTAGGCGCCGCCGCGAACGGTGGCGAGCACGGCGGGCCGGGCCGCGATGACGGGGTCGCCGCCCGCGCCCATGCGCGGATCGGTGACGACGAGGTCGACCCAGGTCTTGAAATGCTGGGAGACGCCGAAGTTGTAGAGCGGCACGGCGAACAGGAACGCGTCGGCGGCGACGAGCTCGTCGGCCAGGGTGGCGGCGAGGGCGATCGCTTCGCGCTGCCCGGGCGAGCGATCGTCCTCCGGCGTGTAGGTCCCGAAGAACGCCGTCGCCCAGGCGCTCGAGGGCAGCGGCTCGATCCCGATCTCGCGGTTGATGACCGGGTCGGAGGGGTGGGCGTCGCGCCACTCCTGCTGGACGAGGTCGGCGATCTGGCGGCTGTGGGAGCCTTCGGTGCGAATGCTGGCGTCGAGTCGAAACAGGGTCATGGGTTGGCGTTCTCCGATGACTGAGGGGTTGGCAGGGCGGGGGTCAGCCCGTGCGGGCGAGGGTGAGCGAGGCCTGGACGCGGACGCTGCGGGGAAGGCGCTTGGACTCGAAGCCGGCCGACCGGTGGTCGACCTCGAAATCGGCGTCGATGCGCAGGCCGTCGGAGCCGACCACAGCGAGTGACGCGGGCGCCTCGATGGCGAGGGCGCGATCGCGGATGTGCAGCGTTCCCCTCAGGGTCACCCCGCCATCGGTATTGGGGGTGAGCTGCGTGAGCTCGAAGATCATGTGCGGGTGGAGCTCGACGGCGAAGAAATCACGCGAGCGCAGGTGAGTGTCGCGCTTCTTGATTCCGGTACTGATGGTCTCGGCCTCGACGCGCAGGGCCCCACTAGCCTTCCCGCCGCTGTCGATGTGAAGATCCCCTTCGAAACCGCTGTAGCGGCCTCGCACCGTAATGGCGCCGAAGAGGATGCTGGTACGAAAGCCGAGATCACTCCGTGCCGGGACGACGCGCCAGTCGCCGGCGGAAAGGGAAATGGGATGCGTTTCTGGGGTATGTGTGGTAGCCACTGCTCATGCCTCCTGCTCGCCTTTCTGGACCGGAGGTCCACTTAGATATGACACGGTACCATAACTGGACCCATGGTCAAGTTAACTCCCCCGGCAGCTGAGATGCCCGGACACGAGCTTCCGATGGCCGGCCAGCGGCGCGAGCGCAGCGACGCCGCGGCCAACCGCGAGCGCATCCTCTGCGCCGCGCGCCGGCTGGTGGCCGAGCACGGCCCCGGCGCGCTCACCATGCAGGCGGTCGCGACCGCGGCCGGCGTGGGCAAGGGCACGGTGTTCCACCGCTTCGGCGACCGGCAGGGGCTCACCCAGGCGCTGCTCGACGAGTACATGCGCACCTTTCAGGATGCCTTTCTCCACGGGCCGCCCCCGCTCGGTCCCGGCGCGCCCGCCGCCGAGCGTCTCGAGGCGTTCGTCGTCGAGCTCATCACGCTCCAGGACGACCACCTCGCGCTCGCGCTCGCGGCCGAGGTCCCGATGAGCGCCTCGCTCGCTCCCGTGTACGGACCGCTGGCGATCCACATCGCCGATCTCGTGCATGAGATCGACCCCGACCTCCACGAGACGGTCCTCGCCGGGTTCATTCTCAGCGCCATCTCCCCGCCCGTGCTGCACCGGATGCGCTACGCCCTGGGGGTCGACACCGAGACCCTGCAGACCGGAGCACGGGCGCTGCTGAGCGGGCTCACGCGCAAGTGCTGACAGCGGTGCCCGACACGGGGCCGACGAGCTTCGGCGATGTTTCGCCAGGCGGCTAAAGGCGGCCGCTCGCCCACGCGCCAGACTGCGTCGTCTTGCCACGGGTGCCGCAAGCAACGCTCCAGGCCTCCAAGGAGGAACCCGGGCCACCCAACGGACGAGCCGCGCCCTCCGCGGGCATGACCGTGCGCGCCGTGCTCGAGCTCCCGATCGTCGTCCGTGGCGTCCCCGAGGTGGTGGGGGGACACGAGCACCTCGATCGCGAGGTGCGCTGGGTGCACGCCGCCGAGGTGCCGAACATCCCCTCCCTGCTCAAGGGCGGCGAGCTCCTCCTGACCTCCGGGATCGGGATCAGCGCCAAGCGCAGCGAGCAGCGGGCCCTCGCCGCCGGCCTCGCCGAGCGCGGTGTGGCGGCGCTCGTCATCGGGTTGGGCTCGACGCTCACCGAGATCCCCGCCGCCCTGGCCGAGGAGTGCGACCGCAAGGGCCTGCCCCTGATCGCCATGCACCGGGTGGTGCCGTTCGTGGAGGTGACCGAGGCGGTCCACGCCGAGCTCCTCGACACCGAGCTCACGCTGATGCGCCACGGTGAGACCCTGCACCGGCGCTTCGCCGCGATCATGCTCCGGGGCGGCGGGATCCAGCAGATCCTCGACGTCCTCGCCGAGACGATCAGCAATCCCGTCGTGCTCGCCCGCGCCGACGGCGAGATCGCCGCCCTGGCCGCCAACGGCCTGCCCAACGACGACGTGGTGGCGGCGTGGGAGATGCACCGGCGCGAGCTCCCGAGCCGCTCACAGGTGGTCACCGTCCCCGTCTCCATCGGCGACGTCCACGCCTGGGGCGCGCTGACCGCGATCAGCCTGCGCTCGCGCCTGGACGCCTTCGCGGTGGTGGCCGTCGAGCGCGCGGTGACGCTGGTGGGGCTCGCCCTGCTCAGGCCCGACGAGGCCTCCCTGCACTACGTCGAGCCCTCGGGACTCGTCGACGCCGTGGCCCGCGGCGCCCTCGAGGAGAGCGGCGCCGCCGCCCGCGCCAAGGCGCTCGCCTTCACGAGCCCGGTGCTCCTCCCGATCGTCGTCGGCCCGCGCAACGGAGCGCGGGCGAGCGATGACCGCAAGCGGGCGTGGGCCATGGCCTGGCGCGAGCTCCAGCGCGAGTTCGGCGACCGGCGCATCCCCCTCCTGCTCCGCCCGCCCGGGCCGGGCGGCGAGGCGCTCCTCGTGGCCGGCCTCGAGGGCGACGAGGAGCGCGGCGGGGTCGCCGACCGCCTCGCGGCGATGGTGAGCACGGCGGTCGAGCGCAAGCTCGGTCGCGCCGGATGCGTGATCTGCGTGGGCCCGACGGCGCACACGTGGAGCCGCCTGGGCGATCACCTGCGCGCCACCGCCGAGGCGCTCGAGTCCGCCCACCACGCGCGACCCCGTCCCTGGCACGACATCTCCGCCCCCGACCTCGATCGCCTGCTGTGGACGCTGCGCGACGTCGACGCCATCCGCGACTTCGTCGACTCGCGCCTGGCGCCGATCCTCGAGTACGACCGCCGGCGGCACACCGAGCTCCTGGGAACGCTCGAGGCGCTGTGCGCCAACGGCGGGCGCAAGGCGGAGACGGCCCGCGCCCTGCATCTCGAGCGCCCCTCCCTCTACTACCGGATCGCCCGCCTCGAGGAGCTCCTCGGAGAGGACCTCACCGGCGAGGACACCCTCCTCGGGCTCCACTTCGCGGTTCGCATGCGCAGGCACCTGGCTCAGACCCCGAGCGCCTGAGCCAAGCGGCTCATTCCTCCTTGAGGAACCCGCCGTGGACGTAGAAGAGCGAGCCGGTGACCCACCTCGCCGCCGGGCTGGCGAGGAAGCGCACGACCTGGCCGATGTCGCCCGGTGCCCCGAGCCCGAGCGTGTACATGGCGCTCCGGGCCGCGTCCTCCTCCGCCGACCAGCCGAAGTCGCGCGAGCGCACGGTGGCGGGGGCGATCGCGTTGGAGCGGATGCCGCGGGAGCCGAGCTGGACCGAGAGGGCCGCGCTCAGGCCGATGATCCCCGCCTTGCTGGCGTTGTAGGCCGGGGAGGTGCCGGGGCTGCCGAGCCAGCTGGCGTGCGAGCTCAGGCTGACGATGCTCCCGCCGGCGCGGGGGAGCATCCGCCGCACCGCCGCCTGGGCGCACAGGAAGGCGCCGGTGAGGTTGACGTCGATGGTGCGCTGCCACTCCTCGAGGGTGAGGTCGATGACGTGGCCCGGAGGCGCGTCGATGCCGGCGTTGTTGACGAGGATGGAGAGGCCGTCGAAGCGCTCCTCGGCGAAGGCGGCGAGGCGCTCGGCGTCCTCGGCGCTGCTTACGTCCATGCGCATCGCCTCCGCCTCACCGCCCTGCTCGCGGATCTGGGCCACGGTGACGCCGGCGTCCTGGAGGTCGCCGATGATCACGCGCGCGCCGGCGCCGGCCAGCGCCAGGGCGATCCCCTGGCCGATTCCCTGCGCCGCTCCGGTGACGACGGCGACCTCGCCGTCGAGGCGGGTGGGGTCGCTCGCCATCACGCCGCCGTCTTGGCGGCGACGGCGCCGGCCAGGAGGTACATGACGGCGAAGACGACGAGGCGGTACATGAGCGCCGACCCGGGCGCGATACATACGAACGAGGCCGCTCCCACCCCTCGGGACCCCACCTCGTAGGCGACGCGGAGGAGGTCGTAGTCGGTGATCCCCAGGGGCTCGGCGAGGTCGGCGAGGATGTCCGCCGGCGGGCCCCCGTTGCCGCCCACGACGTCGAGATCGAAGTGCGAGTAAACCTGCTCGGTGCCGCCGTAGGCGCTGTCCAGGCGCCGGCACACCTCGTCGATGCCCATGCCGCGGACGTCCCAGCCCGAGATCAGGGTGGCGCCGCGGTCGCGGAGATCACGCACGATCGAGGCGTGCTCGAGCATCCCGCGGGGGCCGATCTCGACGACGTGACGGGCGTCCATGTTGGGCACGAACTCGAGCGTCTTCTGCAGCCAGCTCCCCGAGCCGGCGATCCGGGGGTCGGCGGTGTGGCGATCGAGGAGGTTGGCGTCCCAGTGCGTGTCGAGGCTGACCATCCCCACCTCGCCGTCGGTGCGGGCGGCGAGCGTCTTGGCCACGGCGAAGGTCGCGCACGGCGAGTTCTGGCCGATGACGATGGGGAGGACGCCCGCCGCCAGGGCCTGCTCGACCTTCTCCTCGACGGCGGCCTGGGCGCGGAGGATGACGTCCACGCGCTGGCTGTGGAGCGCCTCGGGCGCGAGCTCGGCGTCGCCGAAGTCGACCACCCGCAGGTGCTCGAAGACGTCGAGGTCGAAGTCCTGGATGTAGCCCGAGACGTAGCGGGCCGACTGCTGGCGCACGCGTTTCGGGCTCGCCGCCCACTCGCTCTTGGCCACGCCGGCGTACTCGCCCGTCCACCCCGAGACGAACGAGCTGCCGATGATCGCCACGTCGGCTCCCTCGAGGTCGGAGGCATCGATGGCGTGGGGGCGGCGCATGAACGTCGGCATGTCCGCCTCGATCATCGGCAGGTCGCGGCCCCGCAGCCAGTGCGATTCGCGGATCACCGACCAGGGGGGATATCCCCGCTGGTCGGGCGCGAGCGATCCGTCCTGCGTCATCCCGTCATCAGGCGATCTCAACCTCCACCCCTGGGACCTCGGCGCGCGCGGGATGGGTGACCGTGCCGGGGTGGATCAGGCGCACCGGCGGCGCCGCGACCTGACGGACCTTGCCCAAGCGCGGGCCCCGTGGGCCGTAGACGTAGGCGGGCTCGGGGAAGGCGAGGAGCGCGAGGATGTAGAACACCGCCCCGAGGACGCCGGCGGTGACGAGGCTGAGATCGACGCCGCCCGCGACGTTGGCGAACGGCGCCACCCACAGCGGCGGGACGTTCGAGAACAGCAGGCCGATGACCGAGGCCGCGAACCAGGCGCCGGCGGCCCGCCAGTTCAGGCCCCCGGCGAACCAGTAGCGGCCGCCGCGCTCGCCGCGGTTGAACACCTGGAGATCGTCGAGCTCGTAATGGCCGCGGCGCCACCAGTGGCCGATCATCATGATGAGCATCCACGGTACGGTGACCACGGTGAGCACGGTGATGAAGGCGCTGATGCTCGACAGCGCGTTGACCACGAAGGTGCCGATGTAGACGCAGGCGACGGCGAAGCCACCGAGGATCAGGGTGGCGGGAATGCGCTTGAGGCGGGGGATGAGCGAGGAGGTGTCGAGACCGGGCCCGTAGATGCCCGTCGCGGTGTTGGCGAGCGCTCCGTAGCCGCCGAGGAGGAGGACGACGACCACGTACCAGGCCGGGGAGGCGAGCACCATCCCGCTGATGAAGTCGCCTGCCGGGTTGGCGAAGCACACGGCCATGAAGGCGCCGAAGAGCGGGGCGATGGCCAGGCCGACCATCGATCCCCCGAAGGTGGCCCAGATCATCGTGCGGTCGCTGTACTTCTTATGGGAGATGTAGCGGGCCCAGTCTCCGATGAAGGGCGCGTAGGAGATGGGATTGGCGAGGATGGCGATCATCGACACGATCCAGGTGGCGAGGTAGCTGCTGAGCAGGTACTTGCCGGTGCCGTGGAAGCCGGCGTCGAACTTGCCCGAGAAGGCGGCGATGCCGAGAATGACGAGTCCGGCGCCCGTCCACACGCCGATGCGCTCGAGGGCGAGCAGGTTGGCGTGTCCGTAGACGCAGACGAGCAGGCAGATGATGAGGACGACGGCGTAGGCGATGCCGAGCATGAGGTTGGTGTTGGGGAGCCCGAACAGGCGATGGGCGCTCTCGACGATCGCCTGCCCTCCCGTCCACACCGACAGGGCGGTGAAGCCCACCCCGCACAGGACGCCGACCAGAGAACCGCCGATCCGCCCCACGACGCCGAAATGGGCGCCCGAGCTCACAGGGATGTTGGTCCCCGTCCGGGGCCCGAAGATCCCCATCGGGCCGAGGATGATCGAGCCCAGGAGCGCGCCGACGACGATCGCCGTGAACGAGCTCCACCAGCTCAGCCCGTAGGCCACCGGCAGCCAGCCGAGGACGATGGCCGAGTAGCCCATGGCGCTGCCGGTGATGATCTTGGAGACGTTGAGGGGCCGCGAATGACGCTCGCTCTCGGGGATCGTCTCGATCCCCCGAGACTCGATCCGTCCTACCTCATCCACGCCGACGGTGGCGTCGAGCGATCCTGACGGCCCCGGTGCAGTCATGGTCACAGTCGCACTCCTATATCTGGGGGGTTGATCTCCGCGAGGTTGGTGAGCACGTCGCCCGCGAAGGTGGCGATGGCGGCATTGACGGCGTGCGGCGCCTCGAGATTCACCGCATGCGAGGCGTAGGGCACGACCTGTAGTCGGGCATTGGGCAGCCGCAGGTAGGTCTCGTAGGCGTCGTCGAGGGAGACGAGCTCGTCCTCGTCGCCGTGGATCACCAGCGAGGGGGTCTGGAGCTGCGAGAGCTGATCGCGGACGTCGTCCTGCCGGGTCCAGCTCAGGACCTCGCGGAAGGTCTCCATTCCCGAACGCGTGCCGAAGCGCTCGACCCAGAGCTCGACGAGCTCGGGATCGAGGTCCGTGGTGCGGGCCGAGAAATGCGCCTCGGCGTCCGCGCGCGCGAAGGCGGCGTCGATCGGCTGCGTGTCGCGCACCGAGCCGAAGTGGGCCTCCCAGTGGGTCCGGGACTCGGGCGTGTAGGGGAGGGCCGAGGAGCCGAGGAGGACGATGCCCGCCACCCGCTCGGGGTAGCGCAGCGCGGCGCGCACGGCCATGAATCCGCCCATCGACATGCCCACGAGCACGCAGCGCTCGATCGCGAGACCGTCGAGGAGGCCGACGAAGTCGTCGGCGAGGTCATAGAGGTCGTAGGGCTCTTCGCCTCGCTCCCCGCGCGCTCTGAGGTCGTAGGCGATGACGCGGAACTCGTGGCCGAGGCCCGCGAGCTGGGGCTCGAAGAGCCGGCGGTCCATCATCGTCCCGTGGCTGCAGACGATGGCCGGGCCGCTGCCTCGCTCGCTATAGCTGGGAAGGGCCGCCACTTCGACCAGTCTCGTCGTGGTCGGACCACCCATCAATCTGCAACCTGTTAGAGGTGAGGGTGAGCGGTCTGCCGCTCTGTCAGAGCCTTTAGGAAAGGGGCGGGGGCTCGGCGTCGAAGGGGAGCGTCACCGTGTCGGGAAGCCATCCCCCCGATTCCTCGACCTGCGCCAGGTGGGCGGCGATCTCCTCGAGGGTGGCGAGCCACACGTCGCCACGCGCGAGCACCTCGGTGAGGAAGCGCTCGATCGCGTCCAGGCGCGACGGTCGCCCGGAGACGAACGGGTGCCAGACCCCGATCCACAGTCCGCCGGCCTGATAAGCAGCTTCGAACTCCGCCCGGAAGGTGGCGAAGGCGTGGTCGGGGGAGCGGATGGGGACGAAGTAGCCGTACTCGGGGTTGACGACGTACTGGGGCCAGTCGTCGTTGGCCCGCTCCACGGGCAGCTCGTAGAAGCTGCCGGCCGGGGTGGCGATCCGGTGGGGGAGATGGTGATGCAGGAGCCCGGAGTGGTAGGCGAGGCCGGCGCCGGCGATGAGCTCGGCGGTGCGGTCAGAGAATGTGTAGCGGGGTCCCCGCCATCCCGACGGCGCGCGCCCGAGCACGGCCGTCGTGAGGCCGATCGAGCGTTCCATGAGCTCGCGCTCGCGTTCGGGTTCGAGCTCGTGGGCGATCTCGTGCAGGTATCCGTGGGGGGCGATCTCGTGGCCGTCCTGAGCGACCGCGCCTCCGAGCTCGGGATAGCGCTCCAGGCACCACCCCGGGAAGAAGAAGGTCTGATGCAGGCCGAGGCGGCGGTACATGCGGAGGATCGCGGGCACGGCGACGAGGTCGTAGCGAAGCCACGACTGGTAGCCGACCCGCCGGTGCCCGCCGAGGGGATCGTCGAGGTAGAGGAGCGAGTCGGCATCGACGTCGAAGGTCACCGCCGCGGCGCAGCGGGCGCCGCCGGGCCAGGGGACGGCGCTCTCGTCGAACACGTTCGCTCCTAGATCGACAGGTAGCGGGCGCTCATCGGTCCCGGGATCATGGCGCCGGACCGCCGTGTTCCCAAGGCGCCGAGTGTCACACCTCGACCTCGCGATTCAGACGATGTGTACACGCGTGCGCGCGGTGCCCCGCCGTAGGATCGACGGCGATGGGATTGCCACCCGATCTGGCCGGCTACTGGGAGCAGCACGTCGAAGAGACGGCCGCCTACTGGGCGCGCGTGTGCGCTCGGCGCGAGATCGATCCCGCCCTCCGCCCCGACGCGTATCCGTGGCAGACGGTCCCGATCTTCTCCGACCTCATGCTCGGCCTCATCCTCCACGGCGGCAAGCGCTCGACCGCCCATCCCATGCTCCTGCACGAGGTCGAGGGAACCGTCCCGCATGAGGTCGGTGACTACAGCATCATCCTCGACGGGTTCGCCCGGCCCGGATGCGTGATCCAGACCACGAGCGTGGAGATCAAGCCCTTCGGCGACGTCGACGAGGCCTTCGCCAAGGCCGAGTCCGAGGGCGGTGGCACCGTGCGCTACTGGCGCGTCGGGCACTGGGCATATCTCGAGGACTACTGCCGGGTGCACGGGACCGAGGTCTCCGACGAGCTCCCGATGGTCTTCGAGTACTTCGAGCTCATCGACCCCAGCTGAGCACCGCGCTCATCGCGCGGTGAAGCAGCTGGTGCGCCCGCCGTCGACGACGAACTCAGCGCCGGTGATGTAGGTCGCGTCCTCGGAGAGGAGGAACGCCACCGTCGCCGCCACCTCCGCCGCCGTCCCCACGCGCCCGTTGGGAATGGTGCCGAGCATCGCCTCCCAGCGCGCCGGCGCCGCCTCGCCGAGCGACTCCATCTCGGCCTGGAGCAGGGGGGTGTCGATCGGACCCGGGCACACGGCATTGACGCGGATGCCGTGGGGTGCGAGCTCGGCGGCCAGCGCCCGCGACAGGGCGAGGACCCCACCCTTGGTGGCGGCATAGGCGACGGTGTTGGCCTCGCCGGTGAGGGCGAGCTCGGAGGCGGTGTTGACGATGGCGCCGCGGCCGCGCGGGATCATCACCCGGGCCGCCTGGCGGGCGACGTGGAAGACGCCGGTGAGGTTGACGGCGAGCACCCGCGCCCATTGCTCATCCGTCGTCTCGGCGAGGGGGGCGATGGTGTAGATGCCCGCGTTGTTGAACACCGCGTCGATCTCCCCGAGCTCGGCCGCCTGGGCGAAGGCGTCGACCACCGCCGCGCAGTCCCTGACGTCGAGCGCCACGGTGACCGTCTCGGCGCCCGCCTCCCGGCACTCCCGTCCCGCCGCCTCGAGCTCGGGACCGGGGAGGGCGAGGAGGGCGAGGGCCGCCCCCTCGCCGGCGAGGGCAAGCGCGGTGGCACGGCCGATTCCCGTGCTCGCCCCGGTGATCACGGCGGTGCGTCCTCGCATGCGGTTCATCGCCTGCCCCTACCGCCGCTGGAGCGCCGGCACGCCCAGCTCCTGGGCGATCGCGCCCGTGACCTGAGCGACGATCTCCCGCCACGCCGCGGCTCCCTTCTCGGGGCTCGCCTGCGTTGCCTTCCACAGCGTGCCCGTCTCGGGGACGAAGTCCTCGGGGGTGGGCACGACATCCCACCACGGGCTGCGCTCGGCGGCGTCGTCGACGATCTGGTCCTCGAGCACGAGCTCGGGATGCAGATGCTGCATGAGCGAGGTCTCGAAGATGGCCGCGTGCTCGGTCGCCCACCCCGGGAACCCGCCGGGGAAGAGGAGCTCGAGGGTGGCCGGCGAGAGCTCGTCGAAGGAGCGCTCGAGGACCATGATCCGGGCGGTGGCGGTCTCGTGCGGAGCCACCGCGCGGTATGCCGCCTCATAGATGAAGTGACGGTTCTCGAAATGCCAGTTGAGGACGACGAGGCGCTCGAAGCCGTGGCGGACGAACTCGCGCAGGACATCCTCGAGCACGTCCATGAGCGTCGTCGCGCTCAACGACGTCGTGCCCGGGAAGCCCTGGCCGCCGCCGCTCAGGGGACGCGAGCGGTAGCCGTAGGAAAGGGTGGGGGCGACGAGCATGTCGGTCGCCTCGGCCACCGCGTGGGCGAGGTCGGTGGCGAGCAGGGCGTCGGTGATGAGCGGGAGATGCGGCCCGTGCTGCTCGACGGCGCCGACGGGCACGATCACGCCACTCCCCGCGGTCGCCGCTTGCGCCACTTCGGGCCATGTGAGGTGGGCGAGCTTCCTGGTTCTCAGCACTGCGGGTCCTTTCCTCGACGGCGGTTCAGGGCGTACTCAGGCCGGCTGCCCGCGGCGGAGATCCTGGGACGAGCGGTCCACGCCCCACCCGGCCGCCGGTTCCGCGACGCTCGACACCGGCGCGATTCTCCTCGCCCACGCCCCGCGGCCCAAGACCACGGGTGTCGGAGAATGGCGAGGCGATTCAGACGGTCTGTCAGTGGCTCACGCGCCCGGCGCGGGCCGGTCGGGCGAGGCGAGGAGGATGGCCCCGGCGGTCACGGCCGCGAAGGCGAAGATGCGCAGGGCGCCGAGGACGCCCGCGGGCACGGGCTCGCCGAGGACGATGGTCCCCGCCGCGATGGGCAGGGCGTTGGTGAGCAGGGTGGCGAGCCCGGCGACGGTCAGCGCGCCGCCGCGCTGGTAGCCGAGCTGGAGCAGCGAGGTCCCCAGCGTGTAGCCGAGGATGAGGGTGATGACGAAGGCCAAGCGCGCGCCGCCCTGGGTGGCGAGCTTGGTCGAGAGGTCGCCGATCGAGAAGAGCAGCCCGCCGGCGATCCCCTCGGCGACGGCGCCCTGGCCCGCCCGGCGCCCGAGCCACAGGGCGAGGAGGGCGAGGGCGGCGGTGGCGCCGAGCCAGGCGAGGATGGCCGGGGTCGACCCCTTGCCGCCGGCGCCGCTGTTCTTGGCCAGGGAGACGGCGAGGGCGAAGAGCCCGAACACGGCCAGGCTCACCCCGATGAGCTCGCGGCGGCTCAGCCGGCGATGCGACGCGCGCGCCTGGATGTAGGCGAGCACGCCGATCCCGCCCGCGCCGATGCTCTGGACCACGGCCAGCGAGGCGAGGGCGAGCGCCGCGGCGTAGAGGACGAAGGCGCCCGTCTCCATCGCGAAGCCGAGCAGCCAGCTGCGGTTGCCGAGGAGGAGGTGCAGCGAGTGCAGCGGCCGGCGCAGGGACAGGCAAGGCAGGGCGGCCGCGGCGTCGTGCTCGCGCAGATAGGCCAGGTTGGCGAGCGTCGTCGAGACGACTTCGAGAGCCAGGGCCAGGGCCGTTTGCCAGCGCATATCGCCGGCACGTTACGTGAGCGGCAGCCACCCTCTCGACAACCATTGCGAAAATATATATACTCGCAATATGAGCTTGATCGAGACATCGGCCACGGGCGAGCGTGCCCAGGCCATCGACGAGGTGGCGAGCGGGCTCGTTCCCGCCGCCGCGCTCCTCACCCGGCTCCTCATCCGCCGGGTCACGCCCGGGATCTCGCGCTCGGAGGCGGGCCTGCTCAGCGCCCTGAGCGCCGGCCCCCGCCGGATCACCGAGCTCGCCGAGCTCGAGGGCCACGCCCAGCCCACGGTGACGCTCCTGATCAAGCGCATGGAGGGGCGGGGATGGGTCGCGCGTCAGCGCGACCCCGAGGACGGGCGCGTCGTCGTGGTCTCGCTCACCGCCGCCGGCGTCGCCGCCATCGAGGAGATGCGCGCGAGCTACCGGGCGGCGCTGCGCAACCACCTGGCGAGCATGGAGGACGCCGATGTGGCGGCCCTCACCGCGGCAACATCGGCGCTGAGGATGCTCATCGACGCGCTGCAGAAGGGACCGGCCCGGTGAGCTCCGCCGAGCACAGCGGACGCGGTCTGCTCTCCCAGCCCAAGGCGGTGTGGGCGGTGGCCTTCGCCGCCGTGGTCTCGTTCATGGGCCTCGGCCTCGTGGATCCGATCCTGCCGGCGATCGCCAAGAACCTCCACGCCTCCCCGAGCCAGGTCGAGCTCCTGTTCACGAGCTACTTCGCCTTCACGGGGATCTCCATGCTCGTCTCGAGCGTGGTCGCCAGTCGCATCGGCGCCAAGCGCACGCTCCTCGCCGGCCTCGTCCTCATCATCTTCTTCAGCGCCGCGGCGGGCGCTTCGAACAGCGTCGGAGCGATCGTCGGGCTGCGCGCGGGCTGGGGCCTGGGCAACGCCCTGTTCATCGCCACCGCGCTGTCGGTCATCGTCGGCTCGGCCAGCGGCGGCGTGGCCGGCGCGGTCATGCTCTACGAGGCGGCGCTCGGCTTCGGGATCTCGCTCGGCCCGCTCCTGGGCGGCGAGCTCGGGGGCGTGACCTGGCGCGGCCCGTTCTTCGGCGTCGCCGTCCTCATGGCCATCGGGTTCGTGGTCATCCGCCTCTTCCAGGAGCGCACGCCGCCGCCCCCCAAGAGCGAGCGCGTGTCGATCGCCGAGCCCCTGCGCGCCCTGCGCCACCGCGCCACCCGCGGCAGCGGGCTCACCGCCGTCTTCTACAACTTCGGCTTCTTCACCCTCCTCGCCTACACGCCGTTCCCCCTGCATCTGAGCATCCACGACCTCGGGTACACGTTCACGGGATGGGGGCTGCTGCTTGCCCTCTTCGCCGTCTTCGTGGCCCCGCGACTGGGACGCCGTTACGGCGACGTTCGCGCCCTGGGGGCGGCGCTCGTCGCCATTGCCGGGATCCTGGTCGTCATGGGAGTCCTGCACGCCTCGCAGACCGCGCTGATCGTCTGCGTGGTGGGGTCGGGAGCGTTCCTCGGGATCACCAACACGCTGATGACCCAAGTGGTGATGGAGTCGGCGCCCGTGCCGCGGCCGATCGCCTCCTCGGCCTACAGCTTCGTGCGCTTCTGCGGCGGCGCCATCGCTCCCTTCGTGGCCGGCAAGCTCGCCGAGCACGTGAGCGCCCAGGCGCCGTTCTACCTGGGGGCGGGGATGACGGCGATCGGCGTCCTCGTGCTGTGGTTCTATCGCGGTGCGCTCGGGCCCGTCGCAGCGCCCGGCGAAGCGCCCGTCGCGGCACCTGGTGAAGCGCCGGTCGCGGCGCCCGGCGAAGCGCCCGCCGCAGCGCCCGCCGTGCCCGATGCCCTCGCCGTGCCCGGGCCCATGGTCGTCGCCGTGGCCGGCCCCGCGGCTCGCCAGGTGAGCGCCCTCGTCGTCCCCCTGGCCCGGGCCCGCGGCGCCGCCGTCCACGTACTCCACGTGATCGAGACCGACGTCCTCGCGGGTGAGGCCGCCGCCGACCTCGAGGATCCCGTCGCCGCTCGATCCGTGCTCGAGCAGTGCGTGGCCGAGCTCCGCGAGGCCGGCGTCCCCGTCTCCGGCGAGCTCCTCCACAGCTATGGAAGCCACGTCGACGTGGGGAAGGAGATCCTCCGCCGGGCCGGCGAGCTCGGCGCCGGCGCCATCGTCCTCGGCCCCGAATCGCGCCATTCCCTGAGCGCGGAGGTCACCGGCTACGTGGCCGGGCACGCCCCCAGCCACGTGGTCATCGTCAATCCTCGCGCCGGGGCCCTCGGGCGGCCCCTGGCGGCCGCCGCCTCGGCGACCGACCCGGCGGCGCTGTGGGACGACGCCACGCGGAGCTGACGACCGTCGGCGAGCCTACGGGCAACTACGGCATTGCTTGCGGTAAGGGTCTGATGTAGGGCCGGCACGATCGGCCGATGCATCTCCTGCCGGCAAGTCGAACCGACTCGAAGCGCCGGTAACCGTTCCCTCGAACGATGGAGATTCCCATGCTTGCAGGTACACCGAGCACCGGGCGGATGGACGCTGCCGAGACGCTCAAGCTCTGGCGCGAGTACAAGCGCAGCGGTGACACTCGCGTGCGCGATCGTCTCGTCCTCACCCACGCCCCGATGGTCAAGTACATCGTCTACCGCAAGGTGCGCGAGATCCCCGCGCGCTGCGACGTGGAGGACTTCATCTCCTGCGGTCTGGAAGCGCTGATCCGGTCGATCGACCGCTACGACCCCGACAAGGGGAGCACGCTCGAGCAGTTCGCGTGGACGCGCATCCACGGCGCCGTCCTCGACGAGCTTCGCCGCAACGACTGGGCGCCGCGGTCCCTGCGCCGCTGGGAGCGCGACATCAACCGCGCTCATCATGCGTTCGTGGCGCTGCACGGCCGGGCGCCCACCAAGGTGGAGCTCAGCGACGCGCTCAATATCACCGTCGAGGAACTGCTCAAGCATCAGGATGACCTCTCGCGCTCTGACGTCGGCTCCCTGAACACCCTCGTCCTCGCCGACGAGGACGCCTCGATCGAGCGCATCGACACGCTGCCGAGCGATGACATCGACAGCGACCCGGAGTTCGCCGCGGCGCGCGAAAGCGCCAAGGCGAGGTTCCGCGGGGCCTTCGCGCGCCTGCCCGAGCGCGACCGCAAGATCGCCGTGCTCCTCTACGTCGACAATCTCACGCTCCGCGAGATCGGCAAGGTGCTGTCCATCACCGAGAGCCGCGTGTGCCAGATCCACGGCCAGCTCAAGCGCCGCATCCGCAACGAGCTGGCGGCCGACGCCGAGCTCTTCCTCGCCGTCGCATAGGAAACCGCCTCAAGTTCGGATCCGAGCTGACGATCACCAGGTCTAGGACAACCCAGCTTGACCGCGAACCGCGCGGTTCGCCGTCGAGACCCACATCACCTCGCTCCCAACCCATACGCGCGAGGCCACATAACAATCCGATCCATCGAGGGAACGGAATTCGGCAACGGGCCGCCGCGAGGCGGCCCGTTCCCGTTCGGAGTGCGATCTCAGCGGCGTCTGCCCGCGGCGTACGATGCCCGCGATGACGTGTCATCCCGGTGACCGGCCGCGCCGCGCTAGTTCGAGGCGACGGTCGCCGTGACCGAGGCACCGCCGGCGCGCGTAGACCCACCGTCGCCCGGCGGCTTACCGGCGTTGCCCCCGCGGCGCGCCCCCGCCGCCGTCCGGCGGGCGACCCGGCCCGACCACGAGGGCCACACCCTCGGGGTGCTCACCGGCCTCGCCGCCCTGAGCCTCGACGCGCTCTCGAGCGTCGCCTACGGCCCCGAGGCGATGGTCCTCGTGCTCGTCCTCGCCGGCACCGGCGCCCTGCACTGGACGATCCCCCTGGTCCTGGCGATCACCGCCATGCTCGTGCTCCTGGTCATCTCCTACACCCAGGTGATCGCCGCCCACCCCGAGGGCGGAGGCGCCTACTCGGTGGCCAAGCAGGACCTGGGAAGGATGTGGAGCCTCCTCGCCGCCGCCTCGGTGGTCGTCGACTACGTCCTCACCGTCGCCGTGAGCCTGGCCGCCGGCGCCGCCAGCCTGAGCAGTGTCTTCCCCGCGCTCGCGCCCCATCTCCTGCTCGTCGCCCTCGTCGGCCTCGGGCTCCTCACCGCGCTGAACATGTTCGGGATCGCCGAGTCCGCGCGCTTCCTCCTGCTCCCGATGCTGGTGTTCATCATCAGCATCTTCGCGAGCATCGTCGTCGGCGCCTTTCACCCGCACCCGGTGGCGGTGATCGGCAAGCGGGAGACCTTCCCGCTGACCCAGGCCCTCGGTCTCGTCCTCATCCTCAAGGCCTTCGCTTCGGGGTGCTCGGCGGTGACCGGAGTGGAGGCAATCTCCAACGGCGTGCCCGCCTTCCGCCAGCCGCGGGTGCGCACGGCCCAGCGCACCGAGGTCAGCCTCGGCGTCCTCCTCGGGGTCATGCTCGTGGGGATCGCCATGCTCATCAACGCCCACCATGTCCTGCCCCGGAGCGGAGTGACGATGCTCGCGCAGCTCACCGCGGGCGCGTTCGGCACCGGGTGGCCGTTCTACGTCTCGAACCTCGCCGTCACCCTCGTGCTCGGCCTCGCCGCCAACACGAGCTTCGGGGGGCTGCCCGTCCTCATGGGCCTGCTCGCGCGCGACAACCGCCTGCCCCACATGTTCTACCTGCGCGCCGAGCATCCCGTATACCGCCACGGGATCGTCGCCCTGGCGATCCTCTCGGGGCTCCTGCTCTGGGCGGTGAGCGCGTCGACCGAGCGGCTCATCCCCCTCTTCACCATCGGGGTGTTCATCGGCTTCACCATCAGCCAGGCCGGGCTCATCCGCTTCTGGCGGCGCACGCGCCCGCGGGGCTGGGCGGTGCGGGCGCTCCTCAACGGGACCGGCGCGGTGATGACGGCGATCGCCGTGATCGTCTTCGTGGCCTCCAAGTTCCTCGCCGGCGCGTGGGTGGTGGCGATCACCATCCCCTTACTCATGATCATGTTCGCGCGCGTCGAGGGCTACTACGCCGAGGTCGCCGAGGAGCTCCGGCTGGGCAAGACGCCGCCGCGGCCCCGCCGCCGCCAGAGCGTCGTCATCGTCCCCACCTCGAGCGTCAGCCTCTCCACCGAGCGCGTGCTCAGCGCCGCGCAATCCCTCGGCGACACCGTCATCGCCGTCGCCGTGGCCTGCGACGAGGACGAGCGCGCGCGGATCAAGGAACGCTGGGACGAGTGGGACCCCGGGGTGCCGATCGAGATCCTCGTCGACCCCCACCGCTCGCTCGTGCGCTCGGTCCTCCACTACGTCAAGGCCATCCCCACCGAGGACGTCACCGTCACCGTCCTCATCATCGAGATCGAGCCCCGCAGGCGCCGCCACGAGATCCTCCACAATCAGCGCGGCGCCCTCCTCGCCACCGCCCTGCGCTTCCGCACCGACGTGATCGTCGCCACCGTGCCCTTCCGCCTGCACGACTGACCGAGGTCAATAGCTGACGGGCTCGCGCTCGAGCGGGAGCGGGAGGGCTTGCAGCGAGCGCAGCACGGGAAGCCCGATCGTGGTGCCGCTTGCGGGGCGCAGAACGACGATCTCCCCGGCGGCATTGTCGAGCAGCCATGCCACGTCGCCGGCGTCGAAGCCGTCGTTGCCGCGCGCGCCGGCGGCGAGGACGATGCGGTCGTAGGTCTCGTGCTCGAAGGTCTGGCGCAGGGCGTGGCGGTAGGTCCGGCCCCGCTCGATGCGGGCGTCGACGGGGATGCCCCACGTGCTCGCCCGCTGCTCGATGACCTCCTGGAGCGAGAGGGCGAGGCCACTCTGGCGGGGGAGGGGAGTGTCGATGGGGAGGTGCAGGGAGACGCGGGCGAGGAAAACGGGGACGAGGGTGGCGTCCTCGGCCCGGGCCAGGCGCAGGGCGGCATCGAGCGCCCGCTGCGAGAGGGCGCCCGCCATGAACGGGAAGAGGATCCGCCCGGCTCCCGCGGCGGGCGCGCGCTTGGGCCGGCGGCGGCGGTACTGGAGATGGGTGGCGGCGAGCGCGACCAGCGCGGTGGCCAGGAGCACGACGAGCACGATCAGGAGCGCGGTCACGGTTCCTCCTTGATTTCACCGGCGCCTGCGGCGAGCCGGGTGCGGTCGGCGACGATCCGCAGGTCGACGCCGGGAAGCAGGCTGAGCAGCCGGAAGGGCAGCGCCGGCTGCAGGAGCCGGCGGAGCGCCGAGCGGGGCTTGGGCCTGCCCATGAGGATGTACGTCGTCCCCCGGTCCTCGGCCACCCGCGCGGCGGTGGCGGCGATGTCGTCGCCGTGCTCGATGAGGAGATGGGCGCCGAGCACGCTGGCCAGGCGCCGGAGCGCCTCGAGCTGCTCGCGCTCCTCCGTGCTCGGCTCGTGGTTGCTCACCCACAGCAGGTCGAGCTCCCCGCCCAGGCGCTGGGCCGAGCGCCAGGCGCGGCGCACCACCCGCTGGGACTTGGGAGTGGGGGTGACGAGGGCGAGCAGGCGGTCGTGGATGGCCTGAGCCGCCGCAGCCTCGAGCAGGCGCTCACGGCCGCCGAGCTGGGGCTCGGTGACCACGCGCTTGTGCTCGACCTCCTCGGCGACCTGGCGGAGCGAGACCTCGCGCAGGGCGGCGAGGTTCTCGATCGTGAAGAAGTTGTTCAGGGCGGCCTGGACGCGATCCTGCGGGTAGATCTTGCCGGCGATGAGCCGCTCGATGAGCGACTCCGGGGTGAGGTCGAGGAGCACGACTTCGTCGGCGGTCCCGAGCACGGCGTCGGGCACGGTCTCGCGCACGCGCGTGCCCGTCACCTCGGCGACCTGGTCGTTGAGGCTCTCGAGGTGCTGGACGTTGACCGTCGAGAATACGTCGATGCCGGCCTCGAGCACGGCTTCGATGTCCTCGAAGCGCTTGGCGTGCTCGAGCCCGGGGGCGTTGGTATGGGCGAGCTCGTCGATCAGGCAGAGCTCGGGCGCGCGCCGGAGCACGGCGGGGAGATCCATCTCCTCGAGCTCGGTGCCCCGGTAGCGCACGCGCCGGCGGGGGATGAGCTCGAGCCCTTCGGCTTGAGCGATCGTCTCCAGGCGGTCGTGGGGCTCGAGATAGCCGGTCACCACGTCGCGCCCGGCCTCCGCCTCGGCCTGGCCCTCCTGGAGCATGCGGTAGGTCTTGCCCACCCCGGCCGCCATCCCCAGGAAGATCTTGTAGCGGCCGCGGCGTTCCATGGGCATCTGATCATCGCCTAGGCGCCAAGAAGGTTGTGGACGATCAGGTCGATCAGCTTGATGGCGATGAACGGGGCGATGATGCCCCCGAGACCGTAGATCAGGAGATTGCGTCTGAGCAGCAGGCTCGCGCCGATGGGCCGGTAGCTGACCCCCTTGAGCGAGATGGGGATGAGCAGCGGGATGACGAGGGCGTTGAAGATGATCGCCGAGATGACCGCCGAGCGGGGAGTGCCCAGGCTCATGATGTTGAGCACGTGGAGCGGGCCCTGGTGGCTGTCGCCGACGGCGAAGGTCGAGACGAAGATCGCGGGGAGGATGGCGAAGTACTTGGCCACGTCGTTGGCGATCGAGAAGGTGGTGAGCGCCCCGCGCGTGATCAGGAGCTGCTTGCCGACCTCGACGATCTCGATGAGCTTCGTCGGGTTGGAGTCGAGGTCGACCATGTTTCCCGCCTCGCGGGCGGCCTGGGTGCCCGTGTTCATGGCCACGCCGACGTCGGCCTGCGCCAGCGCCGGGGCGTCGTTGGTCCCGTCTCCGGTCATGGCCACGAGCCGCCCGTTGGCCTGCTCCTCCTTGATCAGGGCGAGCTTGGCCTCGGGGGTGGCCTCGGCGAGGAAGTCGTCGACGCCCGACTCCTCGGCGATCTTCGCCGCCGTGAGCTTGTTATCCCCGGTGATCATGATCGTCCGGATGCCCATGGCGCGGAGCTGGTCGAAGCGCTGGCGCATGCCCTCCTTGATCGTGTCCTTCAGGTAGATGACGCCGAGCACCTGGGAGTCGCGCGCCACCGCGAGCGGAGTGCCGCCCTCGCGGCCGATGCGGTCGAGCACGGGCTGGAGCTCGGCGGGGGGGCGGCCGCCCTCGTTCTCGACGAACTTGATCACCGCGTCGCCGGCGCCCTTGCGCAGCTGGTTGCCGTTCATGTCGACGCCGCTCATCCGCGTCTGGGCGGTGAAGGGGACGAAGGTGGCGTCCAGGGCGGACATGTCGTGCTCGCGCAGCCCGTACTGCTTGGCGAGGACGACGATCGAGCGCCCCTCCGGGGTCTCGTCGGCGAGCGAGGAGAGCTGGGCGACCTCGGCGAGCTCGGACTCGGCCACTCCGGGCATGGGGATGAACTCCGAGGCGAGGCGGTTACCGATGGTGATCGTCCCCGTCTTGTCGAGGAGGAGCACGTCGACGTCGCCCGAGGCTTCGACCGCCCGGCCCGAGAGCGCGAGCACGTTGCGCCGCACGAGCCGGTCCATCCCCGCGATCCCGATGGCCGAGAGCAGGGCGCCGATGGTGGTGGGGATGAGCGCCACGAGTAGGGAGATGAGCGTCGTCTCCGAGATCGAGGTGTTGGCGAAGAGCGCGAAGGGGCGCAGCGTCGCCACCACGATCATGAAGATCAGGGTGAGGCCGGCGAGGAGGATGTTCAGCGCGATCTCGTTGGGCGTCTTGCGTCGCGAGGCGCCTTCGACGAGGGCGATCATCCGGTCCATGAAGGACTGGCCGGGCTCCTGGGTGATCTCGATCACGAGGCGGTCGGAGGTCACGCGCGTGCCGCCGGTGACGGCGCTGCGGTCACCGCCGGACTCGCGGATGACCGGCGCCGATTCGCCGGTGATGGCGGACTCGTCGACGGAGGCGATGCCCTCGATCACCGTGCCGTCGCCGGGGATGAGCTCGCCGGCGTCGACGACGACGATGTCGCCCTTGGTGAGCTCGGCCGCGCGCTTGCTCGAGCCGTCCCGTAGCGTGGCCATGGTCTCCTGGCGCATCGCCCGCAGGGTGTCGGCCTGGGCGCGGCCGCGGCCTTCGGCGAAGGCCTCGGCCATGTTCGCGAAGACGACGGTGAGCCAGAGCCAGATGGCGATGGTGAACGTGTACCAGGCGGGGTCGTTGCCGCCCAGCGCCTTGCCGCCGAAGAGCTGGATGAGCCAGGTGATGGTGGTCACCACCGCGCCGATCTCGACCACGAACATCACCGGGTTGAGGATCTGGACACGCGGGTCGAGCTTCTTGACGCTGTCGACCAGGGCGCGGTAGACGATGTCGCGCCGGAACAGCGAGATCGCCTGGCGCTCGTGAGGCGCGGCCGGGGTGGGCGCTGGTGGCGGGATCGGTGACGCGGGTACGGCGGTGGACATCAGTGACCACCGGTGAGGCGGTCGAGGGCGAGGTTGAGCTCGAGCACGTCGACGCCTGGCTCACCCGAGAACCCGAGGGCGCGCCCCGACGTGTATGTGGAGACCAGCTTGTCGACCGTGGTGAGCGGCATGTGCCGCACGGCGGCGACCCGGTAGGCCTGGATGTTGGCGTTGCGCACCGAGATGTCGGGATCGATACCCGAGGCCGAGCTGTCGACGGCATCGACGGGGACCTTGGCGGCGGTCAAGCCGCCCGGGTAGTAGGGCGTGCCCGTCGGGGCCTTGTCGAGGGCGATGTAAGCGGCGATGTTCCCGGCGAGGATCTTCTCGGTGGTGATGCTGTTGGGGCCGAGGTTCGAGAACGCGGTACCGGCGCCGTTGTCGGGCGTGCCCCCGCTGATGTAGGGCTCTCCCGTGCCCGACGGTCGCGTCTGGAAGTACTTGAGCTCGGGGAGCAGGAGCGGCCCCTTGGTGCTCGTGGTCAGCGGCTTGCCCGCCTTGTTGGTCACCTGGTACTCGAAGCTCTGGCCGATGATCTTCGAGCCGACGAGCTTGCCGTGCACGAAGACCTGCTGGCCGTTGGCGTTACCCGGAAACGCCACCTGACTGACCCCGGTGATGACGAGCGGATAGACGATCCCGCAGAACAGGGTGAAGACGATGATGCCGATTGCCGAGGTGAGGATGTCGCGTTTCATGTCAGTAGAGATGTCCGGTCAGGCCCTGCACGATCGGTCCGAGGAGCAGGGCGGGGAAGAAGGTGAGCGCGCCGATGAGGATGATCACGCCGATGAGGAGGACGACGAAGGTGGGGTTGTCGGTGCGCATGGTCCCGAGGCCACCGGGGCTCACCCGCTTACCCGCCAGTGAGCCGGCGACCGCGAGCGCGAAGAGGATCGGCCCGTAGCGCGCGAAGAGCATCACCACGCCACCGAGGAGATCGGCGAACTTGATCCCATGGGCGCCGAGGTTGCCCGCGTTGGGCTGGACATAGCCGGTGTAGCCGGCGAAGGCCGAGCCGTTGTTGTTGGCCTGAGACAGGTAGGCGTAGAAGCTCTCGGAGAAGGCCTGCGGGGTGGCCCCGCCCTTGGGGCTGAGCGCAGCGGTGGAGATCGACATTCGTCCTGCCTTGGTGGCCACCGCCAGCGCGGTGGCAAAGAGGGCGGTGAGGGGGGTGATGAGGATCCCCAGTGACACCAGTTTGATCTCCCGCGCCTCGATCTTCTTGCCCAGGTACTCGGGGGTGCGGCCCACCATGAGCCCGCCGATGAACACCGCGAGGAGGACGTAGAGAAGGATCGAGTACAGACCGGTGCCGACGCCGCCGAAGATCACCTCACT
>DASZKU010000152.1:0-4943 GCA_035552815.1 Solirubrobacteraceae bacterium | reverse complement strand
GTGACCAAGGAGAGCGCTACAGCAGCGAATGCGGCTGCTCGCCGAGATCGACGAGCACGCCGCCCTTGACCTCGCTGTAGCCACGGGCTCGTCGAGGAGATCGGGATCGCCGCCCGGCGGTTGACCGGCGGCCGCGTCGTTCAGCGCGCCTTCCTCACCTGGTTCTCCTAGCGATAGGACGTTCCCGCGGAAACGTCGAGCATAACGTTTGTACGCGATAGCAGACGGGCTCGGGGCCTACCAGCGCCCTCCTAGAAGCCGCCTCGGGGCCGAGACGAGGACATCGTCGGCGCGAGGCCCGAGGGCGCGGCGGGCGGTCGCGAGCTCCGAGCCCAGCGCGGGACGCAGGGGATAGTCCGAGGCCCAGAGCCGCGGGGCGAGCGCCTCGAGCTCGCCGCTGCTGGCGCCGTCGGGCGCCTGCGGGCCGCCGTCGCGGTCGACGTCGCCCGGGAGGAAGGCGATACGCAGCGCGGGGTGGCGCTCGAGCACCCCCGCCCCCCGGAGGTAGGCGAGCAGGCGCCGCGGGGTCCAGATCCGCGCGCACAGCGCGGGGCGGTGGAGGACGGGCAGGTCGGCGCGCTCGAGGGCGTCCCACAGCGGCTCGAAGTTCCGCTCCTCGGGCGAGATGCGCACGGGGAGGCACAGGGTCACCGCGCGCACCGACGGCTCGCCGCGCAGGTCGGCGACCTCCTGGGCCGACCAGGCGGGCTCGGATCCGTGGAGCTGGAGGACGGCGCCGAGGCGATCGGGGTGGGGGCGGCAGTAGGCGGTGATGTAGCGGTTGTAGGCGGCGAATACTCCGGCGGCAAGGTTGGCGGGGAGCCCGAGGCAGGCGTCGATCGACGGCCCGGGGGAGATGAGCTGCAGGCCCACGCCGGCGGCGTCGAGGGCGGCCACGCGGCCCGCGGAATTGTCGTGGAGCACGCCGGGGGGAACGGGCGGCGTCGCAGCCGCGGCGCCGCCGACGGCTCGCGCGGCGCCGCCGACGGCTCGCGCGTCGCCGGGCGCCGGCGCGCCGCTCGGCGCCGGCGCGCCGCCGACGCCCCAGGCGTCGTGGCGCTCGTGCCGGTCTGCCGCCGCCGGGAGCGCGAGGGCGGGGTGGGGCCAGTCGCCCTGACGCGGGCGCGCGGGCGCGAGCTCGAGCATCGCCTCGAGCTTTGGCCACTGGCCGCGGAAGGCCGGCGTCCCCCGCTCGTAGACGAGCTCCATCCCCGGCGCGACCCAGCCGCCGACGTCGACGATGGCGCCGTGGTCGCTCAGGGGGCGGGCCCGTAGGCGCGGTCGGCGACCCACTTGTCGAACCGGCGCACGAGCCCCTCGTGCTCGCAGTAGCGCCCGCTTGCGCCCCGGTGCGAGCGCAGGCCGACCCACTGCTGCTCGCAGACGACGTTGTCCTCCTCGAGGAAGAGCTCGGCGTTGTGCTTGTACTCCTCGACCGCCGCGCGCAGGGCCGGGTCCTCGCCGGTCAGGTAGCTCTCGGCGACCTCGGGGGGCAGGCACAGGCGCACGACGATCCGCGTGTGCTCGGGTCCCTCGGGGAAGGCGACGTAATGGAGGAGCGCGTCGACGGTGGGGATGATCATCAGGGTGGGGAAGACGAGCCAGATGGGCATGCCGTCGAACTCGACGGGAAGCCCCTCGAGCTCGGGCGAGACCGGGAACAGGGCGTCGCCGCTGTCGCTGAAGGTGAGCCCGGGTGTCTGGCCGATCTGGAGCGCCCAGTGCTGGTCGGAGATGTCGGGGAACTCGACCCAGCGCTTGAGCGGGGTGAGGAGCTCGAAGGTCTCGGGGTGCACCCAGGGGACGTGGTAGGACTCGGTGTAGTTCTCCACGTACGCCTTCCAGTTGCAGCGCACCTGGTACTCCCACCGGTTGGTGGTGCGCATCTCGCCCATGCGGTAGCGCTCGGCGCCCCATCTGCCGGCGTCGCTCACCCGGCTCTGGAAGGAGGGCGCGTCGTCGTCGAGGTTGACGAGGATGAACCCCTCCCACACCTCCACCTTGACGGACATCAGCGGGTAGTCGCCCTTGTCGAAGTTCAGGGTGGCGGAGAACGCCGGCGTGGCGCGCAGCGTCCCGTCGAGTGAGTACATCCACCCGTGGTAGGGGCAGCGGAAGGACTTGACCGAGCCCGTGCCCTCGACGAGGGAGCAGCGCCGGTGGCGACACACGTTGAGGTGGGCGCGGATCGTTCCCGTGCCGTCGCGGACGACGATGACCGGGTCCTCGCCCACGGTGGCGGTGATGAAGTCACCCACCTCGGCGACGTCCTCGACGCGCCCCACGCATACCCATTCGTGGCCGAAGATCCGCTCGAGCTCGAGGCGATACAGCCCCGGGTCCGAATAGCACTCGGGTGGGAGCGTCGTCGCCTCGACGGTGGGCCGCGCCACCGCGTCGATGGCCTCGGGAGCGAGGGCGTAGCCGTTCTCGGCGGGGCCGGCCACCGGCTACGCGGCGCCCTCGAGGCCCATGTGGCGCCCGGCGTCGTCGAGGACCTCGTGGAGGTCGGCGACGATCTCGTCGAGCACGGCGCGGTCGCTGATCAGGGGCGGGGCGATCTGGAGAACGGCGTCGCCGCGATCATCGGCGCGGGCGATGATCCCCGCCTCGAGCAGGCGTCTGGGCAGGAAGCCCCGGAGCAGGCGGTCGCGCTCGGCCTGGTCAAAGCGCGTGGCGTCCTCGTCCTTGACGAGCTCGAAGGCCCAGAAGAACCCGCGCCCGCGGACGTCGCCGACGATGGGCAGGGCGCGCAACTCGTCGAGGCGGGCCGCCAGGTAGGGCTCGAGCGCGCGCACGTTCTCGAGCACGCCGTCGCGCTCGAAGACCTCGATGTTGCGCAGGGCGATGGCGGCGCACACGGGATGGCCGCCGAAGGTGATGCCGTGGCGCAGCGGGCGGCCGCTCTCGATCAGGGCGTCGGCGACGCTCTCGCCGACGACGACGGCGCCCATCGGCGCGTAGGCCGAGGTCACGCCCTTGGCGAGGCTGACGATGTCGGGGACCACGTCCTCGCGCGTCACTCCGAACCACTCGCCGAGGCGCCCGCAGCCGGTGATCACCTCGTCGGCCATGAGCAGGGCGCCGTAGCGGTCGGCGAGGTCGCGCAGTCCCGCCCAGTAGCCGGGGGGCGCGACCAGGCAGCCGCCCGCGTTCTGCACGGGCTCGGCGATGATCAAGGCGAGCTCGTCGGGGCCGGCGGCGAGGATCGCCTCCTCGACCTCGGTCAGGAGCCGGCGGCAGAAGGCCTCGGGGTCGTGGCCGTCGGGCGCGCGGAAGGCGCCCGTGTTGGAGACGTGGGTGACGTCGATGGGCGGGGGGCCGAAGGGGTCCTTGAAGCGGTCGACGCCGGTGAAGGAGAGCGCCCCCAGGGTGACGCCGTGGTAGGCGATGTCGCGGGCGATCGCCTTGGTGCGCTGGGGCTGCCCGGTGGCGATGTGGTACTCGCGGACGATCTTCCACGCCGACTCGACGGCCTCCGAGCCCCCGCCGGTGAAGAACACGTGGTCGAGGCTTCCCGGCGCGAGGTCGGCGAGGCGTTCGGCGAGCTCGATCGAGCGGGGATGGGCGGTGCCCCAGTTGGTGCTGAAGGCCAGGGTGGTGAGCTGCGAGGCGGCCGCGCTCGCCATCTCCTCTCCGTAGGAGTAGCCGATCTGCGCGCAGAACAGGCTCGAGAGGGCGTCGACGTAGCGATTGCCGCGGGTGTCGAAGACGTAGGTGCCCTCGCCGCGCTCGAGCACGAGGAGGTCGTCGAGGCCCTGCTTGGAGAAGTGCAGGAGGAGATGGTCGCGGGCCGACTGGCCGAGCTGATCGGCGGTCACTCCCACCAGACGCTCCCGGCGTGCTCGGTGAGGACCTCGGCGCCCGTGTCGGTGACGAGGACGTTATGTTCGAATGCTCCCGTCCCCGCACCCGGGCGCCCGACCTCGGCCTCCACGGCGACGACCATGCCCGGCTCGAGCACGGCGCTTTCGCCGGGGACGATTGACGGGTTCTCCCACGCCAGTCCCAGGCTGTGGCCGAAGGACGGGTAGCTCTGTCCGAGCAGGGCCACGCCCTCGGTGCTCTCCTGGCCGGGCGCCTCGAAGCCGTGCTCGGTGAGCCAGCTCGCTCCGCGCTCGAAGAGCTCTCCGCAGCTCGCCCCGGGGCGCATGCCCGCGATGACGTGCTCGACCACGGCGACCGAGGCACCGAGGACCTCGCGCTGGGCCGGGGTCGCCTGGCGTCCGGCGACGGTGGTGCGGACCATGTCGTAGAAGTAGCCGTTGACCGTCCCGTACATGTCGGGATGGATCATGTCACCGGGCTCGAGCGGGCGCTTGTAGTCCCAGGAGGGCATGCGCTGCCACAGGAAGTGGTCGACGTGGGGGCCCGAGGCCACGGGGATGTCGAGCGGGAAGGCGCCCTGGGGCAGGCCGCACTCGAGCGCGGCGAGCACGCAGTCCGCTTCTGTGGCCCCCGGCACGGCGGCGGTCATGAAGGCCTCGACCATCTCGCACCCCACGCGCGTCGATTCGCGCATGAGGGCGATCTCGTTCGGAGACTTGATCCGCCGCAGGCCCTCGATCATGTCGTCGGCCCAGGACAGGGTGAGGTCGGGCAGCTCGTCGCAGATGCGCTCGACGGCGATGTGGAGCATGCTCTCGCGCCCGATCAGGCCGACGTGACCCGCCGCCAGCCCGCGGTCGCGCAGGGTCTCGGCGAGTCCGGCCCAGAGATCGAGCGACACGCGCACGTCGTGGGCGTGGACGAGATCCTCGCGCCAGTCGGGGATCTCGACGACCAGGGTGCCGTCCTCACCGGCGGGCATGACGAGCCCGGAGTGCCCGCGGCCCGACCACTTCCCAGGCCGGTCGGGGATCTGGGGAAAGGCGGAGTAGTGATTGGTGAGGTAGAGGACGTCGGCGCCCCAGTCGGCGCCGTTGGCGCCCCGGCTCACCACG
>DASZKU010000151.1:0-2707 GCA_035552815.1 Solirubrobacteraceae bacterium | reverse complement strand
GTGGTGGCGCTCATGCTCGCCCTTGCCGCGATCGGGTTCTTCCTCTTCGCCCGGTACGTGCTACGGGCCCCGCTGTGGCTCGCGCTACTCGTGCTCTTCGTGCTGCCCCTCGACCGGATCGCCATGTACGTGACGATCCATCCGTACTACAACGAGCTGTGGGGCCAGTTCACCCTGCCCTACATGCTTCTCTTCGGCTGGCGCTACCTGAACGCGCCGGACCGCCGGGGCGCGGTCCTCTTCGTCCTCTTCGCGGTGCTCTGCCTGCTCGCCTACCCGCTCGTCATCCCCTTCCCCGCGGTGTTCCTGATCGCGACGGGCCTCGTCATATGGCGCCGGCGGCGTGCCCGAGGCGAGCCGCTGGGCTGGATCTCCGGGTTGGAGCTGCCCCGACCGGGGGCCCGCTCCTGGCTGTGGATCCCCATCGTGGTCGTCGCCGTCCCCGTCGTCTTCGTCCTCGGCCGGGGCTTCGTCGAGAAGACCGTGTCGGCCCTTCAGGTGGTCGCACCGTGGTCAAGCCTCGTCGGATGGTCGGGCTCGGCGCTGCCGTTCCTGCCCTTCCCGGAGTTCGTGGGGATGCCCGGATCGGCCGCGGGGGACTTCGTCGGCTTGGCCGTCGTGTGCCTCCTCGCGGCGGTAGGCCTGTCGCGGCTCCGCTCCGACGTGCGCTGGCCCGTCGGGGCGATGGTCATCATCACCGCGTTGATCGGCATTTACTTCCGCGAGCGCTTCGACGGCCAGCTCTTCTTCTTCAAGGACCTGTCGTTCGTCGGCCCGTACGTGCTCATGCTGGCGCTGGTTGCGGTGACGGGGCTCGCGATGTCGAGGGCATGGCGACGCGCGGTGGTCGGAATGGCGGGAATCGCGGCCGCGCTGATCGTGATCCCGGCCGGCGCCGGGCGCGAGGTCAACGCCACGTACCCCCAGGCCAACCAATACGTCCTGCAGTTGCGCACCTGGAATCGCGAGCTCCCGCGCGGGTCGAGCGTGCTCGTCGACATCTACCCCAGCGGCTGGCAGATCTGGGCCTCATACATGCTCGTCGACCACCCCCTGTCGACGCCAACGCCGCTCTACGGGATCTTTCCTCACCCGGCTATCGGCGCGAAGGCCAAGTATCTGATCGCCCTTCGGATCAAACCGCCACCCCAGGCCGCCGTGGTGAGCCGGCCGCTCCTCAGCAACGCCGCGTTCGCGGTCTGGCGCATGAACCCGAGGTGGCCTGGTCGCGACGTGTCGGTGCGACCGCTGGTCTACGACCTGACGAGCATCACCCTCGGGTAGCGAGCTCGACCGCCTCCCGCAGCCGCTCCGCCACCCGATCAGGCGCGTGGAGCGCGACGCGCACCTCGCCGCGACGCCGAAGCTCGGCGCGCAGCTCGGCGTCGGTGACGGCGAGGTGCACGAGCTCGGCGACGACCGCGAGATCAGCGTCGTCGACGAGTATCGCGGCGTCGCCCGTGGTTTCCGGGATCGCCCCCGCCGGGCGCGCGATCACCGGGACCCCCTGGGAGAACGCCTCGAGGACCGGAATGCAGAAGCCCTCGTGGGCGGACAGGCACAGGAAGACGTGGGCCGCGCGGTAGCGCTCGCCGAGCTCGGCGTTCGTGAGGCCGCTCTCGATCGAGACCGCCCCGGGGGCGAGCGTCTCCGCCAGGTTGCGCAAGTGCTCGAGGTAGCGCGACGAGATCGGGTCGCCGACGAGCATGAGCCGCGCGTCGGGGGCGCGTTGGCAGCGGTAAAGCGCGAACGCCCTGATCACCTCGTCCTGGTGCTTGTGGGGCGAGAGGCGCCCGACGAAGAGGATCGTCGGTGGACCGCTCGGGTCGGCGGGCGGAGGAGGGCCGAGGCGGCCGTAGTCGACGAGCAGGGGGATCACCGCGGTGCGGGCGGCGCCCAGCGCCTCGAGCTCGGCGGCGTTGAAGGCGGAATCGGCCGCCGCGACTTGCACGCCCCGCACTAGAGCCGGGAGCTGCTCGCGCCCGACGGCGCACTGCACGGCGACGCTGGGCGCGTGCTCCCAGAACCACCAGGCGGGGGTGACGTTGTGGTAGAGCAGGAGCTTGCGGTTGGGGAGCGCCAGGAGCTCCCGGAGCCTCGGCGCGCCAGCCGAGTGATGGAGGAGGAGGACGTCCTCCGGCCTCGGCTTGAAGCGCTTCAGGATCCGGATGTGCCCGTTCAATCCCGGCGCGACGTGAACGGCGTAGTCCTTGCCCTCCCAGCCCCACTGACGAAAGCGCTCGCGGAAGCTCACGGCCTCGCTGGTGATGGCGTCGTGAGGCCCGGCGCCCGACAGGAGCTGGTGGATCCTCATTCGCCCGGGCGCTCGCGTTCGTGCTCGCGAGCGCCGACGATCCGCTCGAGCTCCTCGATCCTCGTCTCGAGCCGGCGGACGTGACCGAGCACGTGGACGTTGAAGCGCGTCTGCTGGGCGATGAGCTCGGCGTGATACTGGTTCAGGAGGCGTACGAGCCCGAGCTTGAGCAGCGTGACGGGAGCGCCGAAACGGCGCGTGGAGCGGACCTCGCGCAGGTCGGGATCGATCATCGCCCACTCGAAGAGGTTCTCGAGCGTCTCGGCAGGTTTCGCCGCGCCACCCTGATCGCGTTGGTCCTCGTCGGCGTAAGCGCCCTGCGCGCGCATGGTGGCGGCCGCGGCGCGCGCCTCCTCGAGGGCGCGCCCGGGATCGGTCATCGCGCCACCTGCG
>DASZKU010000150.1:0-10328 GCA_035552815.1 Solirubrobacteraceae bacterium | reverse complement strand
CCGCCATACGTCGCGGACGCAGGCTGGCGGAGATGGCGGCGAGCTGGCCGGCCTCGGCTCCCACGAGATCAGCGACCCTACGCCGCTACCACGCGAAGCAGGCGCACCCTGGCTCCGAGCTAAGTGGTCGTCTTCTGAATTACGCGGCGAGTTTGAGGGAGTCATAACGGTGGCGGCGGATCCTGAGGTCGATGGCGCACAGACGCCTCCGCACCAGGTGGTCTTGGGTGATGAGCAGCGGCGCGAGCTTGAGCGGCGAGCGGCGGTGTACTCCGGGGCCGTATCGGGATGTGGTGCGCGCTCACGCGATCTTGCTGGCGGGCGATGGGTTGTCGAACACCGAGACTAGGGACCTTCGTGCCCCGGGGAGCTCAGCGGTTCGAGCCGACGGTTCCGGTAGAGCGCCGCGGCGCACGCGGCGCTCTTCGCCGGACGTGACGCCTGTTGACCACCGTATGGGTGGTCAACAGGCATCACGTCACGATCTCCGACGGCGCGGCACGGCACGGCGCGCCACGGCACCGACGGCGCGGCGGCCGGGCGCCGGCCACCACACGTGACGCATGCGGCGCCGTCCTCGCCGGGGACAGATTCACCCCGGAGCGGCACCGGTTATCGCCTCGCGCGAGATCGACACGCTTCACCGGCTCGCAGACGTGGGCGGGTGACGTGCACCCGTCCCGGCTCTGCGTGACGTGACTACCGCCACGGCCCAGGAGTATCGACGCCGCCACACTGCGACACCGCGGCTGATCGCCGACTTCCTCCGCGGTCGCGCTCTGAGAGGAGCGCCCGGCGGGCGGGGCCGAACCGGGATGCGCGCCCGCACGGCCTCCCCTCAAAAGTCAAGCGCGGGCCACGAACGATCAACCGCGGGGAGATCGAGCGAGTGACGGCGGACGTTCCCAACACTTACTGGTTCGTTTCGCAAGCACGGCGACACCGACAGTGATCACCGTTGGATGCTGGGCAAGGACGCACGAGCCGACGTGTGCCCCTGGCACACGCCGCGACGAGGACAGCCGGATGACTCGGGCGCGAACGGGCATCGACAGCGTCGTAACCCGCGACCAGCAGGCTGGCATGTCACCGAGCTGTATCGGGCTGGTGACGTTCCCGCTCAGCGTGTCTCGAGCTGCGGAGGCCGCCGCGGGAGGGTGAAGCTCCCGTCGGGGTTGCGTCTGAGGTCCCCGCTGTCGGCCAGGCGGCCGAGGGCGGTGCTCACCGTCTGGCGCCGCGCCCCCACGTAGCGGGCGAGAAGGGCGCCGGTGATGTTGGGCAAGCTCACGGTTCGCCCCTCGGGCCCCGACTCCCCCCAGCGGCCGGCGAAGTGCCAGAGGGCGAGGAGAACGCGGTCCTCGGTGCGCTTGGTCTGGTGGAGCGCCGCCTGTAGGGCTTGCGCGTCCGAGCGCTCGGCGGCGCGGTCGAGGAGGCCGGCGACGAGCTCGGGCCAGGGCTGGACACGGCTCGCGAAGTCGCCGTCGAGCGCCGCCAGCCGGGTCGTGGTGAGGACGTCCCAGCGTCCCGGCGCGGTGCCGTCGGTGCGCCGGGTCCAGGGGCGCACGAGGTCGCCGGGACCGTAGAACTCCACGGCGCCGAGCTGGCCGAAGGAAAGGTGGCGGGCGATCAACCCGCCGAGGACGAGGAGGCCGAAATGAGCATGGGTCAGAGGCTCGTCGATGAGGAACGAGGCGGTGCCCGGGCCTACCGTGTGGAGGGGCGCAATGGCGACGCTCGCCGCGAGCCTGACGTCGCGGGGCGCCAGGTAGCGCCCGAGCTCCGGGTCTTCGTCGAGGATGCGGACGAGCACGTGGGCCTGTCCGGCCCGCGCCGTCCTCTCCCAGCCCTCGCCCTCGGCGCGCCCTTGCGCATTCGTCGCCTGCACCGCCGACCGCCTCCCAGCTGATCGCCTGTCCGATCCCGGACACCGCAAGCCTAACAGAGGCCGCCTACGTGTCGTGAATCGGACACTTCCGCGCCGGCTCTTGACTTTCGGTGCGTAGGGAAGTTTGCTCACGTTTTAGGAGCGTTTGGCCGGGGGCCAGTCTCGGACGCAATCCCGGATCTCGCGTGCAGGCGGTTCGCTGTCTCGCCCTCGTGCCCGTGACGGCACCGGGCGCCGGCGGGTGAAGCTGCCGTCGCCACGCACCCACGAGTCAGCTATAGAGGAGCGCCCGATGAGGATCCACAGGTCTAGATATCCGAAGCTATGCGCGCTGGCGCTCCTCGCCTTCTTCGCCCTGGCGGCGACCGCTCAGGCCCACAACCTGAGCGCGACCACCGCCTGCGCTTCGGCGAGCGGCAATACGGTGACGATCAACTGGACGGCGTTCGCCAACCCCCCTGGAACGGGGAACGGCGGGGAGAACACCCCCACGTGGAAGATCGTCTACACGCCGACCACCGGCTCGCCGGTCACCCTGACGGGAAGCGTCACCTTCCCGCTGGATCACGATTCGGTGACCGTCTCGGTTCCGGCCGCGCCCGCCAGCATCGTCGCCTCCTCGACGTGGACGGCGAGCCAGACCACGGACGGGAACGCGAACTCGATCTCGATCCCCCTGACGGTGGGGAGCTGCTTCGCCAGTCCCGCGATCGCCACCACGGCTTCGGCAGGCGTCGCCGCGGGGGGCACGATCACCGATTCGGCTGCGCTCAGCGGCGGGCGTGCCCCGACCGGCACCATCACCTTCCACCTCTACGCCGCGAGCGATACCACCTGCTCGACACCGCTGAGCACGACCACGACGACGGTCAACGGCAACGGAACCTACAGCTCGCCGCCGGTCACCGAGAGCACGGCCGGCAGCTACCAGTGGACGGCCAGCTATGGCGGGGACGCCCAGAACACTTCCGTGGCGGAAGGGTGCGGGCAGCCGGCCGAGCAGGTCGTCGTGACCCCGCCCACCACCCCGCCACCCGGCCCGAACCCGCCAGGCCCGACGCCGCCCAGCCCGAACGGGAAGGCGAGCCCGAGCATCGTCACCACGGCGTCCAAGGGCGTCGCCGTGGGCGGCAAGTTCTCCGACAATGCCGTTCTCAGCGGCGGGATCGCGCCCACCGGGACGATCACCTTCCACCTCTACGCCGCGACCGACAAGACGTGCTCGAAGTCGCTGGCGACGGGCACGGCGACGGTCCACGGTAACGGCACCTATCCCTCGCCCACGGTCACCGCGAGCAAGGCCGGCATCTTCCAGTGGACGGCCACCTACAGCGGCGACGCCAGCAACAGTCCCGTCTCGGACTCCTGCAACCAGGCCGCTGAGCAGGTCTCGATCAGCATCGTCCCGCTGCCCAAGTGCACGGCGCACCCGAAGCTGTCCGGCGTCTTCGGAACCGCGGGGAGAAAGATCACGGCGCGGCTGAGCTCGCTCGGCGTGCAGAGCGTGACCTTCTACCTCGACGGTCACAAGCTCGCGACGGTGAAGAAGGCGCACGGCGGCTTCTTCACCCTCACGATCAAGACCTCGGGCCTCTCCTACGGCCGCCACTTCTTGACGGCGAAGACGAAGATGAAGCAGACGATCTGTAAGCCGGTGTCGCTGTCGAAGTCGTTCATCCACTTCAACCCCTCTCCGCCCCCACCCTCGCCCACCGGCTAGGGATTCGCCGAGGAGCCATCAGCTGTCCCGACGGGCAATGCATGCCGCTCGGTGCTGTGCGGTCGCGCTGGGAATCGGCGCGCTCGGAATCGGCGTGCTGGCCCTCGGGCCCGGCGCCGATCTCGCGGCTGCGGCGGGCTCGAAGCCGGCCGCACCGGCCGGGGCGGCCGACCCCGGCGCCCCCGCGGTCACTCCCCTCTCCTTCGGGCGGGTAGCGCACTGGGCCTACCCCCAGGTGGCGGCGATCGCCCGCGCGGAGCCTTCGGGCAGCGCCGCCGCGGTCGGGCGGCTGCGCTTCCTGACCACGGACGGCCTCAATCAGCCGCAGCTCTATGAGGCGTTGCGCGAGGAGCGCAATGCGAAGACGGGGAATCGGTGGATCGACGTTTCACTGCCCCAGCGACCCAACGGCGTGACGGGTTGGGTTCCCGCCCACGCCCTCGGTCCCCTCCACGTCTCCTACGGCCTCATCGTCGTCAGTCGCGCGCTGCGCCGCGTCACCTTCTATGACCGGGGGGACAAGGTGATCTTCACCGCGCGCGTGGGCGTCGGCCGCCCCTCCCTGCCCACGCCCCCGGGGCAGTTCTACGTGCTCGAGAAGTGGCGACTGACGCCGGGCGGCGCGCTCGGGCCCTTCGGGCTCGGGACGAGCGCCTACGCCCCCACCCTCACCGATTGGCCCGGCGGCGGCATCGTCGGCATCCACGGGACCGATCAGCCGCAGCTCATTCCCGGCGACCCCTCGCACGGGTGCGTGCGCCTGCGCAATCCCGACATCACCCGGCTGTGGCACATGGTCCGGATCGGGACCCGGATCACCATCACCTGAGTCCGCTCAGGAGATGGCGCCGCTCGAGCCCTGGACGACTCCGAAGTCCTGGGTGTAGGTCGCCGAGGGCTCTCCGCTCGAGTACAGGGCGGGGATCTGGGCGACGACGCCGATACCGCTGTCGACGAAGTCGGCGTTGAGAATGTTGTCCCGATGGCCGGGCGAAGCCATCCACGCCGCGACGATGGCCGACGGCGTCGCGTCCGTCATCGCCCCGAGGTCGATGTTCTCGCCGAGCTCCCAGGCGACGTTCTTGGGCAGGTAACCGGTGGCCTGCACCCGATCCTCGAGCGTCTCGCCGGTGGGGCTGGTGTGGTCGTAGTAGTTGGCGGTGACCATGTCCTGGGAATGGTGGGTGGCCGAGCTGTCGAGCTGGGCGTTGTCGCGCAGGGGGTGCTCGCCGTGGAGGACGCGCTGCTGGTTGACGAGGCACAGGGTCGCGGTGGCGATGAGGGGAAGGGTGTCGCTCGTGGGTACGAGGTCGGCGTTGGCGCACGGCACGTTGGGGTTCGAACCCGGCGAGCTCGAGGCCGGGCTCGCCGAGGCCGAGCCCGGCGAGGTGGTGCTCTTCGAGGCCGCCGATCCGACGGCAGGCGAGGCCGCGGCAGCATGGTGCGCCGACCAGCTCCAGACGCGCCCGGCGGAGGCAGCGGCATGGGCGCGGTGCCGGGTGCGCTTGGCGTGTGAATGGCTCGCGCGGACGGCGTGTGCGTGGCTGGGGCTCGCGGCAAGGGCCGCGGGTGCCGCGGCGGCGGCCGACGCCGACGCCGCGAGAGCGCCCGTGAGCACGACCGTGGTGATCCGGTTGATGACGCTCCGATGCATCGTGCCCCCCTCATCGGCGACCCGGCATCGGCGAGTGCATCCGCGCCCGCAAGCGTGGACGTCTGATCTACATAGACCCTGGATTCAGCAACTGTCACCCGCCCCGCCGGGCCCGCTCACCGCGAAAGAGGTTCCGTCACGCTTTCGCGATCCAAAGCTCCTGCTAATTCAGGCGATCCCCGCGACGAAGGCGCTCGGCACCGCGCGCTTGACGTTCCCGGGGGCGAGCAGCTCGCGCAGGACCGTCTCGTGTTGTGCCTCGTTGGCCATGATCTCGGCGGCGATCGCCAGCTCCCGGGCGCCGCTCAGACGGGCGATCGCATAGCGGTAGTGGCGCGCCATAACCGTCTCCAGGTCGATGAGGAAACGGACGTGCTGGCGCTCGGTGCGCAGCCCGGCGGCGCTGTGCCTGACGCGAAGCTGGCGGAGCTCGGACGCGAACGCCGCTGGGCTCTTGGGCGGGGTGGGCGCCGTACCGCCGAGCTCGGCGACGTTGACCGATAGCGCATGCACGTGTGCGCGCTCGTGCCCGAGGAACGAGGAGAGCAGCTGCTGCGCCGCCGGGGGGAGGATGCCCGGGTTCGCGAGCGTGCGTTCGTAGGCGATGACGAGGACCTGCTCGACACGGAGGAGGGACACGAGGACGGTGACGTCGTCCACCGAGGCGGCGGCGGATGCGCTCTGCGCCTCGAGCAGCGAGGCCGCCACCCCGCCGGCCGTGGCGCCGGCCACCGCGGCGGCCGTGGCGGTGGCGGTGGCGGCGGTGGCGGCGGCGACGCCACCGCCCAGGAGCTCCCGCCTCGTCGTCCCGCGAGCGGTCATCGGCGGTCGCGCCCTCCTCGCTCCCTCCCCCCACGCCCATTCGGCGCCCATTCGGCGCTCATTCGCTCGCCGTCACGAAGGCGGCGGGGACCGGGCGCCGGCCCTGGAGCCCCCTGAGCACCGAGATGTGCTGGCCCTCGCTGGCGAGCATGCCCGCCGCGACCGCGCGCAGCCACCCGGGCATGAGCCTGGGGATGGCCGCCAGGTAGGCGTCGACGAGCGAGGACTCGGCCGCCTCGAGGATGTCGAGCACCTGGGTTGGGTCCTGGGGGGTGCTCAGGGGGTTGGCCGGCGGGGGATTGGGCTTCCCTCCGGCGCCCCGGATCGTGCTCTCGAGCTTCGCGACGTGCGAGAGCTCGTGGCCGAGGAACTGCGCGGCGGCGGCCCCGCCGTGCCCGGTGAGCAGCGGTATCCCGGCGGTGTAGGCGAGGACGGCGGCATGCTCGAGATCGAGCACGTGGTTCATGATCGAGATGTCCGCGAGTCGGACTGCGGGGGGCTCAGAGCCGGCGATGCGCTTGGTCTTGGCTTTGCCCGCCCCGCCGCACGCCGCTACGAGCAGGCCCGAGCCGCCCGCGAGCCCGGCGCCGGCCGTGCGCAAGAAGGCGCGGCGCGATCGGTCATCGGGGATGAGCTCGTCGAAGGCCATAGTCGTGGCTTACCTGCCCCACGCGCCACTGCGGGCGCGGGGCCGACGCCACGCTATCGCCTTGCGAGGGGCGGACCTACCACCAGACGGTGGAGTCCAGGTTCGCGATCTCGTCGACGGGGCGCGTGTAGATACCCGATGACAGGTACTTCCAACCGTCATCGGCGACGATGAAGACGACGTTGCCCTCGTCGAGCTCGCCGGCGATCCTCACCGCGACGCGGGCGATCGCCCCGGTTGAGACGCCCGCGAAGATGCCCTCTTCGTCGAGGAGCTTGCGCGTCCACAGGATGGCATCGCGATTGGTGACGAAGATCTTGCGGTCGAGCAGGGAGATGTCGATGATCGGCGGGATGAAGCCGTCGTCGAGGGAGCGCAGTCCCTGCACCGGCTCGCCCTGCATGGGCTCGGCGGCGACGATCTTCACCGCGTCGCCGAACTCCTCCTTGAGCCGCCGGCCGTTGCCCATCAGCGTCCCCCCGGTGCCGAGCCCCGCCACGAAGGCGGCGATCTCGTCGAGCTCGCCCAGGATCTCGGGCGCGGTGCCGTTGTAGTGGGCGAGCGGATTGGCCTCGTTGCCGTACTGATAGGGCATGTAGTACGAAGCGTCCTTCTCGGCCATGTCGAGCGCGAGCTCGACCGCCCCGTTGGAGCCCTTCGAGCCTTCCGAGTAGACGATCTCGGCGCCGTACATCTTCAGGAGCTGGGTGCGCTCGGGAGTCACGTTGTCGGGCATGACGACCTTGAGCGGGTAGCCCTTGCGCGAGCAGATCATCGCCAGCGAGATCCCCGTATTGCCCGAGGTGGGCTCGAGGATCGTCTGGCCGGGCCGGATCGCTCCCTTGGTCTCGGCGTCCTCGATCAGCGAGCGAGCGACGCGATCCTTGACCGATCCCGTGGGGTTGCGCGACTCGAGCTTGGCCCACAGACGCACGCCCGGTTTCGGGCTCAGGCGCTTCAGCTCGATCAGCGGCGTATTGCCGATCGACTGAATTAGGTCCCCGTAACGGCCTCCACAAGGCCGGTTCTGAAGCAGATCCGTGCCCATCACTTCAGGAAGTATAGCCCGGGCCGCAAACAGACCCACGGATAACGTCGGAGATCGGACATCACCCCCGCCGGAAGCGCAGAAGCTATCTCTCCTATTTCCGGAGCGCCGTCCTCGATCGGCCCTCTTCGCGGGGGCCCGCCGGCGCGGGCGCGGACGCCCGCCTGACCCGATCCCGACGGCCCGACGAGGACGACGAGAGCCGTTCGGCGGGCCGGGTCGACGAGCGCGCCACCGGGTGGCACCCCGCGTCAAGCGAAAATATCAACCACAGGCGCTTCTGGCTGATAACCTGAACAAACGGTAGTGGACTGCGGCGCTGTCAAGAGTGGATGACCGCGCTGCTCGCACAGTTACAAGGGTACTGACAGACATGATGTGCTGTCATGGTCGCGGCCCACGCTCCTCAACAATAGGCATGTTCCTCGTTTGGCTTGACAGGCGACGTCAACCGTCGCTCACGGCACCGTAAGGAAGCAAAATCGCGTGGCAACCGAGCAGTTAGCCGACGTTCTGAGTGAGTTCGCTCGGACGATGGTGACGAACTTCCCGATCGAGCGGATCCTCGATCACCTCGTGGTGCGCATAGTGGACGTCCTCCCCGTTACCGCCGCGGGGGTGACGCTCATCTCCGATGACCTCGAACCCAGGTATGTCGCGGCCTCGAACGGTGCCGCCCTGCGTTTCGAGCAGCTTCAGACCGAGCTCGGAGAGGGACCGTGTCTGGCCGCCTACCGGAGCGGAGTGCCGATCCTCGTAGACGATCTCGGGAGCGAACAGCGCTTCCCCGTCTTCTCGACGCGAGCCCTCGAAGCGGGCCTCCGGGCGGTCTTCACCTTCCCTCTGCGCCACGACGACGCCCAGCTCGGAGCGCTTGACCTCTACCGTGACGCCCCCGGCCCGCTGTCTCCCGAGTCGGTGAGCGCTGCTCAGACGCTCGCCGACATGGCCACCGCCTACCTGGTCAACGCCCAGGCCCGCTCCGACCTCCAGCGCTCCCACGACCAATCGCGCGATGCCGCCCTCCACGATCCTCTCACCGGCCTCGCCAATCGCGTCCTCATGCTCGAGCGCCTCGAGCACGCCTTCCGCCGCTGCCGGCGCTCGGGGAAGACCTCGGCGGTGTTCTTCGTCGACCTCGACGAGTTCAAGGCGGTCAACGACCGCTACAGCCACCGCATCGGCGATGCCCTACTGATCGCCGTGGCCAAGCGCCTGACCGGGGTGCTGCGCCCCGGTGACAGCCTCGCGCGGCTCTCGGGCGATGAGTTCGTGGTCCTCTGCGAGGACCTCGACGATCCCTGGCAAGCCGACGCCATCGCCGTGCGTATCGGTGAGGAGATCGCGCAGCCGTTCAGCCTCCCGGCGGCTGAGATCAACATCACCGCCAGCGTCGGCATCGCCTTCACGGGACTGGGTAACGATGCCCCCGAGGACCTCCTCGACAGTGCCGATCTCGCCATGTACCGAACCAAACGGGACAAGCACGGCTCCCACATTCTCGATCTCCGCGACCTGCACGCGACCGAGCCCCAGGGAGGTCTTTCGCGGAGCCTGCGCGGTGCCCTGGAGCGCGGCGAGTTCTTCCTCGAGTATCAGCCCATCGTCGACACCGTCGACGGCCGTCTCACCGGCGTCGAGGCGCTCATGCGCTGGCGGCATCCGAGCCGCGGGACAGTGTCGCCGGCCGTGTTCATACCCTTCGCCGAGCAGTCCGGGCAGATCATCGAGATGGGCCAGTGGGCCCTCGAGCAGGCCTGGACCGACCAGCACGCCTGGAAGCGCCACTGCAGCCCCGACGTCACCGTGTCGGTCAACGTCTCCGCTCACCAGCTCATGTCGGCGGGCTTCGCCTACAGCGTCGCCGCCCTCCTCGACACCGCCCACGTCGACCCCGCGTTGCTCACCCTGGAGATGACCGAGAGCTTCCTCGTTCGCGATCACGAGCGCGCCCTGATGGTCCTCGCCGAGCTCAAGGACCTCGGCGTCAAGCTCGCCCTCGACGACTTCGGGACCGGCTACTCGTCGCTCAGCCACCTGACCGGCCTCCCCATCCACACCGTCAAGATCGACCCCGCGTTCATCGCCAACCTCGGCGTCGACTCCTCGAGCCACAGCATCGTCAACGCCATCATCGACCTCGCCCACGATCTCGGGATGACCGTCGTCTCCGAGGGCGTGGAGACCGCCGAGCAGCGAGATGAGCTCCTCGGCCTCGGCTGCGACGCGTGCCAGGGGTTCTACTTCGCGCGTCCGGCGCCCGTCGCCAGCCTCGAGGCGCTGCTCGAGGAGCAGGCCGTGCGCGGCGGCGGGCCGACGCTCCTCCCACTTGCACAGTGAGCGCTAACGTACACGGGTGCTGATCGACGGGCGCCAGGTCGACGAGGGAGCCCGGCTCAGCTCGGATCTCGTCGTCGTCGGCGCCGGTCCGGCGGGCATCAGCATTGTCGATCGACTGCGCGCCTCGGGGCTGTCGATCTGCCTGATCGACGGCGGCGGGTTCGCGCCTGACCTGCGCACCCAGCGTCTGTACCGGGGCGAGAGCGTCGG
>DASZKU010000149.1:0-14822 GCA_035552815.1 Solirubrobacteraceae bacterium | reverse complement strand
CGAGGCGTCGCTCACGCCCGAGACCTCGCCCGCCCCCGAGGCGCGGCTCGTGCCGCCCCCCGAGACCAGGCTCACGGCGCCGCCCGCGTTACTGCCCGCGACTCAACTCGAGCCGTCGCCCCCCGGAGACGCACACCCCCCGCGCCGCGCGCTGGCGCTCAGCGCTGTGCCCCGACGCCCGGGACCGCGGCCGGACACCGAGGTCGGACACCGCGTCGCCGCCCACGCGGTTGCTCGAGCCGCGCTTGCTCCCGCGCGCGCGGGAGCGGCGCCGGAGGTAGGGACCGCGGCCGCCGCGGCGGCCTGGGCGCGCCCGGAGCCACCGCGCCGAGAGCCACCCCGCCAAGAGCCACCCCGCCAAGAGCCACCGCGCCAACAGTCACCGCGCCCCGAGCCGCCGCGCCCCGCGACCCGCGCGTGGCCGGGCGGGGCAGCGGTGATGCGCACGCTCGCGTCCGACCCGCCGTCCGCCACGCCCGCGCCCGCATCGCCGCCGCCGCAGCCGCAGCAGCACCAACCGCCGCCGCCGCCGCCGCCGCAGCAGCACCAACCGACGCACCCGCCGGCCGCCCCGCTCCTCGCCCGCCAGATCAGCTCCCCGGCACCGTCGGTGTCGACGACGCCGGCGGCGGGCTCGGGGCTCGCGCAGCGGCTCGGGGCGGCCGAGCTCGAGGAGCTTTATGAGGGTCTGATTGGACGTCTGCGCCGCGAGCTGCTGCTGGAGCGGGAGCGGATGGGGAACCTGTTCGGGCTGTGAGGGGTTAGCTTGGCGGCGAATGGAACAGCGTCGGCGACGATGCAACCGATCAGGGCGGCGCGGTGCTTTCAGGTTGACATTCCCGATGTCACCATCGGGGTGTTCGCGAGCTGCACGGGGCTACAGGTGGAGTATGAGGTGCTCGAGTACGCCGAGGGCGGCGAGAACGGGTTCGTTCATAAGCTGCGCGGTGCCACGCACTATGCCAACCTCGTCCTCAGCCGGGGGGTAACCAGCGAAACGGGTCTGCTCGACTGGCTGTTCAACTTTCAGGACCTGGGTAAACGGCCTACGGTCACCATCTCGCTCGTCGATGAGCTGTCGCAGGTGGTTCGGGCGTGGGGCTTCAGTTGTGCCTTCCCGGTGCGCTGGACGGGGCCGACGCTGGCCGAGGAGACCGCCGAGGTGGCGACCGAGACGCTGGAGATCGGACATACCGGACTCGTGCGCACCTGATGGCCGATCAGACGAACTACCAGAAGGCGCAGCTCGCGGTCGAGGGCCAGGGGACGCTTGCGTGCTGGTTCAACCCCCAGCAGTACGCGATCTCGAAGTCCAACGAGTGGCGGTCAACCCCGGTCGTGGGCGCGAGCTTGCCCTCGCTGCAGTTCGGCGGAGGCCAGGGTCGGGAGCTCACGCTCGAGCTTCTCTTCGACGCGTCGGACAGTTCCTCGACCGACGTGCGCCAGGTGACCGACAAGCTGTTCCTGATGATGGAAGTGACACAGCCAGCGACCGGCGATACCAACTCGGCCCGCCCGCCGACGGTGACGTTCAGCTGGGGGACGACGGTTACCTTCGCGGCCGTGTGCCGCAACCTGTCGGTGAGCTACACGCTCTTTCGCCCCGACGGCACCCCGATCCGCGCCTTCGTCTCACTCACGCTCATGCAGGTGGAGAAGGCCGACAGCCGGTCGGGCAGCGGGCCTGCCGCGGCGCAGAACCCGACGACCAGGGCCAGCGGCCGGCACAGCGTCCACCTCGTCCAGGAAGGGGACTCGCTGAGCTCGATCGCCTACGGTGCCTACCACGACCCGACGCGATGGCGCGACATCGCCGAGGCCAACGGCATCGACGACCCACTGCGGCTGCGCCGGGGCCAGGCTTTGATCGTCCCCGAGGCCGTCCAGAGCGCCGCACCTCGATGAGCGCGCTCGCTCTGCTCGCCTACGGAGTCGTCCGCCTCGACGGCCAAGAGCTTGCCCCGGAGATCGCGGCGCGGCTGGTGCAGCTGCGCGTGCGCGACAGCCTGCGCCTGCCCGACCAGGCCTTCTTGCGCTTCGCCGACCCCCTGCTCGAGCAGGTCGATCAGTCGCTGCTCACGGTGGGGCGCTCGCTGGAGGTGCTCTACGCGGCACCCGGTGGCGCGGCGCCGATGAGCGTGTTCACGGGCAAGATCCAGTCGATCGAGCTCGAGCTCGTGGGGGAGGGGGCATTCATCGCCGCCACCGCCTACGAGCCCGCCTTCGCGCTGCATCAGAACCGTCGCACCCAGGTCTTCCAGGAGATGACCCCCGGTGACATCGCCCAGAAGGTGATCCAGGAGGCCGGGCTGAGCGCGAATGTCCAGTCCTCAGGACCCGCCAGCCAGGTGTACCCCTTCTTCCTTCAGAACGACGAGACCGACTGGCAGCTGCTGTGGCGACTTGCCGCAGCGATCGACTACGAAGTTGTCGGTGACGGGTCCAAGGTGCACTTTCTCCCGGCCGGCGCCAACGGGGGAGGCTCGCCGATCGTCTTGCGCGCCCCGGATCAGCTCATATCGTTTCGCCCGCGGGTCAGCGGCGCGCAGCAGGTTGACAGCGTGGTCGTGCGAGGTTGGGACCCGGCGAGCGCCCAGGCCATCGTCGCGACCGAGTCGCCGAAGGCCTCGGACTCGAAGCCGGGACTCGATCGCGCGACGGTGGCCTCCGCGGCCGGAGGGGGTACGTGGACGGTCGGCGATCGCACCGTCCTGACCCAGGACGAGGCGGACGCACTGGCGAGCAGCCTGGCCGCGCGGACCGCGAATGCCTGGGTCGAGGCCGAGGGCACTGCGGCCGGAGATCCGCGCTTGCGTGCCGGATGCGCGGTGCAGGTCTCGGGTGTCGGCACGCGCTTCGGGGGGACGTACATCGTCACTGCGGCGACACATGTCCTCATCGGCGGTCACGGATACCAAACCCACTTCACCATCTCCGGACGCTCAGCTCGCACCCTTCTCGACCTGGTTGACGTCACCCCGGCGGCGCCGACGTGGGGGTCGAGCGTGGTCGTCGGGGTGGTGACCCAGACGGCGGATCCCGATGGCCTCGGCCGCGTACGCGTCAAATACCCCGCCCTCGGCGACGACGCCGAAGGCTGGTGGGCGCGGATCGCCTCTCCGTCTGCCGGCTCCGGCCGCGGGCTGCTGATGATGCCGGTGGCCGGCGACGAGGTCGTGCTCGCCTTCGAACAGGGAGACCCGCGCCGGCCGTACGTGCTCGGGTCGGTGTGGAACGGGCAGGCGAAGCCAGGTGACCTCGTCAAGCCCGACGGCTCATTTGCCCTTGCCAGCGACCATGACGTGGGAATCACCGCCGCCGGACAGGCGACGATCACCGCCACCCAGGCCATGACCTTGAAGGGCCAGAGCATCTCGACTCAGGCCGAGAGCCAGCTCGAGGTGAAGGGGGCGACGATCAGCGTCCAGGCGGACGGGAGCGTCACCATCAAAGGCGCGTCCGTCTCGGTGCAGGCGGAGGGCAGCCTGTCAGTGCAGGCGAGCGGAACCGTGCAGATCTCGGGCGCATCGGTGATGTTGGGATGACCCTCCACCTGGGCACCGGGGTGGCGTTTCCGCTCTCGCTCGACGACCACGGTGCCGTCGCCCTGGCGCGCGACGCAGACGACGTCGAGCAGGCGATCGGCATCATCCTCGGCACCGCGCCCGGGGAGCGCGTGATGCGTCCGGAGTTCGGCTGCGACGTCCACGATCTCGTGTTCGCCGCCATCGATGCCCTCACCCTCGGCCAGGTGGAGCATGGGGTGCGCGTCGCGCTGGACCGCTGGGAGCCACGCATCGAAGTCGAGACCGTCACCTTCGACCTCGACCGGGTCGGCGACGGCGTCCTCGGCGTGCTTCTGCGCTACCGGTTGCGGGCGACGAACACGATCCGCAACCTGGTCTACCCCTTCTACCTCATCCCCGCCGAAGAGGGGCCATGACGCTCCCCGAGGTGCTTCTCGACGACCTGCGCTTCCAGCCGCTCGTCAACGAGGCCCGAGCACGCCTGCACGAGCTCTGTCCGGAGTGGACGGAGGCCAACGTCTCGGATCCCGGCATCACTCTGATCGAGCTCTTCGCATGGATGACCGATCAGCTCAGCTACCGGATCAACCGCTTGCCCGAGAAACTCCAGGTCGCGCTTCTCGCCCTGCTCGATGTGCGCCTGTACCCGCCGACAGCCTCCACCGCGCAGGTGCGCTTCGCTCTCGAACGCCCCCCGGAAGAGGCGCTCACGATCCCCGCCGGACTCACCGAAGTGAGCACGGCGCGAGCGCAAGGTCAAGATCCCGTCGTCTTCCAGACGGTCGAGGACTTCACCATCAGGCCCTTGGAGCTTGACGTTTACCTGCTCAAGCGGGGCAGCGTGTACCTCAATGTGAACGTCAGCGAGGGAGTGGCCCTGCCCGCGGGGGGCGAGGAGCAGCAGGCCTTCAGCAGCCGCCCGCGCATGCAAGACGCCTTACTTCTCGGCTTCGGCGCCTCCCTGGACCGGCTCGTGCTCCGCCTCGAAGTCGACTGCGCCCGCGCCCGGGGCGTCGGGGTCGATCCCACCGATCCGCCGCTCGTATGGGAGGCCTCGACAGGTGAGCGCGACGAGGATTGGGTGGCGGTCGAGAAGCTCAGCGACACCACCGAGGGGTTCAACGAGGGGAAGGGGATGATCGAGCTTCAGCTTCCCCCGCGCGTGGTCCAGCAGTCGATTGGCGAACACCGGCTGAACTGGTTGCGCTGTCGGGTCACCGGCGCGGGCAAGCAGGACTACAGCGTGCCGCCCAAGATCTCGAAGATCCGAGCCCGTCCCATCGGGGCACTGCTCTCGGCTGAGCACTCCCAGCGCTTCGAGGACGAGCCCCTCGGTCGCAGCGACGGCACGCCGGGTCAAGTCTTCCATCTCCAACGCTCGCCGATCCTCGACCTCACCGAGCACGAGGGGCTCGAGGTACGGGAACCGGGGAACTATCCAGTGCTGTGGACGGAGGTGGACACCTTCGCCGCCAGCGGACCGGAGGACCGCCACTACCGGCTCGACGGATCGACGGGCGAGGTCGAGCTCGGTCCCGCGGTGCGCCAGCCCGATGGCACCTTCCGGGCCTATGGGGCCACCCCTCCGCCCGGGGCCGAGCTGCGGTTCCGGGCCTACCGCCACGGCGGAGGTACACAGGGCAACGTAAAAGCCGGCGCGCTCACGCGCCTGCGCCGCCCGATCCCCGGCGTGCGCGCGGTGACCAATCCGCTGCCGGCGGCCGGGGGCGTCGACGGCGAGACCATCGGCTCGGCGCGCGCGCGAACCGCGATCGAGCTACGAACCGCCAATCGCGCGATCACGGCACGGGATTTCGAGCAGCTCTGCCACGTCGGCGTCCCCGAGCTCGTCGCGCGGGCGCGGTGCCTGCCGGGTGCGCGGGGCGAAGCCGTCCAGGTCCTCATCGTGCCCCGCATCGAGCAGCCGTACCGCAGGCTCGAGGTCCACGAGTTCGAGCTCGACGAGCAGCTCATCGTCAAGCTCGCGGATTACCTCGACCAACGCCGGCTCGTGGGCGTCAGCGTGGAGCTCAAGCCGCCGGACTACGTCGGAGTAACCGTGGTCGTGAGGGTGGTGGCTGAGCCCTACCGGGACGCGGCTTCCCTCGAGCGGCGCATCGAGGAGCGGCTCTACACCTACCTGAATCCGCTCGTGGGGGGAGCTTCGGGGTCGGGATGGGAGTTTCAACGCGCCCTGGGCCAGGGTGAGCTTTATCCCCACGTGCAAGCGGTCGACGGGGTGCAGATGATCACCCTGCTGCGCGTGTACAAGACCGATCTGCGCACCGGGCTCGAGGACCCGAAACCGCACGAAGGCGACCTCGTCCTTGGGTCAGGGCAGCTCCTCGCCTCGGGGTCGCACCGGGTGAAGGTCGAGGAGCAGCAGCCATGAGCGCGATCCGCCCAGAGCTCGGAGGGCCCGCCGCCGTCGACCCCAGTCACAATGGCGCGCGCCGCAACGGGGTCCCGCCGCGGGCCGTGCTCAGTGCTCCGGCGCTCGGTGACTTCCCACCGTCGGCCTCCGCGCGCGCCTTGCTGCGAAGTGGTCTGCCCGCGATCTACCAGGACTCGTCCGACCCGTTCGCGATGCGTTTCCTGGAGGCCCTCGAGCGCGTGCTCGACCCGCGCGTCGCGGTCATCGACAGCCGCGCCGCCTACCTCGACCGCGACATCGCCCCCGAGGACATGGTGGACGAGATGGCCCGCTGGCTCGGCCTCGAGCCCGAGGAACTGCCGGCGGGGACGGCGCGCGCCTTCCTCACCCATGCTCGTGACCTGACTCGGCTACGCGGGACGCTAGCCGGGCTCGAGCTGGCGCTCCAGTGCTGCTTTCCTCGCCACCACTTCCAGTTGCACGACAGCGGCGGGGTAGGCCCCCCGGCTCCGCAGCCCGACGAGGTCGGCGGCGGCCCTGAACTGGTGGTGCGGGTTCGCGAGTCCCTGGACCGCGCTGAGGAGGCCGCGATCACGTGCGTGGTGAGACGGCAGCTTCCTCTCCACGTGGATCTCGTCGTGCGGCACGGCGACCCGTCCGTCCCCATGAATGAGCGCCCATGACTACTACCGCCGAATGCCGCCACGAACATGCCGGCGGAGGAGACTTCTGCCCGGATTGCGGCGCTTACCTGGCGTGGGATGCGGTTGAGGCGCCAACCGGCGAGCTCGGTAAACGCGGTCACGGTGAGAGAGGCGGGCCGGGCGCGGACTCGCCCGCCATCGTCTGGCACGAGCACGGCGGCATGGCGAAGAGGGAGAACGGCGAAGTCGAGCTCCAGACCAGGTTGGCCGCGATCAGCATGCGCGACGACGAACCTCCCGACGAGCCGATCAGGGTGCAGGCAGGCGAGAAGGTCACGGTTCACGTACGGGTGCGCAACCAGAGCAAGATCGTGGACGAGTACATCCTGCGGGTAGAGGGACTCAAGCACGGGTGGTGGGAGATCGAGCCGCCCGAGCTCTACCTGCTTCCCTTCGGCGTGGGACGCCGTTCCTCTTACGAGGACGAGGCAGCGGTGACGCTCAAGCCGCCGCGATCCTTCCAGGCGGCGGCAGGCAGGTGGCCGATCCGGGTCACGGCAACCTCGAAGGCGACGGGCGAGATAGTGGCGTCGGTTGCTCTGAAGCTCGACGTCCTGCCTTACCCGGAGGTGCAGCTCACGGTAGAGCCCGGGTGTGCGGAGGGGCGCCGACACGGCGAATTCATCCTCTCGGTTACCAATGCGGGAAACGACGCGATCGAGGTCGTCCTTTCCGGTAAGCCCCGGGAGGACAAATGCCGGGTGAGCTTCGAACCCCCGGGCCTTGCGCTGTCCGCCGGGCAGACCAAGACGGCGAACGTAACCGCTGAAGCCACGCCCAACCTCGTGGGCCGTCCCGTCGAGCACCTGATCACGCTCATCGCCCTTCCCTTCGGCAGCCTTCCAGAGCCGCAGCCCGGCCTCCTCTCCTACCTTCAGAAGCTCCTCGCCCCCTTGACCAAGGGCGCTAAGACCGCGGCCGGGAGCGACCTCAAGAAGGCGAAACAGAAAGTGCCGACGGCGCGCATCGCCTCGGTATCGAAGACGCTAGGTCTCACGCGGCCATCCGCCGCCCCCGGCGAGAGCACGCCCGCGACCCTGCCAGCCGCGCCACGACAAGAGGCAGAGGCGGCCAAGCCTCCGTCGTGTACGTGCACCTACCGGCAGCGATCCTTGTTGCCGTGGTGGGTTGGTGTCCTCCTCGCGCTCGCACTCGTCGTCTTCGCCTACTTCCTGCTCCAGTGGCTAAAGCGCGTTCCCGTGCCCAACGTGAAAGGCGTCTACATCTCGCAGGCTCGGGATACCGTCAAGAAGGCAAACCTTCACGGCGTCGAGGTGACCGCCGTCCCGCCGGCGTGGAATCAGTTCGCCACCGGCAGACCGGGGCACGCCGCCGTCGACCTCAGTGCCGGCGACGTGTTCGCAGAGAATCCGAAGGCGGGAACCAAGCTCGCGCCGAAGTCATCGGTTCGTCTCATCACCGCGGTCACCTCCGGCACCTCGAGGGTCCCGAACCTCGACGGCCTCGCAACCGAGCCCGCCGAGCACGTCCTCAGCCGTGCAGGCCTGGCCATTGGCAACATCCAGCCCTACCCGGCGCCGAAGGGTGAGGTGATAATCCGTCAGGCACCTCGCCCGGGGACCCCGATCAGGGACCCAAGTCACAAGATCGTCGACGTGTGGCTCGGGCAAGAGGTCGTCGTGCCCAACCTCGTGGGCCAGCCGGCTGCCAAGGCCGAGCAGGGGCTCCGGTCACTGGGGCTGATTCTCGGAACGGTCCGCGGCGGGCCACCGCGTTTCGTGAAAGTTCCCCCGGTCATCGCGGCCCAGACGCCCGTCGCCGACAGGACGATCCAGGCGGGCAACGACGTAAACGTCAGGCTCGGCCTTCCCGTGCCCAAGCTCAAAGGCCAGCACCTTCTCCAGGCGCGGAGAATCCTCCACGCCAAGGGGATGTGGCTGGGAGCGCTCACGCCCGCCAACGCGCCCGCCGCCGACATCGTCGTCAGCGAGAAGCCGGGCGGTGGAACAGTGACGCTCTTCGGCACGCATGTCGCCCTCAGGCTCGCGGCGCCCCCGCAGAAGAAGACGAAGAAGAAGGGCAAATCCTCGGCCGGGGCCGCCAAGCCGGTGCCCTCGGTGGCGGGGGCCACCGCCGCGGCCGCCGCGGCGAAGATCGCCAAGGCGGGAGACAAGACGCGCAAGACGTATGCGATCAGCGCCAAGGTCCCCGCCGGGCGGCTGCTGAGCACGGTGCCGGCCGCGGGCGCCAAGGTAAAGAAAGGCAAGACGATCACCCTGGTCATCTCGGCGGGCTACCCCGAGATCGCGGCCACCAAGGGCCGCGGCATCGTCGCCCTCAGCGGCGTGACCGGCAAGATCCTCAGCCATCTGGTCTCCGGTCCGGCCACGGCGAGCGAGCCTTCCTGGTCCCCATCGGGATCGAGCATCGCCTACGTCTCGGGTGGGCGCATCATGCTCACGCCCGCCTCGGGCCCCGGCGGCCCGAGAGCGCTCACCGGCGTCGCCACCTTCGCACTACCCACCTTCCCGTCCGTGCCCACGGCCCCGGCGGTGATCGCCGCCATCGAAGGAGCGCCCGGCGCAGACAAGCTCTGCCTGCTCGCGGTCGCCCACCCGCGGCTGAGCTGTGCGAAGGCGTCGGGATGGACCCTCGAAGGCGAGATCACCTGGTCTCCAAAGGGAACCGAAATCCTCGTGGGGGCCACGAAGTCGGGCACGCTCGCGCTGCTGAAGTTCACGAGCAAGGTCCCGTTCTCCACCCGAGCCAAGGATTGGGGGTCGGGCGTCGTGGCCACGCCGACCATGCGTAGCTCCGGGGTGAGGGCGGCGGCGTTCGCCCCCAACGGCACCCGCCTGGCGCTCGCCGAAGATCTCGGCGCCCCGTTCTCGCTCGCGCTGGTGGCGCCGTCTGACCTCATGCTCACCAAGGCCGACACCTTCGCCGCGCCGTCGCCCGCCTGCAGTGTCGAGTGGCGCGCGGACAGCCGGGAGGTGCTCGTCCAAACCTCGAGCGCGCTCGACTGCTCGGCGAGCGTCGGGTCGGTCTACGTCGTCGATCCGGCCCACCCGCGCGCGCTTTCGCTCCTCGCGACCGGGGTGGCCGGCGCGGCGTGGCAGCCCCTGCCCGGCGTAGGTTGACGCCGGCGCGCGTCAGGCCTGAACGAGCGTCTGCCCCGCGAAGCTGACCAGGAGCATCATGCCGGGGGGCACTCCGTCGGTGGTCGCGGGCATGGGCATCTGAAGATGCACCGGGCGCCCGCCGACGAGGACGTTCGGAGCGACCGATCCCGGCAGGGTCGCGAGCACCGTCGTGCACGGCTTGACCCCGGGGGGGCCGGCCTGCGGGCACCCGACGATGGGGGCGCCGACGAGATCGCCGAAGCAGAGAACGAAGCCGCCCTGGATGCTCACCACCTGCTGCTTGGGGAGCAAGGTGACCATGCCTCCGTGCGGGCAGGTAATCACCGCGTTAGTGGTGAGGACGAACGGCAAGGGCTTGTGTCGAGCGGTATCCTACGGCGTAGACCGGAGAGGATAGGGGAAGGGAACCCAGGGGAGACGCGGCGTGATGGTCATCATGGTGTTGGACCCGCACGGCGTCTACCGCCGCGGGGTGGCAGCATGCCTTTCCGAGGTCGATGAGGTGAGCGAGGTGATCGAGGCCGCGACTCCTCACGAGGCGTTCGCACACCCCTCACTCGCAGATACCGATGTGACCATTGTCGATCCGCGGCCCTTTGGAGGCGCTGCGCTGGTGCGGCGTCTCGTCGACGCGACCGCCGGGCGAGTCATCGCCTGCTCGATCAATCGCGACCCGAGCGAGGTGCTCGACATCATCCAGGCGGGAGCGAGCGGCTACCTGTGGAAGGAGACGCTCACGCCGGAGGCGCTGGCCCACGGAGCCATCGCCGCGGCGCGCGGATCCGGTGTCCTCGCGCCCGAGTTGCTCAGTGACTTCATGGAGGGCCTGAGCCGGGTATCGCGAGATTTACTCGAACCGCGCGGACTTTCCCTCTCGCTACTCACCGTGCGCGAACAGCAGGTCTTGTCATGCGTAGCCGAGGGGCTGGCCACGCGCGAGGTCGCACTGCGCCTGCACTACTCCGAGCGCACCGTGAAGAACGTCCTGCACGACGTGGTAACCAAGCTCAATGCGCGTTCCCGTACCCAGGCGGTGGCCAAGGCGGTGCGCCAAGGCCTGATCTGAGTCGGGTCAGGCGACGCGGTGGAGGATCCGCTGGACGCCCGAGCCGGTACGGGACTCGAGCCACCGCGTCGCCTCCTCGCCCTCCAGGGGGCGGCAGATGGCATAGCCCTGGGCGGCGTCACAGCCGAGCGTCTCGAGGTGGGGGAGGAGCGAGACGTCCTCGACCCCCTCGGCGATCGCGCGCAGGCCCAGGTGATGGGCGAGATCGATGGTCGAGCTGACGATGATCGTCTCGCTCGAGCCCTCGGCCATCCGGCCCACGAAGGACTGATCGATCTTGACCTCGGAGACGGGGAGGTCGGCCAGGTAGGCGAGCGAGGAGTAACCCGTGCCGAAGTCGTCGATGGAGATCTCCACCCCTGACCGGTCGAGCTTCTGGAGAACGGCGCGGGCCACCACGGGTTCGGCCATCAGCGTGCTCTCGGTGACCTCGAGCTTGAGGCGGCTGGGGGGGACCTGGGCGTGCTCGAGCGCGAGCAGGACGCGCTCGGTGAAGTCGTCGTCGACGAGGACCTGAGCGGAGATGTTCACCGCGACGGCGATGTCGAAGCCGAGGCCGCGCCACTCCGCCACCTGGGCGAGCGAGAGCTCGATGACCTTCTGGGTGAGGGGCTTGATGAGGTTGGTGTGCTCGGACATGTTGACGAACGAGGTCGGCATCAACAGGCCGAGCTGAGGGTGCTCCCAGCGCACCAGGGCTTCCACCGCGAGGACCTTCTCGGTGCGCAGGTCGAGGACCGGCTGGTACCACACGACGATCTCATCGCGGTCGAGGGCGGCGCGCAGCTCGACGGTGAGCGCGAGCTTGGCGGGGCTGTGAAGGTCGTGGCGCTCGTCGTAGAGGGCGACTCCGGTGCGCTTCTCCTTGGCCCGGTACATGGCGACGTCGGCCTTCTGCAGGAGCATCTCGATGCCGGCGCTGTCGGCCGGGAAGAGGGCGACGCCGATGCTCGCCTGGGTGCCGACGACCATCTGCTCGAGCTCGAAGGGCTCGCGCAGCGAGTCGGCGAGCCGCTGGGCGACGAGGAGCGCCTGGGCGCGGTTGGTGCCCGTGCAGAGCACGGCGAACTCGTCACCGCCGAGGCGGGCGAGAACGTCGTCGTGCCCGAGCTCGCTGCGGAAGCGCTCGACGACCTGCTGCAGGAGGAGGTCGCCGTAGCGGTGACCGAGGGTGTCGTTGACGTCCTTGAAGCGGTCGAGGTCGATGAGCATGACGCACGACTGCCGGCGCTCGTTGCGGATCGCCTGCACGACGGCATCGTGAAAGGCGGTGCGGTTGGGAAGGCCGGTGAGTGAATCGTGGCGCGCCTCGTGGGCGCTGCGGGCGCTCTGCCATGTCGCGTGGTAGATCGCCGTGATCGGAGCGAGGCACAGGGGGATGAGGACGACGGAGTAGGCGGTCGCGGCGAGCACGATCGGCGCGAGCAGGAGCATCACGGCGCCGGTGATGGCGACGAAGCCCGCGTCGTTGCGGAAGTACCGCGTGACCGGGACCTCCTGGTACAGCGAAACGGCGACGCCGACGACGCCGGTGTTGACGAGGAAGAAGGCGCACGCGCCGATGATCATGCCCGGCAAGTCCGCGCTCGTGAACGGGTGCGCCGAGCCGATGTGCGGCGCCACCGAGAACAGGCGCATGGTGAGCAGCGCCGCCGACATCGAGAGCGCGTACTGGCCCAGGTTGAAGCGCACGCGCCACCACGGCTTGCCGGCTCCGAGATCCTGCACGACCGAGGCCACACTCTGGGCGATCAAGGCCGGCGCCAGGCCGCCCGCGAGGAGCAAGGCCATGGCGAAGGGCGTGGAGAGGGTGATCTGCTCGTCGTTGCCGCGACGGGGGATCTTCACCGGGAGCATCTCGCCGAGGAGCAGTCCCGCCGAGAGGACCGCGAAAGTCAGCGGCTCATCGCGGATGTACGTGAGACTGGTCGTGCCTGCGAGGAGCGCGACGACGATGCACGCGCCCACGAACACCGCGGCGCAGTAGAGACGGACACGAGAGTGTTCTGGCAATGCCGAAGCGAGGCGCCGGCGGGCGCGCTCCGCTACACCACTGAGGACACGAGCCCGCACGACTCCTAGAACTTGTGGGCCGCTCCGGACGCTGCTACGACCGCTGCAATCGTGGTCAGGGCAGCGCACGCCCGGTAGACGTCGAACTTCTTCACTTCCACCTCCGTGCGGTAGTGAGTGGCCCGAAGATGGGCGACCCGTGGCGAAAGTATCGGCAGGGTCTTGGCGAACTTTAGAGGGGGATGGAGAGCCTGGACGAACGATGTACAGGTTTCACGGCGCGGGCAGCCGTTTGTTCGGCTGGCCCGTCCAGGGCGCTATGGGTCGGCGGGGTTGCGGCGAGCGATGCTGGCGACCATCTTGCCCTCGATGGGGATCGCCTGCCAGTTCGCGGGGCCGTCGATGAAGAGAGCGAAGGCCACCACCTGGTGCCCGGCGCTGTGGCAGTAGCCGGCGAGATTGGAGACGTTGTCGAGCGTTCCCGTCTTGGCGATGCAATGGCCCTGAGCCGGCGTCCTGGTGGCGATGGTGGCCACCGTCCCGTCGACGCCGATGGTGGGCAACGAATCCCAGAGCATGTTCCCCAGCGGAGTACGCCACACCGTGCGCAGCAGGTCGACGACCTCGAGCGGCGAGGCCTGATCATGACGCGAGAGACCTGAGCCGTCGACCACCTTGGGGTGGAGGTCGTAGGTCGCCCTCATCGTGCTTTCGATCACCTTCGCCCCCGCCGCCGTTGTCCCGGCACCGCCGTAGCGCACCCCGAGCTGCTTGGTCAGGGTCTCGGCGAAGAGGTCGTCGGAGGGCACGTTCATGAGCCGCAGCAGCGTCCACAGCGGCGGTGAGGAGACCCTGGCGAGCGGGCGGACGTCGACGGGCGTGATCGCGGTCCGGGTCGCGGCCAGCGCCCACACGTGGTCGGCGCGCAGGGCGAGGGCGAGCGCGTGGGCGGCGAACGCACCCGGCGTGAGCTTGCCGCTCAGCCCGTGGTCATAAGTCAGGGCGCTGAGCTCGCCCCCGATGTCGCCGAGGTCGGGGGCGAAGCCACTCGAGGGGACGCCGGGCTTGGAATCGAAGAGCGAGGCGTCGCCGATCACGTGACCGGTGACGCGCCGGATCCCGTCGGCCATGAGCTGGGCCACGAGCTGGGAGACGGTGGGGCCGTAGCCCTGCTCGTAGAGATGATTGAAGCCCGAGGATCCGAACGTCGGGTCGCCGCCACCGCGCAGATACAGATCGCCGTGCCAGACGCCTCCGGGGCCGAGGTGACCGCGGCCGAGCACGGCGGTACGAAACCGCGTCTTGGGCCCCATCTGATAGAGCGAGGCCATCGAGGTGAAGAGCTTCTCGACCGACGCCGGCGGCCGCTTCGTGGTCGCGCCCGCGGAGAACACCGGCGTACCGGTCGTCAGGTCGTACACGTAGGCGCCCGAATCCTTGCCCGCAAGCGTCATCTCGTGGGCGAGCTCGACGTCCAGCTGGTGCCGGCCACCGAGCGGCGGCCGTCCCGAGGGGGGGCTCGTCGTGGTGGCGGTGCCCGTCGTTCCCGGCGACGTCGTCGCCGTGGGAGGGGTGGTCGAAGCGGGCCGCCGGTGGGTGGCTCGCTTCGGCGGGGCGGCGCTCGCCCCGCACCCGCCGAGGACGGCGGACGCGGCGATGAGGATGAGCAGCGTCGCGGGTGAGAGGCGGCAGCGCATCGTGACCGTAGTCTTGCGTGTGGGGCGGCCAGTCCGCGTCGCCACCGCCGGTCGGTTCGCGCCGCCACCGCTGCGGGCCGCCGTCGCGGCGGGTCGCTGGTAGATTGATTGGCCCACGGTGGGCGTAGCTCAGCTGGTAGAGCTCCTGGTTGTGGTCCAGGCGGTCGGGGGTTCGAGTCCCCTCGCTCACCCTCCTTAGGTCTTCACGTTTGAAGGCTTGTGATGTTCACGTTTGTGTCGGACGGATCCGGTGTGGTGGTTGTGGGGGGTTGTGCTGTGGTCGCGGGTAGCGGCGCTCGGGGGGTGGTCGCTGTCGCGCGGCGTGGGTCGGGGTGCC